>DASRXU010000081.1:0-47878 GCA_035687365.1 Planctomycetaceae bacterium | reverse complement strand
CCTGCGTGAGCTGGCCGGAGCCGTGAGCCGTGGCGTGTTGGCCGCCGGTGGTTTGCCGCTCGAGTTTCCCACGCTCTCGCTGGGCGAGGAGTTCATGAAACCCTCGGCCATGCTCTATCGCAACCTGATGGCGATGGAGGTCGAAGAAACGCTACGGGCGAATCCGATCGACGGCGTGGTCCTGTTGTGTAATTGCGACAAGACCACGCCGGCCCAGTTGATGGCTGCCGCCAGCGCCGATCTGCCCGCGATTCAGCTCAGCGGCGGGCCGCGGACGTCGGGCCGCTGGCGGGGCACCGAGGTCGGAACGGGCACCGATCTGTGGAAGTATTGGGACGAGCTGCGCGCGGGTCGCATCAGCGATCAGGATTTTCGCGAGATCGAGGCCTGCTATGGCTGCTCGGCTGGCGCCTGCAACACGATGGGGACGGCCTCGACGATGACGGCCCTCTCCGAAGCCTTGGGCATGATGCTGCCTGGCACTTCGTCGATTCCGGCGACCGACGCTCGCCGAATGGCTGCTGGGGAAGCCGTCGGCCGCCGGATTGTCGCGCTCGTGGAAGAAGATTTGCGTCCCTCGCGAATTCTGACTCCAGCCGCATTCGACAACGCGATCCGCACGCTGCACGCGCTGGGCGGTTCGACGAACGCCGTGATTCATCTAGTCGCCATCGCCGGACGACGCAACATCGACCTGCGCTTGGATCGCTTCGACGAGTTGGCCCAGACTACTCCTCTGTTGGCCAATCTCAGCCCCTCGGGCAGCCATTTGATGGAAGCGTTTTACGGCGCCGGCGGGTTGCCCGCGCTGTTGGCTGAGATTAGTGATTTGCTCGATCTCGACTGCCTCACAATCACGGGCCGGTCGCTTGGCAACGCACTCGAGGGAGTGCGATCATTCGATCGCGACGTCATTCGACCGCGGTCCGAACCCTTGCGGGCGAACGGAGCGTTGGCTGTCGTTCGCGGAAACCTGGCCCCTAGCGGCGCCGTGATCAAAACTTCGGCCGCAACCGGCAGCCTCCTCAAACATCGCGGTCCGGCCGTTGTGTTCGAGAGTTACGACGACATGCTAGCGCGCGTGAATGACCCCGCGCTCAAGGTCGATCGCGATAGCGTGCTTGTCTTTCGCCACGCCGGCCCGAAAGGCGTCCCCGGTTTTCCCGAGTGGGGCATGATTCCCGTGCCGCTCAAACTGCTGCAGCAAGGCGTCAGCGATGTCGTGCGGATCAGCGATTCGCGGATGAGTGGCACCGGCTACGGAACCGTCGTGTTGCACGTCGCTCCAGAAGCGGCCGCTGGCGGCCCACTGGCTCTCGTGCACGAAGGTGATCTGATCGAACTCGACGTCGAACAACGTCGGCTCGAACTGTTGGTCAACGGCGCTGAACTCGACCGTCGCCGGAAAAGCTGGCAACCCCCCGCATCGCCGCATCTTCGCGGTTACCCGCGCTTCTACATCGATCACGTGCTCCAAGCTGATGAAGGAGCCGATTTCGATTTTCTGCGACCGCGGAGCGAGGCCGACTTGCGATTCATTGAGCCGACGGTCGGGCGATCGTAGCTCTCCGGCGAGGGGCGGAATCCTACGCGGGAAGCTTGCCTTTGAGGTCGGCTGCCTTGAAGGGCCCGCGTTCGGCGATTAAGCGCCGTGCCGCGTCGACTTGTTCCCAAACGTTCCACAACAGCACGCCGCGGACGCGGCCTTCGCTTAGGTAATAGACTACCCCTTTGCGGAAGCGCTCCTGCCAATCGGCGAAGGTTTCGAGCTTGGAATCCGTTTCGCCGACGGCTTCGTAGCCCAGGTCGAACAAATCCGAATAGAAGTAGGGGAGATGATCGTACGACACGGCTTTGCCGGCCATCGACTGTCCCGCCAGGCGGCCCATCGTATTCGCGTTATCTTCGTGTTCGACGCGCCGACGCTTCCCCAAGGTGCGATCCTCGAAATTCGCCACGTCGCCCGCCGCGAAGATATCGGGCTGGCTGGTTCGCAAACCGGAATCGACGTGGATGCCATTGTCGACCTTCAGTCCCGCCTGTTGGGCGAGTTCCGTATTCGGAAGAATGCCGATGCCGGCCAGGACCGCGTCGGCAGTCAACTTCTTGGTTTCCTTGGTGGAGGTGTTTGCGACTGAAAGAATGAGCTGGTTTCCCTGCGCTTCGAGGCCGACACTCCGTTGGCGGGTCAGAACATCGACCCCTTTCCTCCGGTAGTAATCGTTTACGAATTCGGCCAAGTCCGAGGGGAACAGCCGGGAACAAATTACCTCTTCCGGAATGATCAGCGAGACTTTTTTACCGTTCATCGCCAGGGCGGCGGCAATCTCGGAGCCGATGAACCCGCCGCCGATCACAGCGAAGTTTGAGCCTTTCTCGGTCAGGGTTCGCAAACGCTCGTAGTCGGCCAGCGTGCGGTAGTAGATGACCTGGTCGCCGCCGAACTCCAACCGCCGCGGCGTACCTCCGGTGGCCAGGAGCAGCTTTTCATATCCGTACTCGGTTCCTTGATCGTCGGTGACTCGCTTCTGGCGTGGATCCAGCTTGCGCGCCGTTCGCCCCGTGTGCAGTGTCACCCCCGGCATGTCGGTCTTGCGCCAAATGCTCGAGAGAGGTTTGTCTTTCCAGAGACCTTTCGTCAAAGGCGGCCGGTTGTAGGGAGGCTGCGTTTCGCTGCCGATCAGCCCGACGGAACCGGTCTTGTCCACGTCGCGAATCCCCGCGACAGCGGCATCCGCCGTCATTCCGCCACCCACGATGAGGTATTTGTATTTCGGCATCTGTCACCCCTTCCTCGTTGGATTTCGGCATTCTACCGAAAACGGCAAACGCGGCGCGCAACTCGGGATCGGATGTAAAATCGTGCGAATGACGTGCCAAGAACGGCAGCGGAGGATCGCTCATTCGCTGCAGGACGCCGGATTAGTCGGCGAGGAGAAACTTGATGAACGGGTCCGATTCGTAGAGCGGCGTCCCGCCGTGTCCGAGCCCTTTCAGGACGACGATTTGAGCCGATCCGCCGAGCTGCTTGTAGCGGGTGGCCACATCCAGCGAATTGGCGGCCAGCGGGACTAACTCATCCTTGTCGCCGTGGACGTGCAGAATCTTGACGCCGGCTGTCGCCAACGGGCGGAGGTTGTCGATCGGGTTGAGTTCCGACACGCGGCCGGTCAACTGCTCGAGCGAGAGTCCGTAGCCCAATCCTTGCTCGGGAAAGGCAACCACGTTCGGGAGGCCCGGCCACGTCCGAAAATCGGTGGCCGGGCAAATTCCGGCGATTCGATCGACAGATTCGGGATGTCGAAACGCCCACGCATAGGCCATCAGTCCGCCGTTGCTCTGTCCGATGAGCCGCGCCCGTCGATTGAGACCATGTTGCGAGACCAGGAGCTGATAGAAGTCCTGGCAAACGTCGGCGGCGGAAGGACTGCCGCAAGACGTTCCGACGTCGATCCCCGCGACGGCAAAGCCGGCCGCCAGCAGTTTGTCGACATAAAACCGATGTTGCAGGCGGCCGTGCCCGTCGTTGATGGCGAGCCAAAAGGGGAAGGTCCAGACCCACCGCCTTTGCGGGTCGACCTTCCCCGTAGGCTCAACTAGGTAAGCCTTGCGTCCATGCACGCGCAGCTCCCTGAGCTTTCCGGAGGGATACGTGCCGACGATCTTCGTCGGAATCATTTTGCGGATGTATTCGGCCTTCGCTCGCTCAACTTGCTTTGAGTCGGCGCGAGCGATTGCCCCGCCGAGCAGCACCAAGGTGGTTCCCACGACCCAAGGGCAATGACGTTTCGCGGGTTGGAAGGTCACGTTGCCCGACTCTTTCAGCAGGAGTTAGAGATTCTTTTTGAGCCACGCCACGGCCTCGGGGACGAAGGCGGCGCCAATTTTGTGGGTTCCCTCGTGGAACGACAACTTTGCGAGCGGACTGCCGATGCTGCGAAAGACCCGTTCGGCTTCTTCCGGTTTGCACATCTCGTCGTTGCGTCCCATCACCATTAAGAACGGGCGAGAACCAATCGCCGGGGCAACGCGCCGCGGGGCGATGAGCGAATCGGGGGCCAGGTCGGCGGGCGTGGCGCAGGCGACGGCCGCTTTGATTCGCGGCTCGACGCCCGTCAGCAGAAACGTCTGCGTGCCGCCCATGCTGTAACCGAATGCGCCGATCCGCGTCGAGTCGATTTCCGAACGGCCCTTCAGATAGTCGAGCGCGCGGCGGTAGTCGATCGTCGTCTGCACATAGATTTCGCGCTGAGTAAAGTAGCCTTTGCGCGCCGGAACGCCGGGTGGTCCCGACGGATTGACGGGAGCAAACTCGTTCTGCGAAATGCGGTCGCCGTGGCATTGCGCGTCGAGTGCGAAGACTGCGAACCCCTCCTTAAGCAGACCACGGCGAACGTTGCCGCCGCTGATGTAATTGTTGTCGGACCAGAAATGGGCTTTCGAGCCCGACCAGCCGTGCAGCAACAGCACGCAGGGTACCAGCCCGGTCCGCTTGGCGGGAAATTGGAGATACCCTGGAACGTAGAAGCCCTGGGCTCCGCGAAAGACGATTTTCTCGCGCAGGCCCTCGTGTTCCTCGACGCGCTCGACGATTCGCCCTTCGAGCGGAATGGCCGGATCGTAGGAGTAAACCTGCAGCAGCAGGCGGAACGCGTCGGTGTTGGGCCGCTCGCTTGCCGGAGGATTGGTCGGAGCCGGCCGATCGTCGGCTCGAGTCGAGATCCGACAGAGTAGGGCCGCAAAGACAACCAGTGCGGCCCGCATAGGTTTCGCGAAACCCGTCATCGCTTTTCGTACTTGTCGATCGTCGGCTCGGGCACTTCCTTGATGAGTCGATTGATGATGTCTTCCGGCGTCAAACCCTCCGCCTGCGATTGGAAATTCGTCGAAATGCGATGTCGCAGCACGGGGACGGCCACCTTGCGAACGTCATCCAGCGACACACTGGGACGACCATCCATCGCAGCGACCGCTTTGGCACCGGCAATCAGGTATTGGCCGGCACGCGGACCGGCCCCCCAATCGATCATTTCGCGAACGAATTTCGGCGACGACGGATCGGACGGCCGCGTGGCCCGAGCCAGTCGAGCGACATAGTTAATCGTAAGCGGCGTCGCTTCGATCTGGCCGATCTGCTTTTGCAAAAAGAGAATCGACTTGGACGACAAAACCTTCCGCACATCGGGTTTATCGCCGGTGGTGGTGCGCGACAGGATTTCCTCTTCGTGCTCGAGCGTCGGATAGTCGACCTTAATATTGAACATGAAGCGGTCGAGCTGGGCCTCGGGCAGCGGATAGGTCCCTTCCTGCTCGATCGGGTTCTGCGTGGCAATCACAAAGAACGGCTCCGGAAGAGCATAGGTCTGTTTGCCGGCGGTGACCTCGCGTTCCTGCATCGCTTGCAGCAGCGCGGCCTGAGTCTTGGGGGGGGTACGGTTGATCTCGTCCGCGAGCAGAATGTTTGTGAAAACCGGACCCTGGACGAAACGAAACTCGCGCCGCCCGCCGTCCCCTTCGTCGAGAACGTTGGTGCCCGTGATGTCCGAAGGCATCAGGTCGGGCGTGAATTGGATGCGCTTGAACTGGGCGTCGAGGATTTGAGCGATCGTGCTGACGACGAGTGTCTTGGCCAGCCCGGGCACGCCGACCAGCAGGCAGTGCCCTCCCGTGAAGATCGCCGCCAGAATTTGATCGATGACGGCATCCTGCCCGATGATCACCTTATGCAGCTCTTCGACCATCAGGTCGTGGTGCCGCTTGAACCGGTCGAGGAAGTCGTCGAAGTCGCGTTTTTCGGGAGGCACGGCTGCGAATTTCCTCGCGTTTTGGAGCGATAGTCGTCGGTGAGCCGATTCTAGGGGGCGGGCCGACAAGCATCAATCGTCTCATTTCGGCATGACTTGCTGGGAAGGACCCGCGACCAGCCCGTTTCCCGCCGTGCGGCGGGCGAGTAGAATGAAGGCACAAATCGCAAAGGCAGGAACAAGGACTATGTCACACGGCATCCGGCCGGTTGCCTGGGTGATCGCCGCCGTCGCCTTCTGCGGAATCGGTTCAGCCTCGGTCTGGGGGCAAGGTCCCAGCTTCGAGCTGACGGGAGAAATGGTCAAGAACTCCATTTCTCGTGGTGCCAGCTTCCTGGCGACGATGCAGAACTCTAACGGCTCGTTTGGTGTGGGCGGTCCCATCCGGGGGCCTTTCTCTGTGGGGCCGTCGGCGCTGTGCACGCTGTCGTTGCTCAACGCGGGCGTCCCCCCTTCCGATCCCGTCGCGGCGCGGGCCCTCAACTACTTAAGAAGTGTCCACGATCCAGGAGGAACGTACGAGACCTCGCTGGTGTTGATGTCACTGGTCGCCGCCAAGGACTGGGATCGCGACCGGCTGCGGATCTCCGCATTGGCGGAGCGACTCGAAACCACGCAGACGCCCCGGGGCGAGATGGCCGGGATGTGGAACTATGGTCACGGGGCCTACACCGGCGGGAGTGAGGACAACAGCAACACCCAGTTCGCCGTCCTGGGCCTGCGCGAGGCAGCGATTGCCGGCATCAAGGTTCGCCGCAAGACTTGGGAACTGACGCTCAAACACTTCCTCGACTCGCAAAACGATGACGGCGGTTGGGGCTATCAAATCAAAAACCCCAGCACCGGCAGCATGACGTGTTCCGGCATCGGCTCGCTCGTGATCTGCGAGCAAATGCTCGGATCGACCGAAGACGACACAAATCCCGATGGCACTCCCAAGTGCTGTAATAAGGCCCCGCGCACGGCCACCGCGCTGCGCCACGCCGTCGAATGGTTGGAGCGATATTTCGCCGTTCGCGTAAACCCGGGATACGGCGCGAATTGGGTCCTCTATTACCTTTACGGCGTGGAACGCGCCGGGCGTCTCTCGGGCCAGCGGTTTTTTGGCAGCCACGACTGGTACCGCGAAGGAGCCACCTACCTGATCGAGGGGCAATCAAGACTGCACGGAAGCTGGAACGCGACCTTCACGTCGGTCGAAGCGGACCGGGTGGTCGCGTCCAGTTTCGCCCTGTTGTTTCTTTCGAAGGGACTCGCGCCGGTTTTGATCAACAAGCTGAATTACAGCACTCAGCAGGCGCAGAAGGCGGACGACGAGACACAACCCAACTGGAACCTGCATCCCAACGACGCGCGCAACCTGACCGATTACGTCAGCGGCTTGCCGAAGTGGCCCAAGCTGCTCACGTATCAAGAGGTCGATCTCGATAAAGTTGTCGCGCACGGCAGCGTCCGCGATCTTTTGCAAGCCCCCATTCTCTACATCAGCGGACTCGACGAACCCAAATTCACCGAAGCCCAGGTGCAACTCTTGCGGGCCTACGTCGAACAAGGGGGCTTTATCTTCGCGGTCAACAACTGCAACGGCGCCGGGTTCGATGAGGGAATCAAGAATCTGGCCTCGCGACTTTACCCGGGTGATGCGCAGCTCAAGCGTCTGCCGCCAGAACATCCAATCTATCGTTCCGAGTTTCCGCTCGACCCTGAAGGGACCGAATTGCTCGGAGTCGACTTCGGCTGCCGAACGTCGTTTGTCTATTCGCCCCGCGATCATTCCTGTTTGTGGGACAAATGGTCGTTGCAACCGGCGCCCAAACGCACGCCCGCGTTTAGCTTGCTGGTTTTGCACTCCATGAAGGTAGGGGCCAACGTCGTCGCCTACGCCACCGGCCGCGAGCCGTACAACAAGCTCGATGCACCTCCGGAAGAGGTCGCTGCGGCTCCCAGCCCGATCGAGCGCGGACTTTTGCAGGTCGCCAAACTACAACACACGGGCGAATGGGACGCCGCGCCACGTGCCCTGCACAATGTGCTCTTGGCCCTGAACCGTATGTCAAACGTGCCGGCTTCGCCGCGTCAAAAAAATCTGTTTCCCAGCGATCCCAGCTTGCGGCGTTATCCGCTGGCTTATCTGCACGGCCGCGCGTCGTTTGCGTTCGGCCCGCAAGAGATCAAGAACCTTCGCAACTATCTCAAGAACGGAGCCGTGCTGTTCGGTGACTCCTGCTGCGGCTCGCCGCAATTCGACAAAAGCTTCCGGGACATGGTGCGACAACTCTTCCCCGACAAGAAACTCGAGCGAATTCCTATCACACACGAACTCTTCTCACAGGGGATTGGCTTCGACATCCGGCGAGTCAAACGGCGAATTCCCGAAAGCGGCAATCCCAACGACCCACTCGACTCAACCTTCAAGGAAGGCGAGCCACTGTTAGAGGGGATCGAACTCAATGGCCGTTACTGCGTGATCTACAGCAAGTACGACCTCAGTTGCGCGCTCGAACGGCAAGCCTCGGTGTCCTGCGCCGGCTACGAACATCACGACGCGGTCCGCATCGCTGTCAATGTGATCCGCTACGCCTTGCTGCAAGACCTGTCGTACGCGGAAAAGCTGAGGTAGTGGGCCTTCGATTTTGCAGGGCCGAGCAATCTCCCGAGACGTTTCTACGCGCGTAGAAAACCCGTCTCGCACGCATCTCGAAATATCGGACAATAGAAGAGTGGATGCGCCCGATCTCTGCGCTTGGGATCCGATTGCACGTCAGCCTAACGACCGGGGCCGCGTAGTCTCTGTCCCGGAAAAGTATTCCCGCCGGGAACGGATTTCCGCAAATAGGGAAGGCGTTCCCGCCGCGACGTCGGCTAACTGACCAGAATCTGTCCACCGGGTCGGGTCAGATAGTTTCACTAGGGAACTGACCCAGTGAATTCGTGACCCGGTCGTAGAAACGAGTGTCGAAAGACCGACGTCGGGGTGCTATGCGGGAACGAGCGCGACCGCGCGGCACCAGCCCGCGCTGGCGGCTTTGATTTTGACGGGGAGGCAGGAGACAAAGAATCCGTGCGGGCGCACCGACCGGTGATCGCGGACTCATGCACGCGAAATTGCAGGTCGCAAGCGGGACACCGGTCTACGATCTACTCGGTAGGGGTTTCGGAGCCTGTTCCAACACCGGCACAATGCTTTTCAGTTTAACCCGAGTTTGGCTGTCCACATCCATGATTGAAAGCTGAAACTTACCGGTGGGTGTGTCGCGGTCCCATTGTGCAATTGGGGTATCCTCTCGGCAGAAGATGCCATTTTGCGCAGTTTCCACCGGTCGGCACCGGTAAATAAAGTAAGCGCCAGGAAACAGTTTCTCTGTTCCGACGGCAAATATCTTCACCCGCTGGGCCACGTGAAACACAACTTTCGCACCTTTGACATTCCCACCCACTAGCACCATCGCGTCAAAGTCACGTGTTTGCGGCGGGTAAGGAAGTGCGTAGAACGCGATGTCCGCCCCTTCCCTAAAAGTAAAGCCGCCACCTCTATTGGGATAGTAGGAGAGAACCCCAATCTTCTGGGGTGGCTCGCTGCCACGTTTAGCAAGGCGGGAATCGTTCTCGGGCCGGATTCCTGACGGCAAACATTGAGAAGGCGGGATAGGTGGGTTTTCATCCCGTGCTTCGGCAATCGAGACCGACAGCCCAACCAAGAGCACAGCGGCAAGAAAGGCTTTCATCTCAGAGGGTGTACCCCACTTGAAGCCAGTTGTCGAGACCCGCTGACGGCACCCGAAGCGCGGCTGTTTCTATCGTCCCCTGCGGGGGCTACCAACGTCTGAGCACCGGAATTCTCTGCCCCAATTCCCGAACACCGTCACCTTGTGGCGACTGACTTGAGAGGGATTCGTCGTCACACTGGACTCGGATCGAATCCTGCTCCAATCGCCCAAAACTCAGGTCCGGACACTTTCGTCCAACGGGGGACTTTGAGCACTCACTCCGCGGGGACGAGCGCCACCGCGCGGCACCAGCCGGCGCTGGCGGCTTTGATTTTGACGGGGAGGCACGAGACGAAAAATCCGTGCGGGCGGCCGATTTGGTCGAGGTTGGCGAGCTTCTCGATCTGACAGTATTCCCGCGTAAGCCCAGCGAAGTGAGCGGGCCAGATGTAGCGGCCGTCGCCTGTGCGGCGGAAGTCGGCAACCATGTCGCCGAACGGGCGGTCGAGCGTGTAGGCGTCGATGCCGATGACTTTCACGCCGCGCTCGACCAGCCAAAGCACGCCTTCGCGACCCAGGCCGGGTTGGCGGAAGTAGTCGGTCGAGCCGAGCCGTTGGTCGGCCCCCGTTTGCAGCAACACGATGTCCAGCGGCTTGAGCGTGTACTCGATTCGATCGAGAGCTTGAGACAAGTCGTCGACGGTGATGAATTCGCCGGCCGCTTTGTGCCGCACGTCGATCACGACGCCGGGCGCGAAGCACCATTCGAGCGGCACTTCGTCGATCGTGCGTGCGGGTCGGCCTTCCGATTGGGCGCCGTAATGATACGGAGCGTCGACGTGTGTGCCGCTGTGCGTGATGGCCTCGATCTGCTCGACGGCCCAACCTTCGCCGTGGGAGTAAACCAAGTCGGCCGCCGTCACGCCGAAGAACTGTTGCATTTGCGTCAGTCCTTCGCCGTCGTGATGCACGTAGTGGATCTTCGCGGGCAGCGGCTCGCTGGCGGCCAGGTGCTCGAGCGGAACGCTCAGGTCGATGAGTTTGCAGCCGGAGAGTTGCATCGTCGATTTCCGTTTTGAGGTGATCCGCCTTATGCTAACTTCCCTGCGACGAATTTCCTCGGCGAAGAGTGTTTGGCACTCAGTTCGTTACTGAACGGCACTTCAACGGTCCCAAGATCTCGAGCAATCCGATGTCTGGAACACTGCTCGTACGCGATGAAGACTCCGCGCCCCGCGAGCGGAGCACGTGTGGCTGGCGGCATTTGTTGATCAGCCGGCAGGACTCGGACGTGGCAGCCTGGGCGCACGCAGTCGACATCGACGGAGCGCGGCTGCACTACCACAAGGTCGCCACAGAGCTGTACTACGTGCTCGAAGGGGCAGGGACGGTCGTCCTCGACGGCGTCGAGCACCATGTTGAGAAGGGCTCGATCGTTCACATTCCGCCGGGAGTCATCCACGGCGCCCGCGGCCGAATGCGCGTTCTGGTCGTCGGCATTCCCGACATCAGTGACGGCGATCTGTTCTTTCCGGATTCGGAGGAAGGGAGAACGCCGGCCCAGCTCGCTTAAGCGGCTACGACTGTTGGCCTCTCTCCACCCGCTTTCCCTGCTGATACAGCTTTTCCATTTCGATCAAACTCGCTTCGGCAAGTGTTCGATTCTGGGCGGCGAGTTGCTGTTCGATGTAGCGAAATCGTCGTTCGAATTTGGCGTTACTGCGGCGCAGGGCTTCTTCGGGATCGATCTTCCAACGGCGGGCGATATTCGCGACGACGAACAGGAGATCGCCGAGTTCGTCTTCGACGCGTATGCGGCGAGCGGGGTCGTCGATCGGAACGTCGGGTACGGGTTCGGCCTCGACGTGGGCCGAGATCTGAGGGATCAGGCCATCGGGAAACAACTCGTTGGCCAGTTCTGCCAGCTCTTCGCGGAGCTTGTCGAAGAGCATCGCGCGGTCAGGAAAGTCGTAGCCGACGCGTGCCGCTTTTTTGGAAAGCTTGGTCGCCCGCGCCAGTTGTGGCAGCGCCAGCGGGATGCCATCCAGCAGGCTGTCGCGAGATTTTTCTTTCTTCTTGGCCACGTCCCAGTGCTGCGACACGTCAGCCGCGGTGTGGGCGACGGCCGAGCCGAAGACGTGGGGGTGCCGCTCGATCATTTTGCGCGTGATCCCCTCAACCACGCGCAAGAGGTCAAACCGTCCTTCGTCGGCCGCAATTTGTGCGTCGAGGACCACCTGCAACAAAAGGTCGCCCAGCTCTTCGGCAATCGCGTCGTCGTCGCGGGCGTCGATCGCTTCCAAGAGCTCGTACGTCTCTTCGAGCGTGTACGGTTTGATCGACTCCAGCGTCTGGACCCGATCCCAGGGGCAGCCGGTCGGGGACCTCAGACGGGCCACCACTTCGCACAGCTCGCGGAATGCGGGCCCCATGCGAGCCGGATCGGGGGGTCGACCCGGCGCGTTTTCCGACGGCGATTGTTCTTTCGACGCAGATTCTGGCATGCCGCGAAGTATACGGCGATTCGTCGGAGTCGGTCAAAGCGACGGCTTTGTTCCACGGATGCCGCGCGATACGATGAGGGCATGCTGCCGTGTTTCAAGAAACCCGCGACCTGGGGGAGATTTTTTATGGCTCAACGACTGTTGTTCGCGACCCTCGTCTTGGCCGTCCTCTCGGGATCGGCCTGGGCCGGGGACAAGTTGACTCCCGCGAAAGGCGACCGCGCGGGCCTCGAAAAATCCTTCGCGGAATCGCTCACCGGGGCGACGCTCGTCGGCCATTTCAGCGTGTTGGGCCGGGCTAGCACCGGCAAAGATCATACGGATCGCTACGAGATCGATAAGGCCGAAAAGATCGAGGGTAATCGCTGGCTGATCACGTCACGAATCAAGTACGGCAAGCACGACGTCAAAGTGCCGATTCCCTTGGAAGTGTATTGGGCTGGCGACACGCCGGTGATCACAGTCAGCAATGTGACCGTGCCGGGCATGGGGACCTTCGTCGCTCGCGTGCTGGTGTACGGCGATCGCTATGCGGGAACGTGGCAGCACGACAAAGTCGGCGGGCACATGTGGGGCATGATCGAGCGGACTCCTGCGTCCGTACCCGCGACGCCGGAAAAGCCAAAGCTTTGAGCGTCGCTTGCCAGAGGTGACGCGCCGCTGGGTCGGTCAGCCTTCGCGCAGCGCATCCACCGGAGCGAGGCGGGCAAATCGCAACGCGGGATAGGCCGCACCGACGATGGCCATCAGCGCGGCCATCGCGACGCCTTCGCAAACGGCGCGAAGGGGCAGGTCGCCCTGCACGAGTCCAGAGGTAACATGCCAATGGGCCAGAGCGACGATGGCTAGGAAGCCGCCGGCCACGCCGACGATAGATCCGGCCCCCGCCAGCAACAGCGATTCTTCCACGATTAAGAGCACGACTCGCCAGGTTCGCCACCCCATCGCCCGAAAGGCACCGATTTCGCACCGACGCTCGAAGACGCTCATCGCCATCGTGTTCAGGATGCCGAACGCACCCATCAGGCACGCCACGGCCGAGATCACCCAAGACATCACGCGGGTCACCCGCATCTGGTTGAGCGATCCGACGAACTCGGCGCAGGGCGTGGCGGCAATTTCCGGGTCGAGCGCTTCGATGTTCGCTCGCAGTGAGTCGATGGCTCGGGGATCACCGGGCGGATTGGCTTGGACGATGTATCCGGTGACTTGGCCCGTTCGATCCATCTGACGCTGAAGATCCTCCAGCAGCATGAACACGGCGCCGTTTTCGTAAACGCTAAAACTCTCGAAGACACCCACGACTTGGAAAGGTTGGCCGTAGACGGTGACCGTGTCGCCCGCTTGTTTCCCGAGGTTGGCGGCCAAGACGCGTCCCAGCATCACGCAGTTTTTGTCGCCCGCGAGTAACCGTCGGCCGTCCTGAATTTTGACCCGCTCGAGCACGGGACAATCGGGCGCCCAGCCGTTGACGATAACCATGAACAGGTCGCGGTCCTCAAAGGCCACCATGTCCATCAGGCCGCCAATGACCGGTCCTGCTCCGGGCAGTTCGCGGATCTGCTGCCCCAATTTCAGCGACACGCCTTTGGAAAGTTGGACGGCGCCGCCGCGCCGCTGCACGACCAGGTCAGCGCCGCGCTGGGTATACAGGGCGAGGAACGAGCTTTCGAATGATTCGGCCACGCCGACCAAAGACACGATGGCAGCCACGGCCGCAGCCAGACCGGCTGCAGTCAGGAGCGAGCGGACCGGTCGTCGCCGCAGATTCTTCGCCGCGATCGTCAGACAGCGCATCGCACGACCGCTCCTCCGTTCAATTGCAACAGATCGATTTGCCCATCGCGAATCCAAATCGTGCGTTCGGCGCGGGCGGCCACTTCCGCTCCATGCGTAATGACAACCAGGGTCACTCCTCGCTCGCGATGCAAGTGATCGAACAAGTCGAGCACGCCGGCTCCCGCGCGGGAATCCAGATTTCCCGTCGGTTCGTCAGCCAACAGCACGGACGGATCGTTCGCCAAAGCGCGGGCGATAGCCACGCGTTGCCGCTCGCCCACCGACAGTTTTTGAGGCACGTGCTTCAGGCGATGCGAAAGCCCAACCAGGCATAAGAGTTCTTCGGCCTTACGGATGCGTCCCCGTCGATCGAGTGGCCCCTCGAACATGGGGATTTGCACGTTCTCGAGCGCAGTCAACGTTGGCAACAGATGAAAGGATTGGAAGACGAAACCGATGGTCCTCGCGCGGAACTGGTCGAGATTTCGCATTTTGCAGAGGGGTTGCCCCTCGAAACAGATTTCCCCCTGAGACGGATGATCGAGAGCGCCGAGCAGATTCAGGAGCGTCGACTTGCCGCTGCCACTGGGGCCCATGATGGCAACATATTCGCCGCGACCGATGGTAAAGGAAACGCCTTTCAAGGCGCAGACCGTGCCGTCGTCGTACGTGCGAGAGACCGATCGAACGTCCAGCAGCTCCGTCGGGCCACCGCTCGGTTCGTTGCAAGTCATGCTGCTGTCCTTAATCCGAAAGGGCCCGCTTGTCGCACTGCGATCCCTTATTCGAAGTGCAGGGCCGAAAGCGGCGCGCAGGTGGCGCCACGGTATGCGGGATAGAACGATCCGGCGAGTCCCGCGAAAAGCGTTAAGACGATGCCGAGCAAAATGGCTTGCGCCGAGAGACTCGGATGTACAAAGTTTCGAGTGTACGACCACGTGCCCAGAGCACGGACGAAGAGCCCTGCGCCGAGCATTCCGACCAGCGAGGCGAAGAGTCCAATGGCCAGCGATTCTCCGAGAATCATGCGAATCACGCGGCCCCGCGACCAACCGACGGCACGCAACACGCCAAACTCTTTAGTTCGTTCGAGCACCGACATCAGCATTGTGTTCAGCATGGCGACCAACGAGAGGCCAATCGCAACAACCGACGTGCCCCACGCCATTGCCGAGGTCAATCGCGTTTCGGTGTCGGTATTGACGAACTGCTGTGTCGGCAATGCCTTGAATCCGAAGGATCGGCCAGACGAGTCGCGCAGAGCTTCAATGTCTCGACAGAGCTGGGCGATGTCGACGTGATCTCCGCCGCCCGAGGCCGCTCGAATCTGGAATTCGGAAACCTGCCCGGGGCGTCCCATCAGCTCTTGGACGTCGGCCAAGGGGGCCAGCACCGTGTTCGACTCGATGGCGTCACCCGTCTGAAACACTCCAGCGATCTGGAATGTCGTCCGCTCGATCTCGAGAGTTTCGCCCGGCTGTTTCTTGAGTCCGTCAGCCAAGGCGCTTCCGAGCAAAACCGTTCGACGATCGGTCGCGGTCAAAGCTCGACCGCGCACGACGTCGAGCTGCTTCATGGTGAGCCCTTGGGGATCGACGCCGTGCATCGGAATTCCGATCAAGGCGCGCTCGCCCAGCGAAACCATTTCAGTCAGGCTTCCCTCGGCTGCGCCAACCTCGGGCAGCTCGCGAAGGCGATCGGCCAAGGAAGCACTGAGGCTGCTGGTGATGCGCTCGGCGACGCCGGCGCGAACCACGACAACGTCGACTCCCCGCGAAGAGTAGTAGGCGGCCGAGGATGCGGCAAAGGACCATGCACTGCTCAACAGTGCCGTGCTGGTGGCGACGGCTGCGGCCAGTCCGCCAATTGTCAGGAGCGTCCGCAGCTTACGGCGGAGCAGGTTCTTCGCGATGACTTCCACGAATAGCATGCGGGTTCGCCGAGGCAGACTCTTCGCAATGGGGGGATTGTCGCAGCGGAAAATCAGGGCTGAGCGGAGGCGACCGGCAAAAAATTGTCCCCGACCGAGCGCAAGCCCGCGTACTGACAAGAGATCTAAGGCCCGGCAAAGCGGATCGGATCATCCTCGGTCGGACGAGATGTGTCCACCCCGACTTGGGGCAAAGACGTGGGCATTTTCCTGGGCGGGCGACTTGCCCGAAATCCAGAGACGAAAACGATCAAGGTACAAGTACATCACCGGCGTCGTATAGAGCGTCAGTGCCTGGCTGACGATCAAACCACCGACGATGGCGATGCCCAAGGGGCGCCTCAGCTCGGAACCTGCACCTGTGCCCAGGGCAATCGGCAGACCCCCGAAGAGGGCCGCCAACGTCGTCATGATGATCGGACGGAAACGCAGCACGCAGGCGGTGTAGATTGCTTCGACGGGCGATGTGTCTTCATGCCGCTCGGCCGCGATAGCAAAGTCGATCATCATGATGGCATTCTTCTTGACGATGCCGATCAGGAGCAGAATGCCGATCAGGCCCATCACGTTCAGCTCGTTGCCCGTGACTAGGAGCGCCAAGAGTGCGCCGACGCCTGCCGACGGGAGAGTTGAAAGAATCGTGATCGGATGGACGTAACTTTCGTAGAGAATTCCGAGCACGATATAGACGGCGGCCAACGCGGCCGCGATCAGCACGGGTTCGTTGGACAAGGACTCTTGAAAAGCCTGGGCCGTTCCTTGAAAGCGGCCGTGTAGTGTGCCGGGAGTGCCCAACTCGTGCATGGCGTCGGCGATCATCTCGACCGCGTCGCCCAAAGCTCCGCCGGGAGGAAGATTGAACGAGACCGTGACCGACGGGAACTGCCCGGAGTGGTTGACGGCGAGTGGACCGGTGGCCGAGACGATCTTGGCGAACGCGGCCAGCGGGACGCGGACTCCGTTGGTGCCGCGGACGTAAATGTAGTCAAGTGCTCCGGGCCCTTCCCAAAATCTCAGCGGCACCGTCATCACGATGTGATACTGATTGAGTTCGGTATAGGTCGTTGAGACCTGGCGCTGGCCGAAAGCGTCATACAGGGCATTGTCGATCGTCTGCATCGAGATGCCGTAACGCGCGGCGGCTTCGCGATCGACCGTAATCGTCGTCTGCAAGCCCGAGTTCTGCTGGTCGGAGTCGACGTCGACCAGTCCGCGAATCGTCCGCAGCTTTGCCACGACCTTCGGGGCCCACTCATTGAGTTCGGCCAGGTCATCGTCCTGCAGCGTGTATTGATATTGCGAGCTGCTCGAGCGGCCGCCGATTCGCAAGTCTTGCACGGATTGCAGATACAGCGTGGCGCCGGGGATCGGGGCGAGCTTGCGCCTCAGGCGGGCGATGATCTCGTCTGCGCTGGAATGACGTTTGAAGGAGATCTTGTCGCGCAGCCAAGCGAAGATTTCCGCCATGCCGGGGCGTCCCCCCTTGAACGGATTTTCGGCAGCCGGTCCGAGAGTTCGCTCTTCTACCGGCTTCAGCGCAACGAACATTTGCCCCTGATTGACCGTTCGGCCACCGCCGCCTCCCCCGCCACCCGTGAAGGAAATCAAGTTTTCAACGTCCGGGTCTTGGCTGACCTCGGTCGAGAAGACCGTCATCAGCCGATTCATTTGCTGAAACGACGTGTCTTGATCGGCCTTGATCTGTCCGTTGAGCCGGCTGGTGTCCTGCTGGGGGAAGAAGCCTTTAGGGACGATGACGAAGAGCAAGCCGGTAAAGGCGATCGTCGCCAAAGTGGCGATGATCATCGTGAACTGATGGCGGAGCACCCATTGCAGGCTGGCTTCGTAACGGCCGAGCACCCAGTCGAACGCCGACTCGCTCAGCTGGTAGAGCTTGCCGTGCTTGTGGTCGGTCTTAGCCTTGAGCAGCCACGCACACATCATGGGCGTGGTGGTGAGCGAAATGACCATCGAGACGGCGATCGCGACGCTGATCGTGACAGCGAACTCGCGGAAGAGCCGCCCGATGATTCCTCCCATCATGAGAATCGGAATGAAGACCGCGACCAGCGAAACGCTGATCGAAAGCACCGTGAAGCCGATCTCGGCTGCCCCTTTGAGGGCCGCTTGCATCGGCTGCATTCCCGCTTCGAGGTAGCGGTTGATGTTTTCGAGCACGACGATCGCGTCGTCGACGACGAACCCAGTGGAGATGGTGAGCGCCATCAGCGAGAGGTTGTCGACGCTGTAGCCGCACAGATACATCACGCCGAAGGTGCCGATCAGGGAGACCGGTACAGCAACGCTGGGGATGAAAGTCGCTCGGACGTCGCGTAGAAAGACGAACACGACCAGAATCACCAGTCCGACCGACAGCGCGAGCGTAAGCTCGACATCGTGAACCGAGGCTCGAATGGTCGTGGTCCGGTCGACCACGACATTGATCTTCATCCCCGCCGGCATATCGGTTTCCAACTGCGGCATGGCGGCGCGAACGCGGTCGACCGCATCGATGATGTTGGCCCCCGGTTGACGAAAGATAATCATTAGCACCGAGGGTTTCAGGATCCCCGGGCCGGGGCTGAAGAACCCACTCGCGCGGACGTCCTCGACCGAATCGCTGACTGTGCCAACGTCGGAAATTCGCACCGGCGCGCCGTTGCGATAGGCAATGATCAGCGGCCGATATTGCTCTGCCTTGAGCAGTTGGTCATCCGTGCTCAAGAACCAGGTTCGGTCATGGGCGGTTATCTGGCCTTTCGGGCGATTGGCGTTGGCCGTGCCCAGCATCGTTCGCACGTCGTCGAGGCCTAAGCCGAAATTGTTCAATAGCGTCGGGTTGATCTCGATGCGAACTGCGGGCGGCGAACCGCCGCTGACAAACACCTGGCCGATGCCTTCGATCTGCGAAAGCTTCTGAGCGAGAATCGAGTTGGCTGCGTCGTAGATCTTGGGCTGTGCGTGAATGTCCGAGGTGATCGCGGGGATCAAAATCGGGGCGTCGGCCGGGTTGCTTTTCCGCCAAGTTGGCTTGGAAGGCAGATTCGTGGGCAATTGGCCGGCCGCCGCATTAATCGCCGCCTGCACGTCGCGGGCCGCCGCATCGATGTTGCGGTTCAAGTCGAATTGAATGGTGATCGATGTCGAGCCGAGATAGCTTGCCGAACTCATCTCGGTGATTCCGGCAATTCTGCCGAATTGTCGCTCCAGCGGCGTGGCGACGGCTGAGGCCATCGTTTCGGGGCTGGCTCCCGGCAGCGAGGCGGAAACCGAGAGCGTCGGGAAGTCGACCTGCGGCAGCGAAGAGACGGGCAGGAAGTTGTAGGCCAGCATGCCGGCCATCGTGATGGCGGCGGTCAGCAGCGACGTGCCGACGGGGCGGCGAATAAATAGAGACGACAGATTCATCGCGCTTCTGCCAGCAGAGGTTCCTCATCAGGCCGCGCCATGCCATGTGAGGGTTGAGAGCCAAACCGCTGCGCAAGTCGCGCAAAGTAGAGATAAATGACGGGCGTGGTGTAGAGCGTGAGCAACTGGCTCAACAGCAATCCGCCGATGATGGTGATTCCCAGGGGCCTGCGCAGCTCTGAACCGGTTCCGGATCCCACGGCGAGCGGCACGGCGCCCAACAGGGCGGCCATCGTCGTCATCATGATAGGCCGAAAACGCAGCAGGCACGCTTGATAGATGGCTTGCTCGGGCGCCATGCCCTGGTGGCGTTCGGCCTCGAGCGCAAAGTCGATCATCATGATGGCGTTCTTCTTCACGATGCCGATCAGCAGAATGATGCCGATCAGACCGATGACGCTGAGGTCGATGCCGCAGAGCAAAAGCGCGAGCACGGCCCCTACGCCGGCCGACGGAAGCGTTGAGAGAATCGTGATCGGATGGATGTAGCTCTCGTAGAGCACGCCCAGCACGATGTACACGGTGACTAAGGCGGCCAGAATCAGGATCGGCTCGTTCGCCAGCGACGCCAAAAACGCGGCCGCAGTCCCTTGGAAACTGCCCTGAATCGTCGAGGGCATGTTCAGCTCATCCTTCACTCGATTGATGGCGCGCACCGCTGTTCCCAGCGAGGCGCCCGGTGCGAGGTTGAAAGAGACCGTCACGACCGGAAACTGTCCTTGGTGATTGATGGCGATCGGCACGGCCGATTCGTGAGTCTCGGTAAAGGCGGAGAGGGGCGTGTGTCCGCCTGCCGTTTGGATGTAGATATCTTTGAGAACCTCGGGCCGATTGCTGAAGGCCGGGTCGACTTCCAGGATCACCCGGTATTGGTTCAACTGCGTGAACATGATCGACACCTGCCGCTGACCGAAGGCGTCGTAGAGCGTGTTGTCGATCATCTGGGGAGTGACGCCGAGCCGGGACGCCGTGTCCCGATCGATCGAGAGGTGCAGCTGCTGTCCGTTGTTTTGCTGGTCGCTGGCGACGTCGCGCAGCTCGGGCAGCTCGCGCAGCTTGGCGACGAACCGCGGCACCCACACGCCGAGTTCCGCGGCACTCAAGTCTTCGAGGCTGTATTGAAACTGCGTGCGACTGACGCGTGTCTCGACACTCAGGTCCTGCACGGGTTGCATGAACAGGCTGATTCCCGGAACTTTGTCGACCAGCGGCTGGAGCCGGCGAATTACTTCGCTGGAATCGCCTTTTCGATCCGCAGCAGGCTTCAAGCTGATTTGGATGCGGCCCGTGTTGAGTGTGGGGTTCGTTCCGTCGATGCCGATGAACGACGACAGACTGTCGACTGCGTCTTCTTGGAGAATGGCGCGAGCCAGTGCCTGTTGGCGTTTGGCCATCGCTTCGAAGGAGACGTCCTGCGGCCCCTCCGAAATTCCCATGATTACGCCGGTGTCCTGCACCGGGAAGAAACCCTTGGGCACGATCACATACAGATAGACTGTGGCGACCAACGTCACCAAGAACACGAACAGCGTTAGCGGCTGATGTCGCAGCACGATAGTCACGGTCTTGCCGTAAAGAGCGATCACACTCTCGAAGGCTTGCTCCGAGGTGCGGTAGAACCAGCTCTGCTGAGACTCGGGTTTATGATGCAACAGCCGAGCGGCCATCATCGGCGTCAACGTCAGCGAGACGATCGCCGAGATCAGAATCGTCACGCTCAGCGTGATGGCAAACTCGCGGAACAGCCGGCCGACGACGTCTCCCATGAACAACAGCGGAATCAAGACGGCGATCAGCGAAATGCTCAACGAGATAATGGTAAAGCCGATCTCCGCTGAGCCTTTGAGCGCCGCGGGGAGAGGGTCCTCACCCATTTCGATGTAGCGGGCGATATTTTCGATCATGACGATGGCGTCGTCGACCACGAACCCGGTCGAGATCGTCAGGGCCATGAGCGTCAAATTGTTCAAACTGAAGTCGAGCAGGTACATCACCGCGAACGTGCCGACCAGCGACAAGGGGACCGCCACGCTGGGAATGACTGTGGCGGCCAGCGTGCGCAGGAACAGGAAGATGACGAGCACCACGAGGGCGATCGTCAGCATCAGCTCGAACTGCACGTCTTCGACCGAGGCGCGAATCGTCACCGTGCGGTCCGTCAGGATGGAGACTTTGACGGCGGCGGGCAGGTTGCTGCTGAGGTCCGGCAACCGCCGCTTGATGTGGTCGACGACTTCGATGATGTTGGCGCCGGGCTGCCGTTGAATGTTCAGAATGACGGCCGGCGACAGCAACGCTCCCTTCGTCGCGGCTTCGGGAGCGGCACCGGTCGAGTCGCTCGCGTCGCGCTTGGTGAAACCCATCCAGGCCGCTTGTCGCAGGTTTTCCACGTCGTCGATGACCGTGGCAACGTCCGACAGGTAAACCGGGCCGGTGGGCCGATACGCAATGATGATTTTCTGGTAGTCCGGAGCGGAAAGCAGTTGATCGTTCGCCGCGATCGTATAAGCCAGTTTCTTGCCGTCGAAATTTCCCTTGGCCTGATTCACGTTGGCCGCGACGATGGCCGTGCGGACGTCTTCCATATTCAGGCCGCGAGAGAGCAGCGAGGTCGGATTCACGCGGACGCGAATGCCTGGCTTCTGACCCCCCGAAATGCTCACCAGCCCGACCCCTGACATCTGGGCGATCTTCTGCGCCAAACGCGTGTCGGCCAGGTCTTCGACCTTCGGCAAAGGCAGCGTGTCGGAGCTGAGTGCCAGCGTGAGAATTGGCGCGTCGGCCGGATTCGTCTTGTTGTAAATCGGCGGATTGGGCAGGTCGGTCGGCAAGAAAGTGGCGGCCGCGTTGATCGCCGCCTGCACCTGCTGTTCGGCCACGTCGATGTTGAGAGCCAAGTCGAACTGCAGCACGATGACCGAGCTGCCGTCGGAGCTGGTCGACGTCATCTGATCGAGGCCGGGCACTTGTCCGAACTGCCGCTCGAGCGGTGCCGTCACCGACGACGCCATCACTTCTGGGCTGGCGCCCGGATAGAACGTCACGACTTGGATCGTCGGATAGTCGACCTGGGGCAGGGCAGACACCGGCAGTTGGCGATAAGCCACGGCGCCGCACAGCACAATGGCGACCATCAGCAGCACGGTGGCGACCGGCCGCAGAATGAAGAGCCTCGACGGACTCATTGATCCGCTTTCGGTTGCTTTCGCTTCTGATCTTTGTCGGATGAGCCGGACGGTGGGGAGGGAGCCGCCTTTTGGGTGGCTGGACTAGGCTCTGCGGCGTCTTGATCGTCCGCGCTTTGTGCGGCGTCGCCGCGGTAGCCGCTCTTTTGTTCCGCGGAACCTTGATCTGCGTCCGCTTGGGCGGACTTGGCATCAGCCGGAGCCGATTGATCAGACTTCGGTTGTTTGTCGCCGCCTTTCCCTTTGCGTCCACTCTTTGGTTCGCGAACACTGACCTTGGTGACGCCGGGAAGCAGTTTGTCGGTTCCTTCAGTCACGACGACGTCGCCGGCGGCGAGTCCGCTTTCCACGATTGTCTGGTCGCCTTCGGTCGTCCCGACCTTCAGCGTGCGCATTTCGACGTTCTTATCGGGCAGAACAACGTAGGTGAACGTCCCGTTGGGGCCGCGCTGAATCGCGCCGGCCGGAACGATCAGGACGCTGCGTTCCACGTCGATCAACGTTTTCGCGTTCACGAATTCGTTCGGGAAGAGGAGGTTGTCCTCGTTCGGGAAGGTGGCCCTCAGCTTCACGGTGCCGGTCGTCGTGTCGACCTGGTTGTCGATCGCTTCCAGCTTGCCAGTTGCCAGTTTGGTCGCGAGGTCTCGGTTCCAGGCTTCGACCGTCACGTCTTCGTGAGAATTGAACTTCTGCTGCACGCGGAAGATCACGTCCTGCGGCACGGTGTAAATCACCGTGATTGGCTGGAGCTGCGTGATCGTGGCCAACGTCGTGGCGGCGGCCGCCTGCACCAGATTGCCCTTGTCGACCTGCCGCAAACCGATTCGCCCGCTGATCGGCGCGGTAATGTGGCAATAAACAATCTGCAGCTTGGCGTTATCGATCGCCGCTTGATCGGTCTTGACCGCCCCTTCGAACTGACCGACCGTCGATACTTGCGCATCAAGCACCTGCGGTGTCGTGGCCTTGGCCGCGATCAACTGCCGGTCGCGCTGCAAATCTTGCTTGCCCTGAACTAGCGACGCTTGATCCTTCGCGAGTTGGCCTTCGGCCTGCTCTTGCATGACCTGATACGGCCGGGGGTCGATCTCGACGAGCGGATCCCCGACTTTCACCATTTGGCCCTCGTTATAGAGGACCTTCATCACCTCGCCGTCGACCCGCGTCTTGACGACGACCGTTTGTAGCGGCGTCACCGTGCCAAGGCTCGACAGATAGATATTCATGTCGCCTTTGCGAACCGTCGCCGTCACGACGGGGATGCTGCGTTCCTTGCTCTTGGCGGCAGCCCCGTCCTTGGACGACTGGAGGAGCGTTGTGTGCTCGACGACGTAGTATCCGCCGCCACCGACCAGGAGAATTAACAGCAGCCAAATCCACCCGCGGCGCTTCTTTCCCGGCTGAGCCTGGGGGGCCGCAACTCGGCCGTGGGCGAGCGCATCGCCCGCTCGGTTTCCGTCGCGGTGCTCGGGCTGAGCCTGCGGCTTGGTTTGCGCTCCCTCGGGTGGCGGCTCCTCAATTTTTCGAGGCTGAACTGTCGTCATGCTGAAGCCAACCTGTCGCGAAAGGAAAATTTCAGCTGTCACTCAGCGTTTACTCACCACGTATAGACAATCTGGCGGGCAACGTAGGGAATGATCCACATAGCGGTCCGCCGGGAGTTAAATTCTAAGTTGTTGATCGGTGCTCTCTGGATTCTACCTAACGCGGAAAGTTTTGTGCATGCCGATCTTCCGACACGGAGGGAACGTCCGGTCAGTGCCTTGTTGATTAAAAACCCGATTGCTTCGCCGATCACTCCGAGCGTTGGAAGCCGTTCGGATTTGGCAAAAACACAGGAGAGCGTGCCGCAAAAGTGCAACACAGGAGAGCTGTCCATCTGCTAAGGCACATCGCATGCCATTGATGCCCAACCGCCGAGTTCGGGACCTGGAGTTGAGCCGTTTCTTAAAAGCCGCTGAAGGGCACCATCGCGAGACTCGGTTCGCGGGCGCTCACCGAACTCGGCTTTCCGTCAAATACGACCTGATCGAGCCGAGGGGACAGGTCATCCGAGTCGATCGAAGTCCAATCGCTTGTGGCCCCAGCGCGACACAAGTAAAATTCGCGACTCGACTTCAGCCGACCCCGGCCGTCTGCCGAATTGCCGACTCATCGGCCGCAAGCACGCTTCCTCGGCCCCTATAGCTCAATTGGTAGAGCAACTGACTCTTAATCAGTAGGTTTTCGGTTCGAGTCCGAGTGGGGGCACTAGAAAACCCTGTAATTTACAGGGTTTTTTGCTTTTCTGGGCTCTGGGCTTTGTACCTAATTGATACGCTTCCGAGCCTGTACCTAATTTCGAGGGTCTGCGCCCATTTCACAATTTGTAAGGTCTGAGGGTGTGACCTTACTTTTGTGGAGGGCCGAACGAGTGCCGAAGCTCGTCGAGGACAAGATCGATCGCCTGCTCCAGGTTCACCTCTGGCCCCATCTTCGCCTTGATCCTGCTGCGCACTTGGATGAGGTACGAGCGGCTCTGTGGGTCGAAGAGCTTCGGCACAACCGGATCGGCGGCACGACCCTGAAGCAGATACCGCAATGCGGCATCCCTTGGGTTTCCTCCCTCGTGCCTCGACCCAATGAAGCGGTCCCTCATGTGAGTCAGGAGGGCGTTGTTGATGTCGCTGTTATCGTCCGGGGCTGGGGCCGTTGGCTTCGGCTCCGATTCTTTTCTGTGCTTCTTCTCGGGCACCTTGCCGAAGGTGATGACCTCGTTCACGAGATCATATCGCTCCAAAGCCTTCGCATGATCGAAAGCCTCGTCGCTGAGCAGTCCTCGCCCATCTGAGTAAAGCAGGCACAGCAGCGCACGCTCGTATCGAGCATTGGGGCGTGAGTTCTCCTCCGTCTTCACCCGCCGTAACCATTTGTAGTAGGCGTCTCGCTCTTCGACACCAAAGAAGAACGCACGCTCCGCTACATCCTTCACGCTCAGGCCCTTCGCCTTCAGGTGGGCAAGTACGGCCCGCAGATTCTCGTTGAGTTTCGCCATACCCGGACAAACCCAGAAGCAGGCAACCAGCGACACCGAAACCGGCGAAGTTCGAGGGAGATCCTAGACAGCAGACAACATCGACTGAGCCTGTGCAAGCACTTACGTCACAACCCGGACAGGGCAAAGCTCGATCGGACAGAACAACCTGTGCATCTGCAACGGGTTACGTCAAAGAGGGGACAAAAGGCCAACGGAATCAGCGACACCGGAGTGCCAGCCATCGGCCAAGCGAAGTGCGAGGCCAAAACGAAATGGCTGTTCACAAAGGTTGCTGTCTCATGGTCAAGAAAAGTGCGACGGAGGAAGCGGTCAAGGAAGAGAAACTCACTGCCGAACAGACGAAACAACTCGGCAAGCAGGAGCTTCGGATTCAGGGGGCGCAGGATTCGTTCTTCGAACTGGTCGACGCCCTGCACATCATCGAAGCCGATCAACTCTACATCCCCCACCGATCACTGTCGGCCTACGCTTGGGCCAAATGGGACATGACGGACTCAAGGGTCACGCAGTACCGCTCGGCTTGGGTGGTGCTCAACGCTCTGAAAGCGGCCGGTGTCGATCGGGAGCAACTGCCCAAGAACGAAGGGCAGACTCGGATTCTGTCCCGGAAGGAACTCACGTCCCGCCTCAGCGAAGGAAAGTTCGACACCAAGAAGGCCGTCAAAGTTTGGAAGAAGCTCATCGCCAGCGGCGACCCAATCACAGCGGCAGCCATCGTCAAACAGGCCAAGGCTCTGAAGTACATCGGAGGAACCGATGAAGCCTCGACCTCGACGGAGGAAGGTGCTGTCGAAGAGTCCGAAACGGCCATGACCATGTACGCCACACAGGCCAGAGCGACGGCGACGAACGTCGAAGGCACGTACATCGAAGTTGTGGCGAAGGTAACCCAGGAGCAGGCCGACCTCCTCAACGCCTTGTTCACCAAGGGAACGACGAGCTTCGATGCTGAGAAGGGCATGGCTCAAGTTGTCATCAAAGGGGTCGAAGTGGCGTCGGTGTTCGTTGGGTTCGCAGCGTTCGTCAATGAGCACAAGCTCACTGGAGGTGCCGTCTCGTTCGTCGTGAAGTGAAAAGAGAAGAGGTTGTGTGTCAGCCCGGTTCCCCAAGGAAGGGGGGCCGGGTTTTTTATTTGCACAGGAGAGAAACATGGACCGCAGTGCGATGTTTCGCCGCTGGCATCGTCGGCGCATGACGGAAGATTACTACGCCACTGATCCGCCAGTGACAGAGGCATTGCTCTCAGTCGAGGAGTTCGAGGGTCAGATTTGGGAGCCATGCTGTGGCGAGGGTTGGATGTCCGACGTGTTGCTGGCACACGGTTACGACGTGTTGTCGACCGACCTCATCGATCGAGGCTACGGGACCGGAGGGGTGAACTTCCTCGAACAGTATCGGCGAGTCCCGAACATCGTCACGAACCCGCCCTACATCGACAATCGCCATCGCTCGATCGTCGTTCACGCCCTCAATCTCGCTGAGCGGAAAGTGGCGATGCTTCTAACCGCCTCGATGCTGTCGGATCGGTACTTCATTCGGCTCCTTGCGGCGAGCCCGCTCAAAGCGATTTATTTCCTCGACTTCAGGGTGTACACGTTCCGAGACGGAGATCGAGATTGGCCGTCGCTCAATTGGTCGATGGCTTGGGTCGTTTGGGACAAGCAGTACACAGGACTTCCATTCGTAAAGTTCATCCGAGGATAAATGAAAAGAGCCCCTGCCGTGAGATGGTCCGGCAGGGGCCTTTACAATTGTTGAGTCGCTCAGAGTTCCTTGACCTGCTCCAATTCGGCTAAGACCTCTTTCGCTGCTGCGATGCTTCCTGCCGCTCGAATGAACGCCAGCGCTGCGGGAAGAACTCCTCCACCCTCTGCGCCCCCTCGACCCGGTTTCGCACGGCGAACCGTCCGCTTTGCGCCCGAGATTTTGTAATAGGTCGATTTGAAAGTTCCCGAATTGATTTTCTGATTCGGGTGGGCCTTTTGAATTGCCGCCAACGCCTCCGTTGCCTTCTCTGAGCGATGACTCTTTCGCCGCTCTCGGATCACTTCTGACAGGTTGAACTCTGACTTCTTTGCCATTGTTTGACCTTCGTGGTTGAGACGGAAACCAGAACGGTGCAAAGCATCGCATTAACACGAGCGGTGCATCAAGTCAGTCCTTCTGCTTCTCGATCGCCTTCGTGAGTTTGCCGATCGCACTGGCGATGCTCAGGAGAAGAATAACGACGATCACACAGAAGACGCCCATCACGCCAAACAGACTGCCCGCCACAATGAAGGCGAAGACCATAGCGGCAATCACAACCAAAGCGATGACGAGGCTGAGGAGCCAGAAGAGCACCTTGCCTGTGATTCGGAGGGCGAGACTTCGCTGCTTGGGTTTGGGCTCAGGCGGGTCCGCCTCGACGAAACACGTCGGCGGCAGTTCGGCGAACTCCTCGACGGGCTGAGGTGCATCGAGTGGCCCTCCGCACCAACAGCATTCATTGCGGAAGAGATACTCAGCCGATGCGGCTCTGTCGATTGGCTTGTAGCAGTTCGGACAGGTGAAAGTCCGGTCCATTGGAAGGCCCTCACACTCTGCGGTTGTAGGTCCGACAGCAAATGAAAATGAGCACGAACCCGAGGCCCGCCAGCGCAGCCGCAAGCTCGGGGTCTCTGTCCGGGTTCATTACGAGGCCGACGATGCCGACAGCGAAGACTCCAGTGCTCGCCAGGAACATCAGAGCCAGTTTCCATTTGGTGACTTTCATTTGGCCCCTCTGCTGCACATGCAACTGGATGTCTTCGGCTTAAGCCAGCCTAAAAACCAAAAAAACAGACGGCGCAACAGGCGAGTCCTTCCCTGTTACGCCGTCAGAACATTGCCGAGCAAGGGGCCAGCTTAAGCTCGGCTTGACCGGACTTCCCGTCCAGACATCGGAGAATCATCGTCCTCCTCTTCCTCGTCATCATCGATGATGAGCGAGGTTTGGAGGATTTCTTCGTTGAGCCGATCCTGCTCCGGGTCTTTCATTTTTCTTCCAGCCATGCCAAAGGGTCGACATGATGCGCCGTGATCGTGCTTGTCCTGAGTTCGAGGCAGTAGTAGTCGCCCAACGTAGACAGGGCTCTGCTCCGGGTCTTCTTGACCACGAGCCCCTCACTCGCCAGTTGCCGGTTGAGCCTTCGGACTGCGTTCTTCAGTGCTTTGTCATCCATGACGTTCATTTGATTTCCCCCCTAAAAAGAAAAAACCGGATGAGGAATTGGTCTCCTCACCCGGTTCCCAAAGTCCCTGACGGAGGCCAGGGTTGGTTCCCAAATTCAATGAAAGGATCAGCAGAGACCAATTCTGCGGCAGGTATTATACCCGCTTGCTACTAGCGACATCTATACATCTTTCGCAAGGTAGTTTTAGCGCCGAAAACGAGTATCAGAGTGAGGACATGTTAACATGCCATCAAGTTGAGGTCATGTATAACGGTAGCCGTTTTCTGACGTAAAGCGGGGATGTCCCCCGCAAGGTCAGAAAAGATATGTTGACCTTCCAGCAAAACCGATAACCGGATAACTATTATATTGCTGTGAACGTGGAACGACTCAAATCGCTGCGGTTTTCAACCACTCAGGTCGCTGACCTGCTGGGCATCTGTAAGTACACCTTCCGCAAACGCATCGAGCGGATTGAAGGGTACAGAGGAAAGCTGCACGGCCGAAAGCATTGGTACACTTGGGAGGAAATCCTCTGGTGGGAACACGAACTCAAGAACGATCCAATCAACCACGACTTGAATCCATCGAAGAACAAATAAAAAACCTGACAGAGCGGTGGGTCTCTGTCAGGTCGTTATGAGGTAAATTGTTCAGGTCTCCCTCAACACTAGATATAGTAACCGGCTCAAGAAAAAAGCGCCAGAGCAAAAAGTCGCCTCTCGTCAAAGCTCAGGAACGGCTGCAGTGGCTCTGTTACTTCGGAGTCGGTGAGAAGTACCTTGGCGAGTGCCAAGCGGAGTACGAACTCCAGGACGACGGTTCTGAGGCTTGCACACAGGGTTTCGAGCCCCGTCGTTGGAGGTGGGACAAGCGGAAGGCGCACCCCCACGACCAGTACAAAGAAATCCGAGAACATCGGCTTAACTGCCGCAACGTCCGCAAGAACGGCTTGCGAGGAGTCTGCCGGGACGTAGGCGAAACACACGTCCCCTTCATCAAGCTCGATGGCGATCGGCACAGCGCACAAATCAGCGTGCCTGATCATCTCAGGGAAGCCGTCGCCCTCTACTCAGAAGCCAAGCGACATCCGCTCTGCTCTTGGCTGAGCGAGGTGAACCCCAACGATGGCTCTGTATCGTTCTTTGGCTTCATCGGCCGTCGACCCATCCCCGAGGATAAAGCCAAACAGGAAGCCAACAGTCTCAAGGAGCGGCTCGAACAGAGGGGCGTGAAGGTCGAGGTCTTTCCCTCGACCAACTGCCCCCAAGCCCGACTGCCCTGGAGACCCGATAAGGTTTACATCCTCGGTAACAAGGTCTATCAGCCGGGCGACGATCAACTCCTCCTCGACTTCTGGACTTGGGACGGGTCGCTTCCCTCCTGGACTGTCATCAAGGGCGAGATCCTCAAGGCATGTGCAAACCTGCCCTATGTGGCCCCATCCCTGGAGCCAGTGATCGAGACTGTAGAAGAGCCCGTTGTCACTGAGCAGATTTCTCTCCGAAAACCGCCTCGCTCGATCCAGGAACTCAAGAACGAGCCCAATGCCTTCATCAGGAAGTCCGAACTGTGTCGGATTATGTTAAGGCAGACAGGCGGCAAGCTCAGCCTCGATGAGTTCGAGAAGGCTTATCGAGAGTACGGGCTGTTCTCTGCGCCCTGGACCAATCCGAAGCGAAGGCGAGAACTGGCCAGCGTCCTTGCCTTTACAAAGCAAGGCTTTGCCCCGGAGAAGTGCCAGGGACGAACGACGCTACGAGGCATGATGATTGAGCCCTCTCGTTTCGGTAAACGAAACTCCATAGGGCTCCCCAAAAAACTGCCGCTTCAGAAGGTCAGGCAGTTTGACCCGGAGACGATGACTTGTCCCACGAAGATGGTGAAGGTGTCGAGGGTCTTCTTTCGGAAGGTCGCTGACATGACTTACCACTTCCTCGCTGTGCAGCCCGAGGCGAACGATGGGGTCGCTACAGAACGGTTCCGAGGAAACTGGAATAAGTACGAGCCCCAAATCAAGTGGGACACCGAGAAGTACCAAGCCAGTCGTGAGTATCTCGACCGCATGGGTGTGATCGAGATTTATGATCGGCGGCACGCCCCGGACAAATGCTGGAGATGGAGATTGCCAGCGTCACGGAAACCTTCGGTATTTGCTTTGGTCCTCGCTGCCATCATCCAATGGCTGACAGGAATCACTCAGAAACAATACACAACAAACCAATATAAATACCTCTGTGCGAGAGCACGTTTTGAAATTGGTTTTGAGCCCTCGCTTATGCCTGATTTTGGACTGCCTCCACCTAGAGGATCGCCCAAACAGGAGGACAAATGGCACGACCCAACCCACAACGACGCAAACGCATGATACAGGACCGGCTCCTCATAGCGAGCTTGCGCCCCGGAGTTAAGTTCTGGGAGCGTATCGGAGGGCTTGTCTGTTATTTCGTCAAACGAGAGGACAACAGGAGAACACTGATCGAGATCACGGGACGGGAGGGCGAATGACATGGGAAAGCGACCCGCTGACATCCAAGCAGCGAGACTTCCTCGTCAAGTTAGGAGTGGCGGACATGCCTAAAACCAAAGGCGAAGGCTCACGTCTGATCGACAACCTCTTGAGAGGAAAGCACGGCAAGCAGAAGCCGGTACTCAAACTGTACGAGCCGAAGAATGTCAACGAGCGAGTCGATGCAGCGGCCGAACGAGCCAGGAAGGAGCTATATGAGAATTCGACACCACAACGTCATCGGACCCAAGCCAACGGAGCAACAGTGCCGGATCTTAGGGTGGTTGGGTTGGACTGGTCCAATGCCTCTGACGAGGGCGGATGCGGATCAGACAATCCTCCTCGAACTGAAGGCAGTCGAGGCGCAGGGGCGACTGAGGCCCACAACAATCCATATCGAGGCGAAGATGCTGCTGAGGTCAGAGCCAGACCCGCCAGGAATGACTTCGGTGACACTCAGGTAAGGTGAACATGGAACTCAAGATTTTGATTGCGACTGAAGTCGAGGGCGAGCCTTGGAAGGGAAAGGTCATCACGATCGATCTCGAACCGGAGGGTCTGCCCAGCGCTGAGGACTTGGTGGGCAAGCTCCTCGACTACGGGGTTGCGAACATTCACCAAATCGATGGTGTTCGGTCCCATGCGGTCTCATCGGAGATGCTGGAGGAAGAGCCCAAAGAATTCACCTGCCGCATCGAGACAACAATAAACCTGTTGCTCAACCGGAAGGAGGCGAATGGCACGTGACTTGTACCTCTTCTCAGTCAAAGGCAGCGGCGCAGAACTGTTCGTCAAATGGCTGACTGAGCACCTCGACCAGTACGAGTATCTGCACGCTCGAATCACCCCGGACGGTCGTGTCGTCAGCGGCGAGCAACTCAGCAATTACACAGGCGAAGGCGACTGCACACAAATCACGCTGATCCAAGATCAGGAACTCGGACAGCCTCCAGGAGAGCGGCTCGTCCTCGTCAATTCACCGATGGTGACATTCGGCACAAGAGCCTCACTTGGCCCAAGTCACAACATCGACCCGCATGTGGTCAAAGTGTGGAAGGAACTGGCCAATCAAGAACATGCCGTCAACCTGGAGCAGTTCGTGGGCTCAGCCCAGTACCGCACTCACCTCGCCAAGAAGCTCGGGCTCCGGGAGCAGGATGAAAGCCGTGCGCCATTCCTCGACCTCAACAATCAGCGATACGGTTTCAACGACACCATTCCCTCGGACATCGCTTGGGTCTTCGACACCGAAGTCCGTGAACTCAACAAGCAGTTTGCCAGGGCGCTGAAAGTTCCTGCCGCCACAAGTCGCAATCCCCTGAGCTTCTTCGTTGAAGGTAACAGGGCTTATGCGGAGGGTGATTTCGATCACGCCCTCGCCTGCTATCGCAAATCTCTCCCATCCGAGGCCACAGACCGCAATCTCGCTCTGGCACTCAGAGCAACCCGACAATTCGCCGAAGCAGAAGAGATTTACAAGCGAACCATGTGGGACGTGCCCGCCATGCGCTACGACTATTTCGGGTTCCTCCAGAGCCAGGGACGTTTCGCTGAGAGTTGGCAACATCACGAGGCCCGCTGGGAATCAAATGAGGCTTCGCATGACCTCCTGAAGGCCCTCGCCAAAGTGATCAAGCATCCTGGAGAGCGACACCAAATGGGCTGGAAGGATCGCAGGGCCAAGCCGTACACAGACCTCACAGGAAAGCGGCTCCTCGTCTTCGCTGAAGGTGGCGCTGGAGATCAACTCCAATACTTCCGTTGGGTCAAACGCATCCAGGAGGTCAAGCAGTGCCATGTGACATGGGCCTGTGCCGATAACATGGTTGGCTTCTTCAAGGAGGTCGGGATCGCCGATGAAGTGATCAATAAGGGCGAGGCCGAAACGTCGAAGCATTGGGATGTATGGCTTCCTTCGATGTCGGCCCCGCTCTGGTTGGGCGAAGTTCACGACATCCCGGACCCGAGCTTGAAGTTCGAGCCCAAGATCGACCTACCCGAAGGCTTCAAGGTGGGCATTGCGTATCAGGGGGCTCTGGTCCATTTGGAGGACGACTTCCGCAGCATGAACCCGGCGCTATTGGAGCCACTGACGGAAATCCCTGGAGTGACCCTCGTCAATCTGCAGCACGATCGCCAGCCACCGTTTGAATGCGTGAGTCCTGAGATGAAGAACTTCCACGCTCTAGCGGCCGTGATAAATTCGTGTGATGTGGTGGTCGCTGTGGACAGTGCCCCGGCGCACATGGCAGGAGTGCTGGGGAGGCCCTGTTACCTGATGACTTCGTACAAACCTGAGTACCGATGGGGGATCGAGGGCGAGACTACGCCGTGGTATCCGACGCACACGCTGATTCGACAGCCAAAGATGCACGATTGGGCGAGTGTCGTTGAAGAGGTCAGGGAACAAACGGTTGATCGTTTAGAACTGCTACGCATTCATCAACGAAATGATTAGCTTGATCAAGAGTCGGAGTTTGGTAGTTGGCATGTGCGGACCTATTCCGCTTCGCCAGCAGCACCTTCAATGGATCGGTAACTCTTGTGCCCAAACCTTGCTGACCGCAAATATCCAAAAACATCCATTCATTCGGCGCTACGTTTGCTGGTCGAAAGAAATCTGAGTATTTCGTTACGGGTGGTCGATGTGCAGTTCGGAGACCGGCGTTTAGCGCTCGTTTGAGCCTCGTAGTGCTGAACACGAATTGCCGAACGTAGTCGTAGCAGACGTTCCAGGTCATGACAATCGCCGACCTGTACGCTCCAGAGTGGATGCAGATCTCGACCTCATCGACCAGCGGCAAGTGGCTGTGCTGGAGAATCGGGAGGGTTCGGAAAAAAGCTAGATTTCGAGTCACTGTGCCAGAAGGAAGAATCAATACCCGTTTTGCCCGCACTTCTGCCTGGATGGCGTTGTCCATTCTTCTGCAGGCACGCTGAAGGGCGATGAGTTCCTGCGCTGGGATGGTTGTCGTGTTGCTCGGATACTGTGCCAGTGGAAGAATAAGGTTTCGTGAATTCACCAAACCAGATTGGCTCATGCAATGTCGGAGCGACCTGTATCGTCGGTTGAAATGACGGGCGTCCTGTGGACGACTCCGATACAGATGGGTGAACCATTTGCCGACGTTGTAAATCGTCAGCATATTGAGCGGTCTCGGCACTTCAGCACCCCTGAAACGTATCAACAATTCCTCTGGTCAAACTCGGAATTTCGCTAGGTTCGGTCGTTGAACCGAGCTTGTCGCATTGGCGGTCTGCTAATCGTAACATCTCTAGGCGCTGCTCTTGTGGCAGTTTCTTGAGCATTTCCGATAGCAGAGACTCACAGAAGAGCAACCGACGCCATACGCAGTTATAGAATCGGAGAATCCATATCACGATTGCAATCACACTGAAAAGTAACGGCAGGAGCGATGTCCAGAAGAATGTCCAAAGGTGAACCTTGAGGACGATGCTATTGCCTTCGTAGAGCAGAAAGCAGACGGCAGTAAGGCTCGGAACCAAGATCGCTAAGACGATTGCGGGCACCACAAACGAAAGCCATGAATCCCGAATGTTGTTGGATTTGCGGGCGGCATAATTCGCCAGAATGAACAGGATCAGCGGCACGAACCCGAGAATGTACGGTGCAGCGGCACCAAACAACGGAGCGGACCACTTCCACGCACCCCACAGCAAACCGCCTACCGCACCGAACCAAGCCATCCACTTCCCGGTTTCGTCTCGAAACGCTGTCCAGGTGCCCCCGAATGGCGGGCGAATTTTGGGAATGCGCATAACGGCCCTGATCTCCTTTGGGGACAAACTCCCGCATTCTGGCACACGGTAAACGCTCTGACAACGCCCCCGGATCACGCCTCGAATCTCTGCTGCTGACACTCATTTAGGGCATGATCAAACCATCGCATGATTTCGTGCTCGTCAAGCCAGACGAACCCGACAAGCTGAGCAAGGGGGGCATTTACCTCCCCGAATCGGCCAAGGAGAAACCCCAGCAAGGGAAAGTCATCGCTGTTGGTCCGGGTCGAGTCCTGGAGAATGGGACAACCTACGTGCCCCCGTTCAAGAAGGGCGAGTTCGTCCTCTACAAGCGATATGGCGGCCAGGACATCGAGGTCGAGGGCAAGGAGTATCTGCTCATCGAACCCAAGGACATTATCGCCACGATCGACTAAATACACATGACCTGAGTTTGCTCGTGTGAGTGAACTGGTCAAAATGGACGCAGCAGCGTCTGTTAGTGATAAGCCTTCGTAGTCGTCTACATCTGCGAAGGCTTTTGTATTTCGAAAAGCTGGCCGGAGGGTCGGTGAACTGGAGGATGAAAGCAAAACCCAAAGTAGCCGTCATAGCACAGGGCACATCTTTGGAGCCCGTTTTTTGGCCCCCAAAAAATATCTGCCGATAGCGCAGGGGGTGTTAAGATAGGCAGGCCCCTGGTCGACCGTTCAGGGGTGTACCGACGCTCGATTTTTGCTGCTACTTTTCTCGTTTTTTGGGCTGCTATTTTTCTGCTTTTCTATCGCTGATTTCCTCTAGTTTGCTGCCCCTCTCCCCCAGTGATTATATCGCCCTAGCCTTGCCCCTCAGAATCTTTTATTCGAGGTCTCCCCCGTCCGGGAGCCTCGGGTAAGTTGATTCCCGTTTGTTTTTTCACTCGCAGGCGCATCGATTCGAGAATCCATTCCGTGCGGGCCGTATCGTCCCTCGCCTGCTCAATTGCTTCGAGCCAATCGTCAGGGATGTACAGTGTGATCGCTGTGCGGTTTTTTGTCGTCATTGTCGATAGACCTCCGGTGTCAACGGATCGTCTCACAAATGACGATCGTTGGCAATAAAAATGGGAGGGGTCGACCCCTCCCGAAAACCTCAAACGGCTGCGATCGATTTACTTGCCGAATCGCCTCCTAAATCGCAGGGATCGAAACCGGGCGTACCATGCTCGCTTAGCGGGATTCTCGCTGTAGCGTCGTTTGCGCCTTGCGTTGGACATCATGGGGCTCCTTAGACGATGGACCAGATTTCGGACAACTTGCCGTTATCGGCCATGTAAAGAGCCCCATTGCCGTGATCATTGACATGCCAGATGTGCCCCGTGAAATCGTCCGGGACTTCCGACAGATCCGTGACCTCCAGCAGTTCAGCCGTCTGTAAGTCTTCGTTGAGGCTGTCCATCGATGGCCAGAATCCAAAGTCTGCGCCGTCCCCTTCGTGCGATCCGAAATAGCAGTAGGGTGCCGCAAAGGTTTCGAGCCATTCGACGAGGTTTCCCAAATCGTCCTGTGCCTCCTCAGAGTCGTAATAACCTTCATCGCCTTGGTTCTGTTCGATCATCGACAAGAGCCCGTCAATCTGCGAACAGCGTTGAACGGTCTCCAATTCGTCGCCCGGTTGAACCGACAGCGCCAATTCCTGTTTGAGATCGTCCAAGCAATCGCAGAACGCAGGGATCAAGTCCTCGGGTCGCAACGTGCCACTAGAGACGCTACCGATTTGTGCGTATGTCATGGTCAATCTTCCCTTCCAACAAACTGGCCATATTCGTTGAACCCAAGAACAGTCAGGATCGAATCGGCGAGGGATGCGGCGTTATCGTCTTCGAAGTCCTCAGCCAATCGGCGAACCAACACAGGCAGCGATTCAACCGAGACAAAGCAGCAGAGCTTTCCGCCGACCCAATCGAACGAATCGCCACGATCGGGGCAGAAGCAAGCCTCTAGGCAACTGTCGATCCCCTGATTTACAGCACGTTGAACGCTGTCAGCGTCCGTGCGCCCGCAATCCATCACGAACGGCAGCCCATTCATTGCCGATCGCACAGCGTCATAGGAGATCGCAACACAACTGGAGGGGTGGGTGATGGAATTCATTAGGCCACCTCTCCCTTGATGTGAGCCAGGGACATCTTCAGAGATGCCGCAGCCATTTCCAGATCCCAAATCTTCCCGAATTGGGCGTGATCAACCCGAGACTTCTTGTCACCTCCATCGATAGCGGACAGGTGTCGGCCCGTGGTGGCAGACCACACATTCTCTGACACTACTCTGGGCTGTCCCTCGAATTGGAACGCTATAGGCGTCTCATAGCTGAACCATACAGTCACGAATCCGAATTCAACGCACGTCGCCTGATTGTCACGTTTGATCGTTGGCATTCTCATCTGACCAATCCTTTCGAGTAATGGTGTTGAGCACAAAAGACACATTACTTTTACGGCTGAGGATCGGCTGCAGTCAATAAAGACATATGACTTTATTGATTACAAGTTGGACACCATAGCGCAGCGATAGGAGGGTCAGTCAACTAGCGGGTAGGACTGAAACCCAAAGTACCCTGCCATAGCACAGGCATTCGGGAGCCCGTTTTCAGGCGTGCTGATTTATTAGCATGTCAAGATGCTAATATGGGCAAGGTGTCAAGATGGGCAGGGTGGGTAGAGGTACTTACCTGAAGATTTCGAAATCGGCGAAGGCATCCCAAGCAGAAATCGTCTCAACCTCGTGAAAACCCACAATTGTGGTGCTTATATACCTGCATGAAGTACACACCTATTGAACTGACTTATAGTCCAGAAGAGGCGGATAGCTTACCTCTTCGATCTCGTCTGCTAGTCGTGCGCCATTTGGACTATGGCTCGAACGCCTTCGTCGTAACAAATGTCGGGAGAAAGGAAGAAGACCGGGAGACTGCGAGGCCATGTGACATCAGGATAGGCGATGCTGTGTGGATTGGTGGTCACTGTGAGCGAATGACCATCGAGGAAGGGTATCCCGATGCCCGCCTGCTCGTCGACACCTGTAATGTCATTGCTCACGAAAGAGCGTTGCCCTGCCACGTGGAGTTCGTCGGTCATGGCGCAACAGTCGAAGAGGCGAAGGCCGATGCCAGAGCCCAAGCCGACGCTGCTCAAGCTCGTGATGATCGAGGAATGCCCCTCGTTTGCCAGTCAAAGGGAACCCAGTTTCCGAGGCGGAATGCCTAAGCTCCTCGACACCCTGTCCGAGGTCGCTTTCGCTCTTGGGACCACTCAACAGAACGTCTCACAATGGAAGCAAAAGGGCTGCCCGCACCTCTACAAGGCCCCCTACGACCTCGACAAAATCAGACAATGGGCGGACAAGAACATCGACCCGAGCAAGGCCAGTCGCAAGAAGGTCAAAGAGCGGGTCGAACTCCTCGATCGTAAGAAGGATGCGGAAACCAAGATCAAAGAACTCACGGCCCGTGCGATGGAATGGGAGGAGGCCGTTCGAGAAAAGAAGCTCGTTTGGGCCGAAGATTGGGAGCGGGCGCTCAACACACAAGCAGACAGCTTTCGTAAGGCCCTCCTCAGCGTGAAGTATCGCTGGGCTGCCAAGTTCGTGGGGCTCGATCGAGGGCAGGCCGAAGCGATGCTCGATGAGATCGCTGAGGATGTGCTGAGAGTCCTCCACGAGGAGGGGAATTGAATGACATCCTCTCCCCCGACCAGCGTAACGCCTCCCTCGAAGCCCTAGAACGATCCTGGAGAGACGTTCTCCGTCCTCCTGACCATATCGACCCTGTTGAATGGTGCGAGCGCCATATCGACCTGTCGAGGTCCAGCGCCAAGCAGGGACTAATCCAGTTCTCGTTCACGCCCTATTTGCGTGAAATCGTCAGGACGATCGTACAGCCCGTCGATCGAGTCACCCTCTGCTTCTCCAGCCAAGTCGGCAAGTCCCTCGCCCTGACGTGTATCGGGGCCTACAGCGTCAAGAATCGGCCTACGCCGATCCTCTTCGCCATCAGCACAAAGGAACTCGCTGAAGAGTTCAGCCAGGAGAAACTCGACCCGGTACTTAACAATTGTAAACCCCTCCAGAGCCTCCTCCTCCGGGGCCGGGAGGATGACACCACACTCAAGAAGCGATTCAAAACATGCACCTGGATTCTTCAGGGGGGCCAATCTAAGCGAGGAGCCAAGCATCGCAGCGTCGGGCTCCTGATGCTCGATGAGATCGAGGACATGCCGACTCCGGTCTACGCCTCGTTCGGCCAACGAATCAAAGGCTTCCCCGGTGCAAAGATTTACGAAGCCTCGACACCGGACATGGAAGAAGGCCGAACATGGAAGGCGTATCTGAGCGGATCGTGCGAGAAGTTTCATGTGCGCTGCCCCTTCTGTGACGAGGAGCAGTCCCTCGAATGGGAGCACCTCAAGTTTGGCGATGCGAAGCAGGACGATGACTGGGATTTAGACAGGCTGCCCGAGGTCACGTACTACAAATGCCCGTACTGCTCAGAGCGGATCGACGAACATCACAAGCCGAAAATGCTGGAGAGTGGGCGCTGGATCGCTGAGTATCCTGAGCGAAAGCGACATCGTTCCTTCACGTTGAACGCCTTGTACAGCCCTCTCCAGGAGTGGCACGCCGTCGCCCGTGAGTTCCTAGAGGCTGAGGGCCATCCCCTCGCAAAAAGGGAGTGGCGTACGGGATCGATGGCAACGCCCTGGACGCTTTCAGTTGGCCAAGCCGTCTCGAATCGCATCGTCGCCTGCTGCCGCAAATATGAGCGAGGAGTTGTGCCCTGCCGTCCGGGCCACATCATCGTTGCGGCCGACTACGGCAAGAAACAAATCCATTGGGTTGTGGCAGCCGTCGAGGCGGCAAACAAGAAGGGCCACAACGGAGGAGCAACCTTCATCATCGACCACGGGACGGTCGACACCCTCGAACACCTCAAAGAAGTTGGGGAGCGCCTCTTCGATGGTTACGCCGTCACCTTGAAGGGGCTGGACTGCGGTTTCGAGAGCACAGAGACCAAAGAGTTTTGCCGCTTGAACATGTGGTATCCGATCATTGGCAGTACCAAGATTCCGGGGCCGTATCGGTTCAACAAACAGTCGGGGCACATCCTGCTGCAGGCGGACATCATCAAGGACATCCTCAACGACAAGATCGACATGAAGGGTCGTTGGAATCTGTTCGCCGATGACGGAATGCTTGGCGAGTTCGTGGCTCAGTTGGCTGGCGAGGTGCGAGTCCTGATCGGCGAGGACGGTTACGGCTACGGAAAACGAAAGTGGAAGAGGGTTGGGGCGCAGCACTACTTGGACGCTGCCGCCTATATCGAGGGCATGATCGAGGCGTTCGGCTGTCGCTTTGCCTCAGCATTGATGCCGCTCAAACCCAAAGAGGAGAAGGAGGAAGAGAAACCCAAGCTATATGCTAAGCCCACGTACACGCCAGGAGACCGTTTGGAGAAATACGGGCGCTACTTGACTAGATACTGACATGAAATCAAAGCACGAAGAGACAAAACCTGCCGTTGTCGAGATTGATCCAGCATTGGATCGGTCGCAGCCGACTCCGGCAGGCCCGGTCAATGAGAAGCTCTGCCCCGTGTGCAACCCGAAGACGCCCGTGTTGAGGGTTCGAGAGGGTTCGTTCTGGGTTGAGTACGGATGCCCTCGATGCCATTTGGCTTGGCTCGATAACAAGGGCCAAGCACCTGCTGCTGAGTTGAGGAAAAGATGAGCCCACAATGTAACCAGATACTTCCGTGCGAGTTCTCGTCCGCCAGCTACGCCCAAAAGGTGAAGATGATCGAGGACGCAATGGATCGAGTGCTGCATTCGCAGGAGAGCGAGACTCAGGGAAACCGCAACAAGCGGGCGCTCCTGTCCGAACTCAAGGAGTTGCACCTCTACTTTGCGGAATTGGCGTACTACGCCATCAACCCGAGTCAGTTCTGGATCGTTGACTTCCAGCGGCGCTAAATGAGTTTCGGCGGCACTACATAAAGTCGTGCCAAAGAAATCAGCAAAACAGACACCCGCATCCCAGAAGGTCAAGAATCACTGGCTTCAGAAGCGGGACACCAAGAAGGTGGAGGCGAAGCCCTCCCCTAAGAAGACTCCCACCAAGCGAGTCGCTAAGAAGACGCCGAAGTCGGTCGAGTTAATCCAGAACGAGACAACGAACCTCGTACAGTCGGCCCTCGATGCTGTCCATGCTGGGCAGGAAGAGCGGAACCAAACGACAGCGAGGTACATGCGGGTCGCCCAAGAGGAGCACCGTAGGCTTCGTTCTCTTTACGAAGCAGCAGAGCGTCGACCCGGCAGCGAGCAACAGTCCTTCATCGAGGGGCCGTTTCCCGACACGCCCAACTTCGAAAACATCATGCTCCGGGCCAAGTCTCGGGCGTTGATGCGGAACAATTCCTACGCACGAGCGATCCGAGACTTCTTTGTCTCTCGCATGTGTCCGCCAAACCTCGCCCCGGACCCGACTGCGATCCTCGATGACGGTACGCCCGACACCAAGTTCAACGAGATGGCGAAACAACTCTGGGAGGAGTGGAGCACATGCTGCCTCATTCATGGGGGCAACAACATCAACGAAGCCTTCCAAATGTGTGGGAGAGAAATCTTCACGACCGGCGAAGTCATCCTCTTCCACAACCTTTGGACGACAGACCAACGGGCTGAGTACGAGCTTCCCGTTGGATATCAACTGGTTCTCAAGAAGAGCGAGGAACTCGACAACCTTCGAAACACATTCTCGGACGCCAACGAAGGCAACGGAAGGATTTTCCAGGGCGTTCAGGTCGACCAGTATGGCAAACCGACTCACCTCTATCTTCGCAAGGGAGATCCGTTCCATTGGCTTTGGATCGGCGATTGGAGTAGCGAGGCGTACCCGATCAAGGACTTCACGCACGCCTATGTGCATGAGGCCCCTGGACAGTACCGGGGGATTTCACATTTAGCCTCCTGTATCGACATGTTGAATCAAATCGGAGACCTCCAATTCAACGCCGTCGTTTCTTCGACGATTCAAGCCTGCTTCAGCGTCGTCATCAAAACCTTGCCCCATGCCAGTTTCCAGGCTCCTCCTCCTGAAAAGGACGAGAACGGCAACTATATCGAGCAATACCGCAGACTTTTCACGAAGCCAGGAATGGCCCCAGTTCTGAGAGTGGGCGAAGAGGTCCAGGGGCCAGAGATGCACGCCCACCAAGAGCAAACCAACATCCTCGTTGAGTCCCTGCTTCGTGGGATCGCTGTCAGTTACCCGATCAAGCCAAGTGCTTTGACCGGCAACTACAACGGTACGACCTATTCGTCTGAGGCGTCGTGCGCCATCGAGACGTTCCCAAGGCGACAGGCCAGCGAGAACTTCTTCATTTCTCATGTTGCGGCCGAAGTCTACAAGCGGCTCATCAAGCAAGCTCTCATCGAGGGATACTTCGGCTCTGACTACTCGGTCAGCGATGCCAGGAAGCACCGGCTCTTTGTGGCTGATTGGCCCCAAGCCCAGTACCTCAGCATCAACCCCGGAGTCGATGTCAAAGCGTCGATTGATCGGGCTGCCTCGAACCTCTCGAACTTCACGGACGAGGCGATCAAGTGGGGAAGCAATGCGAGGGACAACATGCGGAAGAACCTCGACCTTTACAACTTCGCCAAGGATGAACTCGGATATCCAGAGGAACTTCTGCTCAAGATGTTCAGCGTCCCGTTCAATGTGCGCATTGATGAGAAGGCTGATCTCGATGACGAGGAATTGGACACGCTGACCTAAGAGAAATTAGCGGCACGGTCCCTACATACGTGCATGAGCCAATTTCTCACTCGATCCTTCGCTGTCCCGCCAGGAAAGGGCCGTCGCACAGTCGTAGTCGCCACTCAAAATCCTGTGCCGATGATCCCCGATGGCAGGGGCAATCTCCTCCCCGAAATCCTTCTGATGAGCGGTCTTCAACTCAACGAGGATCGCAGCGTCAAAGTCCTCGACTCTCACAACGACGAGTCCATCAGCAACATCAAGGGCCGATTGCACAACCTCCGTATCGAGAACGGTCAAACGGTTGGCGACCTGGAGATGGATGAGGGCGAGGTCGACGCCGTTCGGAAGGTGGATAAAGGCTTCGTCGATCGCATGAGCGCCGGTTACTACGCCGACGATTATGAGATGGTCGAGAAGGGCCAGACTCGGGAGTACACATGGGAAGAGGACGCCCCCGAGAAAGAAGGCGACGAAAACAACCTGCGCAAGGCCCGCTCCGACGAGGACTGCGATTGTGACTGTGAAGGGGGCGAGGACTGCGACTGCTGTGACGATGAAGATCGTTGCGATAAGGACGATCGCTGTGAAGAGGATCGAGACGACGACGATGACGAGATGCGGAAGGACGGTCGGAAGAAGTCCAAACGATCGCCTCGACCAAAGCCAACTCCTGGAGAGGATGGCACTCGACGGCGTATCAAGCGGAAGCTCGTGGTCTCAGGGCCAGCAGTCGTCACCACAAGCTGGAGGCTCAAAGAAGCCTCGCTTGTCGCAATTCCTGCCGACGATGACGCAAAAATTAGAGCGGACTTCCTACATACTTTACAGGCCCGGAACGGTTCCGAGCGAAAGACCGAAACTTCTAGGAGACCAATGGAGCAAGAAACCAAAGTCGAGACACCAGCCGTTGATGAAAAGGCTATCGCTGAGCGAGCCGTCAAAGAATACCAGACATTTCGGACCAGAGTCCGAAAGCAAATCGAGGGGGCCGGGTTGGCGCTGGACGTAGATGAAATCTGCGAAGCAGCCAACAGTGATTACGGTCGTGCCTGCGAAGAGATCGTCAACCGCATGGCGACGGCTCAGAAGAAGCCGGAGCATGTGGTCGTTGGCGACGATGAGCGAGTCAAAGCCCGAAGCCTCGTCAAAGATTTGATGAAGCACCGGGCGCTGAACATGCTCAAGGACAATGCCGATCCGAGGACTCGGACGGAATTCTTTGAAAAGGAAATGCCCAAGGGCGATTTCGACAAGTTCAGCCGTTGGGGTTATCGTGACATCGCTCGGATGTTGCTCGAAAGCCAGGGCCAATCGTGCCGTGACCTCTCGGGTAACGAAATCCTTGAGCGTGCTTGGTATGGAACTCGTGATGGCGTCGGTCTTCCGACTGTGACCCCCGGTTCCTTGCCGAACATCCTGCTCGATGCCGTCAACGTCAGCCTCGCACTTCAGTACCGGGCTGCGGATACGACCTTCGACAAGGTTGGACGTAAGGCCGATGACTTCATTGGGATGTTCGACGTTCACATTCAGCGTATTTCCAACGTCAACTCGTTGGACGTGTGGCCTGCCGGTGAAGACCCCAAGCAGAAGAAACTCTTCGACGCACCTTCGACCTGGAAGGCCGTCAACTACGGAAACAACATCGTCATCGATTACAACTTCTTGCTTGCCGATCGCCTCGACGTGATTTCGACGGTGCCCGCCTCATTGGCTTGGGCTGCGAAGCGAACCTTCAACCAGAACTTCTGGGCTTTGATCTCTGGCAACCAGACGGTCCAAGAGGACGCCAAGGCCCTCTTCGATGCGAGCCACAACAACACATGCTCGAACCAGACTGACCCGTACAACGGCAATGCCAGCACGAACGGGACCAGCGTGTGGAACTTGAGCAAAATGCGGAGCCTCATGCGTCAGCAGAGAGGCTTGGATGGATCGCTGATCCGTTTGACCCCAACCTTCCTTGTGGTTCCGACCACGCTGGAAACTCAGGGTGATATCACGGTTCAGTCGCCATCGTCCCCGATTCCCAACGTCTTCATGGGGCTTCAGACCTTCAAGGGCAGCCTCACCACGTTGGTTGAGCCAGAATTGGATGCCAATAGCACCACAGCCTTCTACATGATGAGTGAGCCCATGATGGCCTGTGCGGGCTACTGCTACCACGAAGGGCAGAGCACGCCCATCATTGACTCGTTCATCTTCCAGCCGAACCGCAGCATGATTTATCAGGTTGCTCAGGCTGGTGCAGTCGGGCTCGTGGACTACCGGTCCAACGTCAAGTACATCGGGACATAACGAATCACTTTTACTTCAGTTGAGCAATCGGCCAACTGGCACTCTAAGGAAGCAAAAACAAAATGGCGAACTACACGGCCCTAACCGGCCCTTACAAATATCGAGAGCACTGGTTCGGCAATCGAACGATCACGTCGACACCAGAACAAGGAACTGGCTGGAAGGCAACGACTGGCGGAACCGGCACTCCCACTGCGAAAACTTTGGACGGCGCTGACAGCGGTGCCCTTCGACTCGCCCATGATTCCACCTCTGCGGCTCAGTGGATCGCTTTGACCCACGGAGACATCAAAGGCTACGGAGTCGGCGGCGTTGCCAATGAGGGCAACCTTGAGAATTTCACTGTCAAGGCAACCGTTACCAATGCGAGCCTCGACTCGAACTACGCATTGTTCGTCGGAATGGGCGGCAACTACTCAGGCACCTTGTCGAGTGGTTTCCCCACGGGCGTGGCTCGTGTTGGATTCGAGGTCGTTGGGGCTACGGTCTATGCTCGATGCTACGACGGTGCAACTGACTCCGGTCAGGTCGCCACGGGCATCTCGCTCCAGTCCGGGATTCCTCAAGTGTTCATGGTGAACTTCGACAAGCCGAACCATATCAAGTTCTACTGCTCGAACCCAGCGAACTATGGCGTGATCGGTGAAGTTTGCGGGGGCACATCGTTCACGCTCGTGAACCAAGAGGGCAACTCGTTCCAGCCGTACATTCATCACGGAAAGCTCAACAATGCGGCGACCACGACTTGCGACCTTGATGTGATTTGTATCAACGGAATCATGCAATAATCTATTCCACCTCCTTGTGTAATAGCGACTCGGGCCGCTTTCGAGCGGCTCTTTTCGTTGCACAACTCCTAAATACGACATGAGCGCTTTTCTCAACATGCTGGCCGAAGAAGCCCGTGCGGTGTATTTCACTGACTTCGGAGAATGCGTCACGTACACGCCAGCGCACGGCCCCGGTTTTCCTGATGTGCCTGTCCAAATCGTGGGCGTCCCCAAAGTCCTGGAGACCGGCAAGCTCTCAGACGAGGGCGATCGAGAGCGATACCACAAGATGGCCGATCTCTTACTCAGCCAATGTGACGGCAATTTCCAACAGGGCGACAAGTTCGAGTTCCGGGGCCAGACCTGGAAGTTTGACGGCTCTCCGTCGACGCCATCGGACGGAACTCAGGTGGTCTGTGTCATCAGCTACGAAACGTATGAGATCGGTCACTTCAGAAGGGTGTTCTAATGGATTTCCAATATGTGGCGACGGGAGGATGTTCATTTGCGAGTCCCGCAGATCCAGCGTGCCCCTTCTACGTCTTCACATGCAACGCCTCGATGGACATCCTGACGGCTTTTCCCTACGCACAGCAGCAGGACATCTTCAATTGCCCGAGTTGGCAAAGTTGGGCTGGAAGTGCCTATCAGACCAATGTCCATGTGATCGGAGCCGAAGCGGACGATCAAGAGTTCCCGACGCCCTTCTGGGTCATCCAAGCCACTGAGGAGAGCATGGAAACCAGAGTCGACACGGCGAACTTCACCCGAGGCTCATTCGTGATGTGGGTTCAGGATACGGTCAATCCTTGTTGTGCCGATGAGACGAGTGCATACAACCAGTTCTGCGGGCATGTCGGGGCCGTAATCAAAGACCTCAATCAACAGGGCATCACGGCCACTCTCTTCCGTCGAGGAATTCGACCTCTTCAACGCCCGTGGCGAAACAAGGTCAACGAAACCGAGCAATACTACTCCCTAGCCTTCGTAGTTACGTTCGGACTCGCCTGAAACTCAGCGCAGCGCCCCTACATACGGTAGGACTTTTATCGTGAGGGCGCAGAATGAGCTTCGAGGTCTATAAGGATGGATTGATTCAGTTCGTGGGCCTGACCAGTTCCGGTCAAGGTCCGATTGTCGGTGTCACGAATGCGACCATCAACGCTGGCATCAAAACAATCGAAGGAACGGGAGCCGGGCAAGTCACGCCGAGCATGGTCTCCGTTATCACTGCCGAGCCAACGGCCCAAGTGACGCTCTATGACATCGGTACGTTGATCGGCAACGGTGTTAACACGTCACCCCTGCCCTTCGGCTCAGGACAAACCTGCACCGGAGTGACCGTCTGGGGCGTCCGAGTTCAAGAGGACGGCACGATCGTCACGCAGTCCGGCAATCAAGTGGGCATTTCTTACTCCTACGCCCAAGGACTCGTGACGTTCAATGGTGCGACGGCCCGCCAGGGAGGGGCTGCTACAGCCACCATGACGATCTATCCCGAAAGTGTGGACGGAGTCACCGACCCGGTGACCGTCACCCCGAATGCGCAATTGCCCTCCGTTGCGGCACTGACCCAGATGTACACAGTCGGACCCGCCGAAGTGAACAGCGGTACGATCGCCTCAGTCAATAGCCTCGACTATGCGGCCAATTACAAGGTTGAGCGAAAAGCCTCCCAAGGACAACTCTTCCCCGTGAAGACCTACGTCAGTGAGTACAAGCCAGAAATCACCATTGGGGGTTATGACGCATCGCTGTATAGCAGCTATGGACAGTCGACCGGGACGGCACTGGGAGCAGGCAACTTCGCCATTTACCTCCCGCAACTGGCCCCGAACTCGACCCGGATTAGCCCATCTTCGCCTCAGCACATCAAACTTGCGGGGGCTGCTGGTCAAGGCATGGTGACCGTTGAGCAGGCGACTCTTGGGCCAGACACCGGAGAGGCCCGGATCAAGATCAAGCCGATTGTGGGCACGAACCCTGTGATCTCGATGTCGTTGAGCCAAATCACATGAGGCCCTATGGCACTGGTCACACTTCGTTTGGCAATCGAACAGTCAGCGCCTCCTGACGTTGGCAAGAGGCTCCTCAATCGAGTCGTTAAGGAAGGGCTGGAGAAGGCTGCTGAGCTTTGGATCAAGGAGTTCCTGCCGCTCCACTTCGCCCAAGGAGCGACTCAGCGGTATCAGTACCAACTCGTCAGTCGTGTCTAC
>DASRXU010000080.1:0-14377 GCA_035687365.1 Planctomycetaceae bacterium | reverse complement strand
AACGACATGGCCCGCGGATAACGATCGGACAGTACGAGCCAGACGTTCAAAGTGCCCCGTTCCTCGCACAAGTCGGCAAAGAGTTCGTTGAGCCAGTATTCCGGCTTCTTGGACGTGCGGACGATGAACGCAAGCAATCCCCGACCCAACAGAATCCAACCCGCGCACAAGGCGACGCCAAACCCGTAGACGCCAAGCAGCAGGAACTTCCAATTCGCTCGCAGGAATGTCACAGAGCGAGCGCTCAACGTGGCCGGAGCGACCTCCGCAGGCGACGGCTCGATCGTCTCCTCCTTGGGTGTGACCTCGAGGATCAGAGATTTTGGAGTGATCGATTCCCCTTGCTGAGCCAGCATTTCGCTTGAAATTTGATCGCTCAGGACGACGCCGTTCATCGTGGCCGTTGTCAGCAGTGGCAAGGCTTGGGCCAGATCCGCGGTAGCCGGCGAGGCCGGTTGAGCAGAGGCCGAGAGCGATGGCTGCGTTTTGTCGATCTGCATTTTCTCCGGCTGCGTCGGGCCGCTCGGCGTCGGAGCCTTCTGCGAGATCGACTTGGAAAGGTCAAAGAAGAATCCGCGCGCCAACGGCCGCGGCAGCGGCGTGACCGCCAGGATCAGCCAGATGAGCGTCGAGGTGATCGCAAATTCGGCCAGCCGCTGCCGGTGTACGGGCGAGCGATGTGCGGCCACGGCCAGGCATCCAAACGCAAGCAACAACGTGGCGCCCACGATCAAAACGGTCCCGTTGCTGACAATTACGTCGATGAAGTCTTTCATGGGCGACGCCTTTCCGAACGGGGTTGTTTGCCGCGTGCCGCGCGGACCTCGGCCACGAGTTCTTCCAATCGCGTCAGCTCCGCCTCGGACGGCGTGTGATGCGAGAAAGCTGTCTCCACGAGCTGATCGATGGCTCCGTCGAAGACGTGCTGCACGAACTCGGTGGTCAGTTGCTTCGTCGTCTGAGCCCGCGGCACCACGGGCTTGTAGATAAACGTTCGCCCCTCGACTCGATGGCGAACGAGCCCTTTATCTTCCATCGTCCGCAAAAACGCCTGCACCGTGTTCTGCACGATCGGCGCAGTTTGACGCATCTGCTCATAGACATCGCGAACCGAGGCCTCGCCTCGATCCCAGAGGATCTTGAGAATCTCGAGTTCCCGTTCAGTCGGGGTCGACGCCGCATTCATCCGGGACACCTCCTCCGTGTCGCTTAGTATCATACGCTTAGAACACTAAGCTTACCGACCGCGCGGGAGGGTGTCAACAGGTTTGCGCAGAAAAATGCGCAGGCGCGTTTTGTTGGTGTTAAGGAGCCGCGCACGAAGTAAGCGGTGTCTTCAATTTTGCGGCGGCAACGGAACGAGCACGTTCGTCGCTTTGCGCAAGAGGAAGAACCGCTTACTGCGTGCGCGGCTCCTTAAGGCAACGCCTCAGCGACCTCATCTTTCGCCAGCGACTCTACACCTCATCCGGAGGCGGTGCCGCAGGCTTTGGTTTCTCGGCCGGGCGAATGAGTCCCTTCTGCAGATCGTTGACAACCTCAGCCAAGATCGCCGGATTCGCCGTCTTCAGCACATGCTCGATACGCGACTTAGGCACGTTCAGCCGCACCATGATCTCGCCGGCCTGCTTCCAGAGCCGATCCTTCTTCTTCCCCTCGGCCAGGTACAGATCGGTGGTGATCTCGCTCAGCTTGAGCGAGTCGATGCCTTCGCGGTTGTCGTAAAACCGCTTGATAATCTTCTTTTGGTAGTTGCTGTAATCGCGGGGCATTTCCAAGTCCTTGGATGTTGCCGTCGAAGAGTTTTTGTGTGAAGGCCGGGCGCAAAAAAACGGCCGGCAGGGCCGGCCTGAGTGCTGTTCGACATCGCTCGCAGGTCGAGCGCGACTAGCCAAAAAAGTACCCCCAGAGGGATTTGAACCCTCGTCACGGGACTGAGAACCCCGGATCCTGGGCCGCTAGACGATGGGGGCCTGCATTGGTTCTTACAGCACGGCTGAGGGAGTGTCAACGGAGGCAAAACAGGAGTCAGCAAGCGGCGCGCCTTTTAGCACCGAAGGGGCGGAACTCTCCTTGCCACCGGTGCAAACCGGTGGATCGGGTCGGCATCAAACGCATTAAGCCCCGGAAGTGGGCGACAGAGAATTGCGTCGCGATCCGGGGCGATGCCATGCTCGTCGTCACACAGCAAACTAAAGGGCGTTCGACTTCCGCTCTGTCGCCCCTCCGGGGCTTCGGGACGCGGAGCCGACAGTTTCCACGGGCTCGCGCCCGTGGCTAGGGGAGTGTCGCCCCTTCGGGGCTCAAAGGCACACGAACCTAATAAGCGGGCCCAGGCGGGCGCCGGTTGCGTGCGGCCGTGCACTAGTCCTTGCGGAGGCAAATTCCGCCCTCACCCTGATCCTCTCCCATCGGAATGGGAGAGGGAATCTTTCGGTGTGCTCCATGCGCCCAATGTCACCGCCAAAAGTGCCAGGCAAAGGAGCCATTGGATCGTGCTCGTCGTGATGTAAGCTTCGTGAAATCGGAGGAATTTCCTCTCGTCGAGAATCGTCCGGCTGGCCGTGTCGAGCCAGCGGTCCATGACGGCGTGGAGGCCGGTTTGGATGCTGAGGGCTGCAGCAATGAGTGACCAGAGGATCCAGCCGGCCCGCGCGGTCCGCGACGCACGCGGGCCGTCGAATCTCAGCGCGACAGCCCAGACGATTACGCAGACCACGCCAGCGATGTTGAGGTAGTTTGTCACCGCTTGTGTGATGAAGCCCTGCTCGGTTTCGGATCCCAAAACCGAAGCGCCGACCGGTACGACGACTCCGCCGTAAAACATGAATCCGCCTTGCCAAAAGGCAATGCACAGGATCAGGGCGAACCGTCGGAACAGGGTCATGCGGGCTCGGTGAATCGCTGTCGAGGTTTGAGTCGGCTCTTGGAAGCAGATCGGGCCTCCCTGTCGACAGACGATAGCCAGGCGCGGAAGCGTCGGAAATGGTTGTTGTTTCTACGCGCGTAGAAACTCGGGCTCAACGCGCGGCGTTGCGGAGCGTAGGATCGATGATGGGCCTGCCTTGAGGGCGACGATCGCGGTGCGCCTGGGGTCGGACGGACTCAATTGCACGGAACAAGAGCTGTTCAGATTCTGGTCACCGGGTCACCGGGTCAGTTCCCTAGTGAAACAATGTGACCCGACCCGGCGACCCGGTGACCCAGTGCCCAGGACGGGACTCGAACACTGGGACCGCGAGCAGATCGGCGGGCGGGGAATCGGATCGCATTTAACTGACGATGCTTACAAAGGTTGCGGCACAACCTGAACCAGGTCCGGACACTTGCGCGAATTGGGACGGGACCCGTTCGTTTGGATGTCGGCAGGTCCCGTCAAGCTATTAGTGAGGACGCCATCCAATCGCCAAGGACGGGGTATTCGAGCGTTCGTCGATGATTCACGGGCTCAGCTTTGTCTCGCCCCGATGGGGCTCCTTACGCATCTCGAGCGGCATTGGATCCCAGGCCTCCGCTGCGCTCCGACCTGGGCTTTAGAATCCCGCCCCGTTGGGGCTTAGGCACAGATCCGGGGTGAATGACAGACCCGACCCCGTCGGGCTACCAGGCAGACCGCGGTGAGATAGATCGCGATGTCGCCTGATGCACCAGCGATTTTGGGGGGCGCACCGCCGACCGAGAGGAACGTGCGCATTCCGCGCGGACGAACATCGGCGAGCCCGCACAAGCCTAGCTCAGCCCGCTCAGCGTAGCCGCGGCGAGAAGCGATCCACCTCACCCAGGGCCGGCCGCACCGGGTGCAGGGGCATTGCCCCTGCTGCCGTTGTCCTGGGGATAAGTTCTGTTATAGTTCTGAGTTCGGGCGAGGTGTCTGGAAGGTGCGGTCGGGTTCTGCGCCGACGTCTCGCGCAATTTCTCTAACGCTTGGTTTGTCGGTGCTCTCGGGCGGCATATGGCCGCGGGCAGTCGCCGACGGAAATGGATTCTTTGCGTTTATGGTCGACCGCAACCTCATTCGTGAATTCAACGTCAACGAAACCGATCTCGAAAATGCGCTGGGCGAGTCGCTGAATGATTGGCATCAGGACGACGCTCAGATGGACGTGCTCTACGACGAGCGCGCCAGCTCGTTCGACGTCAACAAGACGGTCTCCGGCACCATCATCCGTATCGACGGTGAAGATGTGCTGGTTGACATTGGCTACAAGAGCGAAGGCATTGTCCCGCTCGAAGAATGGGCCGATGCTGCTGAGCCGCCGAAGCCGGGGGAAAAGGTCGACGTCCTGCTGGAAGAGGTGGAGGACGACTTTGGCCTGATCCTGCTCTCGAAGCGCAAAGCCGACCGCATGCGCGAGTGGGAAAAGGTCATCAAGAGCCACCAGGAAGGCGACGTCGTCAAAGGGAAGGTCGTTCGCAAGATCAAGGGTGGTCTGCTGGTCAACATCGGCGTCAACGTCTTTCTGCCGGCCAGCCAGGTCGACATCCGCCGTCCGCCCGATATCGGCATGTACATCGATCGTGAGATCGAGTGCGTGATCCTGAAAATCGACGAGCAGCGGCGAAATATTGTTGTTTCACGCCGCAAACTGATCGAAGACAAGCGCGAGAAGATGAAGCAAGCGCTGTTGTCGGAGATCGCTCCGGGCCAGATGCGCAAAGGCACGGTCAAGAACATCGCCGACTTCGGCGCGTTCGTCGACCTCGGCGGCATCGACGGCCTGTTGCACATCACCGACATGAGCTGGGGCCGCATCAGCCATCCGTCCGAGATGGTGAAGATCGACGACGAGATCGAAGTGATGATCCTCAACGTCGATCGCGATCGCGAGAAGATCGCGCTGGGCCTCAAGCAGAAATTCCCCAGCCCTTGGGAACTCGTCAACGAGAAGTACCCGGTTGGCACCAAGGTGAAGGGTGAAGTCGTCAACGTGATGTCGTACGGTGCCTTCGTGAAGCTCGAAGACGGCATCGAGGGGCTCGTGCACATCAGCGAGATGTCCTGGACGAAGCGGATCAATCACCCCAGCGAGCTCGTCAACATTGGCGACGAGGTCGAAGTGGTGGTGCTCGGCATCAATCAGGACAAGCAAGAGATTTCGCTGGGCATGAAGCAGACCCAGCCGAACCCGTGGGAAAAAGTCGCCGAAAAGTATCCGCCCGGCAGCAAGGTGCAAGGCACCGTCCGCAATCTCACCAACTACGGTGCGTTCATCGAGTTGGAAGAGGGAGTCGACGGGCTGTTGCACGTCAGCGACATGTCGTGGACGCGCAAGATTTCGCACGCCAACGAGATGCTCAAGCGGGGCGACATCGTCGAGTGCCAGGTGATCTCGGTCGACGAAGATCGCAAGCGGATTGCCCTGGGCCTCAAGCAGTTGGCCGGCGATCCGTGGGAGACGACGATTCCCGACAAGTTCCAGCCCGGCACCGTCGTCACCGGCAAGGTCACCAAGATCACGAATTTTGGTGTCTTCGTCGAACTCGAGCCGGAGTTGGAAGGCCTGTTGCACATTTCCGAGTTGGCCGACCACAAGGTCGACAATCCGGAAGAGATCGTCAAAGTCGGCCAGGAGATCGAAGTTCGCGTGCTGCGCGTCGACAGTGCGGAGCGAAAAATCGGTCTCAGTCGGCGTGTTCCGGGCAGCGAGGGCGAGGCCGTAGAAGGGACCGACGAGTCGGGTCAGCCCCGTGGAGCGGCGGTTGCCCGCGAGGAACTCAAGGGCGGCACCGGCAGTGCTGCGGCTGGACCGCTGTTTAGCATGGGTGGAGGTCCTTCCGAAGCGGAGAATGAGTCGGAAGAATCCTCAGCGCCCTAACCAGCAGCGCCCGAATGATCGCGCGAATGTGGCGCGATCGGATGAACTGATAGCATTGTGCGAAACTTTGCGGCCCTCCGGCCCCTGTCCGGAGGGCCGTTATTATTGCGCAGTTTGCCCCCTTTAAGGCGGGAAAATGTAGCGCCCGATCTTCTTCTGATAGAGGATCTCGCCAGCCGGCTCCGATAAATCACCTCAGGCAATCGGGCCTCTCTTCGACTCACCAAGTCCCGCCGACCGGATCCTGACCGACCACCGGGGCGCGCCCCCGGCCGGTCAGATCCCGTCGACGCTCAACAGATCCCTGATTGTACGCCCCGCGAACCGGGGCGTTTGTGGCTTTCTGCTTACACCGCGAGGATCGAGTCAGCACCCAGCCCATTGAGCATCCGCCGCCACTCGAAAACGACCACAGGAACCCCATGCAAAAAGTCACCCGCCGCAGAACCGTTACTGCCGTCCAGTCTCCGCTCGAAACCTACCTCCGCGAGATCAACGAGACCGCCCTGTTGACCGCCAACGAGGAAAAGGAGCTTTCCTACAGCATCGAGCAGGGGAATAAGGAGGCGCGGGATCGCATGGTTCGCGCGAACCTGCGGCTGGTCGTCAACATCGCCCGCGCCTATACAGGCAAAGGGCTGCCCCTGCAAGATTTGATCGAAGAGGGCAACCTCGGCCTGCTGCGCGCCGTCGAGGGTTTCGACCCGACGATGAACACCCGCTTCAGCACCTACGCAAGTTATTGGATCAAGCAATCGATCAAACGGGCGCTGGTGAACTCGGCCAAGACGATCCGCATTCCGGCTTACATGGTCGAGCTGCTCTCGAAGTGGCGGCGGGCGACGGCCAAGTTGCAGGATCAATTCGGCCGCACGCCGACGATGGACGAAGTGGCCCTGGAACTGGGGCTGCCGAAAAAGAAATTGCGAATCGTCAAGAAGGCGATTCAGCTCTACAACTCGACTCCGCAGACGGATCAGGCCGAGTCGGGATGGTCGCTGGGCGAAATGATCGCCGACGAGCGAACCAAGGCTCCGGAGGACGAGCTCGTCGACAGCGACAATCTCGTCCACGTGTTCGGAATGCTCCAGAAGATGGAATCGCGGGAAGCCATCATTCTGCGAATGCGTTTTGGCCTGGACGACTCCGAGCCCAAGACCTTGAAGGAAATCGGCGAAACCTTGGGTCTGACGCGCGAGCGCGTCCGCCAGATCGAGAGTGATGCCCTCGATAAACTGGCTCGCGGTCTCTTGGGCGAAACCGCCTGATCCGAGCCGCGTAAGATGACGCGCAAAATGAAAAAAGGGCGAACGCTTCGGCGGAGTCGGGTGTCGACCGGTTAGGTCACCACCAGGCTCGGCCTCAGCGTCGCCCCGATTCAAATCAGGTCGGAGACGTCGCTCTAGGTGAGCGCGTTCTGAACCTGGTTGAACTTCGCGTTCGCGTTCGTGCCGACCGCCTGAATGGCGCCCAAGCACACAACGACAATCAGCGCCAGCATCACGGCATATTCCACCGCGGTGGGGCCGTCTTCAGAAGCCAAGAACTGTTTGACGAGCATCTTGAAGTTTTTCATGGTAGTCCTCTCGCTTTTTGGTGACAGGTCTGCCTCGCCGGACGTGCAAGGCAAAAAACACCCAAGCTTCTCATCGAGCGACGAAAAACGTTTGGGTCGTGACGCAAGAAAAGCATAGTGCGCTCCGCCGGACAGAAGGGATCCAATTATGAAAACTCCGTCATGCGGAGTTTCGTCAACATCCGGCGTTTCCCGAACGCAACATGAGCGCACGATCCGATTCTTTGACGCCTCAGTTTTCCGGGAATTTGTTGTGTCAGTGCCACAACAACCTCGATTGGAACGCGCGATCCGCGATTGAACTCGCGCGACCGTCTCGCTGCCTGCCTTCTTACACGGCGGAAAGGATAGGCATCGATTGGCGATTGCTCAAATCCGGCACGGGTTGTCGGCAGGTGGTTAGTTGCCGAATAATTGCTCGAGGAGGTTCGGCCCATGAGCGAAACTCGTTTCGTCGCAGAACACGTCTGCCTGACGACCACTAAGCCATTCGAGGAAGTCGCGATCGCCCTCACGCGGCAACTGGGACGGTTCGATCCTGAAGTGGTGCGGTTGGCCATTGCCACCGGAGATCGGCAGAAAGCGATTGCCCACGTCGATTCGATGGCCGGCCCCAGCGGCCTGATGCTATTCGGCGCGAGCGATCACGGCTCGCTGCTGAACCTCGTCGACCGCCCGCGAAAGGCCATCCAGTACATCATCGGCAACCCGGCAATCGCCATTCAGATGACGCAACACGATCTGCGCGCCGGCCTGTATGCCCCGTTGCGGGTTCTGCTTTACGAGAATGACGGCGGCGAAAATGGTGCCAGCCAAACCTGCTTCGAGTACGACAAGCCTTCTTCGCTGTTCGGCCAATTCGGCAACGACCAAATCACACCGACCGCTGCCCAGCTCGACCAGAAACTTGAGGCACTGGCCGCAGCCGCGATGGGCTGAGGACTGACCGGGGGTTTTTGAGCGAGTGGCTCATCCTATCTTGTGAGGTCCGCCGCCGTCGGTGCGCCGTCCACCCAATTCACGTCCCAAGCTCCGTCCACAGTGATAAATGTCAGCGAGCCCGCGGGAAGCCAGGCTTCGTGGGGCATTTTGGCTGGCATGAAGTTGAATGACCCCGGGCCGAGTTCCATCTTTTGGCCGTCGCACGCGAAGAGCACGGTGCCGTGGATCACGGAATGCGTTTCATTGTGGCTGTGCCAGTGCTTGCGGATGTGAATGCCCTTGGGTGTGCGGATCATCAACTTGGTGGCCTGAGTCTTCGGGTCGATGTGCACGACGCAGATCTCGGGGGAGCTATCGCCGAGGTCGGGAAGGATCTTCGTCCACTTGTAATCCCGGACGTTTTTGAAGATTGGCTGCGCAGCATCGGGCGACGATTTGTGGTCGGAGCCCTTCGCATTCACTCCGGCGAAACTAACGACGAGAGCTGATGCCAACAAGGCGCGACGCCAGATCTGGATCCGGTTTTCGTTCATGGATCACTTCCTTCCATTGGCTAAGGTCACAGAGGCGACGAACGACTCACCTCGACTACCAAATCGTGCTCGAACGGCGCAAAGGCGATCGAAACGGGCTTCTCGCTCCCGTTGATGTGGGTCGCGGGCGAATAGGTGCCGTCGGTCGGCGAAAAGAAACGCACGTCGTGACGTCCCGGAGGAATTCGGACCCAGAGGCTTCCCGAGATGGGACGGCCGGAATTGGGGTCGCCCACTTCGCGATCGTCGGCGAGGTAAGCCACATGTCCGCCGCCCGGCAGCGCCAGTGCCGAGTTGACGACGTGGGTCGGCGCCTGACTGATCCATTCCGGAGCCGAATGCGCGTGGACAAAATCAATCGTCTGCATGAAGTCGGAGAGGTGCTTCATCCAAGTCCGAATCATCCGATTCGACTGCCGCGTGCCAGTCTCTGAGCCGACGGTGATCGAGAAGTCGATGTAATCGTAGTGACATTGCGAAAGCAGCGCTGTCCAGGCGCGTTTGCGATGAATCGTCCAGCCGACGGGATCGCGATACATCGATGCGGCATTGTCTTCATCGGGGACGCAGGGCTTGGGAAAGGCCTGCGTCGCGCGGCAGAAATCGCGAAAATCCTTGAGCGTCAGCTGCTTCGACATGAAATTGCCGAGCATGTAGTCCTTGCCGGCCAAAACCATTCCGGGGAGCGGATGCACGTCGACCGCGTCGAACATTTTCTGCGTGAATGAGGCGTCCAATTCCTGCCGAAACGTAGGCCGGTAACTGAAGGCCTGTGACCCGAAGATGAGGTGCGGCCGATGGAGGCGAGCAAGCTCATCGCGAACGAGTTGCGCGACGCGCTCTTGCCAGGCGTCGACGTCGGCGACGCTAGCGTGCGCATCGGCGTTGCCTCCGGGCTCGTTGCAGATCTCGTAGTAGACGTTGTCGTAGCGGCTGGTCTCTTCGAGAATCTTGCGGGCGTACGCCAGTTGACGTTCGAGCAGCGGCTCGTTGTGGAGCGTGTTGTACTGGTACCACGGGATCTTGCCGACGCCCTGCAAGTTGTTCTCAGCTCGCAACGGGTTGAGGGCCCAGACGCCGTCGCCGTAGGTGTTGCTGAAGAGGGTCAGCTCGACGACGATCCCGAGGTCCGATGCCCGCGACAGAAACTGATGCAGTCGCTCAAAGTATTCGGGATTCCACTGATCGAGGTCGTAGCGCGGCTCGCCGTCGATGGCGTTGCCCGGCCCGATCCGCGGCCAGGGGGTTACGAACTCGGGCGATTCGGGCTTGCAGGGAGACGACGGATTGCGAGCCGATTGCTGCTCGCGGAAGAGCAGAAAGGTGCGCGTCATCGTCTGGTGTTTGTTAGCCGCGTCGGCGAGATAACGATCAAAGTCAAAGGCGCGGTTGATCACCGACCCATAGTGCTCGGTGGCCGCAATCAGCGCGAGCGGCCTGCCGCGGAACAGGAAATAGCGCGGGTTAGCTGGATGCAATGAAACGGCGGCGTGTGCCTTTGCCGGCGGTTCCACAATGGCCAGCCAATCGCCTTTCGGAAATTCGGGTGTGCAAATCAAGTCGCCGTGCGCGTCGGCGGTCGCCGTCTTGGCGTGTTTCATCTCGCCCGTGCGCGGATCGAACTGACGGATCGAGCACGTCGCATTCGCCCCTAGTTTGTGCAGCGTCGCAGGCTCGGCGAAGGGGACATAGATCACACGAACTTGGTCGGGGATTCCGGCCGCGTAAGGGACTTCGAACTCACCGTGCTTGGATTCCTTGCGTTGCCAACTCGCCCATTCAGGATGCGGCTCGAATTTCCACCAGTCGAATTTCTCCAGCAAGCGTTTCGCGAGGCCGACCTGTCGCGAACCCGGCAGATTCATCGCATCGTCCCACGGCCGGTTGCCCCAGTTGCCGCCGTGCGGCGACTTGCCATACGGCTGCTCGCGTCGATTGAGCTGCCAAATGCCGTTGGCTCCGTAGGTGTGGCCAGCCGTTCCCGACAAGTAACTGCACCAGACCATGAACCGCTGCACGTCCTCGAAACAGGTGTCGAGAATACCTTCGTAGGTGACTTCGCCTAGGACGACCGGCAGCGTGGGAGAAGCGTTGTACGATTTGCGGATGAAGTTGACGGTGTTCGGAATGCTGTGACGATCGCTGTGCCCCGTTTGCAACATGTCGAAGTCGAGAACCGATTGATCGACGAACGAGTGGCGAGCCGTCTTCGGCGGGTGGCCGGTCACCAGGCGGTGGAACGGATCTATGCGGTGCAGCTCTCGCGCGATTTCCGTCCAGCCCTCGCGCTGAAACTCCGAGTCCTGGTCCTTTGTCTTCGAGAGGTAGAAGGGCATCGTGAGTTCGCCGGCCACGCACCAGCAGACCGGCAGCGCGCCGTAGCGAGCAACCAGGTAACGCCAGTGCTGCTTCATGCGGTCGATGCCCAGCCAGGGCAGGTGATATCCCCAGGCGCCCACCACGCACGGCGTCAGCCCCGAATCGACCAGAGCGAAAATGCGGCGGTCGGCGGCATCGAAGTATTCGGGGCGAATCGTGTGGTAGTCCTTGGTCCAAGGAAAACCGCCTTCGTTCTCCCCGCGCGGATCGAACGCCGGCATGTCGGGATAAAGTCCGGCGACGATCTGCACGACGTTGAAGCCTTTTTGGATGCGGTCATGAGCGAGCGTGGCGAATTCGTCCGGGAAATGCAGGCGTTTGCAGAGCCCCATCCACCAAGTGTCACCCAACCACAAGAACGGCGTGCCGTCGGCAAGCTCGAAGTGCCGATGATCGCGCATCACCCGCAGGGGGCCATGCACATAGAGCGGGTTCCTCCCGCGATACGGGGCGATTTCGATCGTTCCGTGTTGGCCCTGCAACCCGTAATCCGATTTGTCCGAACACTTCGTTTCGTAGCGATGTGCTCCGACCAGCCCCGACGAATAGCGCACCCGCCAGATCTTTCCGCCGTCCCAGAAGGCCGGGACACGAAATTCCTTGCCCGCCGGATCGACGAAAACGACGTCGAGCTGCACCTGATTGAACGGGTCGGCATGATCTTTGGCCGACTCGAATTTCAGCTCGGCCATGACATTCGCAGGTGTTGTGCCGGCTGCCAGGCTGACCGAAGCGAGCGTGCCACAAAATGCAGCGACAGCGGCCCACAGCAGAAACCGGGCAACTCGGGATCGACGCGGAAGGGGGAGTTTCATGACGGGCGCCTAGTTTCTGGGGTTGGAAGCGGCGGCGATGATGGCCCGGAATTATCCGTCGGGTGCTCCTCAATCTAATAAGCGATTGTCGGATGCTTTGCCAACCCCAGCGGAAGTTGGTGGAATGCCAGACGCTCAGTCCCAATAATCATGACACGACCCGTCGTTCGACTTTTCGCGACGGCGTCTGCACGGAACGGGTGGCGCTTGAATCCCGAGCCGACAAAAGAATTCCCTCGATCGCCGACGGCCGCGCCGCTTCAGCGGCCTCCCGAGTCGATGCGTCCCGACCGCAACGAGGTGATCAATCCGCGCGGCACTGGCAGCGTAGTCGAAATCGCTCCAGGGGTCCGATTCGAGTGCCTCGTCGGAGCGCACAATCGGGCTCAAAACCTGACGACGGGGATTGTTACCTTCGACGCGGGGGCCGAGCTGCCTTACCACACACATCCTTTTACTGAGTCGGTGACCTTGCTCAGCGGACAGGCGACGGTCGAAATCGAGGGGCGTTGCTACGAGTTGAGCGAACTTGACAACCTCGTGATTCCGCCAGGCGTGGCGCATTTCGTGAAGGCCTCTGGTGCCACTACTCCGGCTGTTTTGCACGTCGCAATGGCCACGTCATCACCGACGCGAGTGCTCGTGGACCACGCGTTTTCGCGACGCGCGATGCGACCTGCGATTGCCAGCGACGGCCCCGAGCGCGTGAATTGGTTTCGCACCGCTCCGCGCTATGAGGCGGGACCCTTCACGGCATTCATCGACTTTTTCAATAAAGACCTGGTCCCCGGCATTGAGATGAGCGGTGGTTACGGCCTGTTTTATCCCCGCGGCCGACTGCCCGCCCATGTTCACGACTTCGACGAGTCGATTTGCATCATCGACGGCACCGCAACCTGCGTCGTAGAAGGTCGCCGCTATTCGATGTTCGGCTGCGCGACGGCCCTGCAACCGCGCGGACGGGTCCACTATTTCATCAACGAATCGCCCGAGCCGATGGCCATGCTTTGGGTTTATGCCGGACCCGTTCCCGAGCGGATCGTTGTCGACGAACGCTGCGCAACCGTCGAGGGGAACCCATGGCAGTAAAGCCGTTTCAAGTCGCTTTGACTGCTGATTTCTTTGGAGCTGATGGCCGCCCCTGCTATCGCGATCTTGGGTTGGGTGTGTTCGACGAACATCCCCGCATCGCCTGCCGCCCCTTCGCCGAACATCGACCGGAGATCGATTCCGATCAGATTGCCCATGCCAACGCGGTGATCGTGCTCACACCGCGAGTGACTGCGACATCGGTTTCCTCAAGCTCCGAGTTGCTAGTGATCGCGCGGTTCGGCGTCGGATACGACAGTGTTGATGTTGCTGCCTGCACCGCGGCCGATGTGGCACTGCTCATCGCGGCCGGAGCCGTTGATCGTTCAGTGGCCGAGGCGACTCTAGGCTGGATGCTGGCACTCACCCATCAGGTTCGCGCGAAAGATCGGCTGCTCCGCGAGGGACGCTGGGCCGAGCGCAACAATTACATGGGCCGGGAACTGCGCGAGCGCGTGCTGGGAGTTATCGGGCTGGGCGGCATCGGCCGTGAGTTGGTGCGGCTCACCGCGGGCTTCGGAATGAAAACGCCGCTGGCATTTGACCCGCTCATCTCTGCAACAGATGCGCAAAAGCTCGGCGTCCGATCCGTTCGGTTGAACGAACTGCTGGCGACCTCGGACTTTGTTTCAATTCATTGTCCGCTCACCGAGGGAACACGAAACCTGATCGGCCCGCGCGAGCTGGGCCTGATGAAGCCCGATGCCTATCTGATCAATACGGCACGCGGCGGAATCGTCGACGAGGACGCGCTCTACGATGTCCTCAAACAGCGAAGAATTGCCGGGGCGGCTCTCGATTGTTTCGCTGAGGAGCCGGTGACATCACCGCACCGCTTCGGGGAGTTTGACAACGTATTGCTGGCCCCGCATTGCATCGCGTGGACGGACGAATTATTCCGCGACATCGGCCGTACTGTCTGCCAAGGTATCGTCGCGCTGAGCCGCGGAACGCGTCCCGATCGCGGAATCGTCAACCCGGAAGTATTCGACCGCCCGGGCTTCCGAGACAAATGGGCCCGGCTGAAACTTGGGGACGTGCGATGAGCCGACGTTTGGAAGGACAAGTTGCCTGGGTCAGCGGAGGTGCGTCGGGCATCGGCGGCGCCGTCTCGCGATTGTTTGCCGCCGAAGGCGCGCGGGTGCTGATTGCCGACGTTCAGGCCGAGCTTGGTCGAAGTCTGGAGGCCGAAATCCGCAAGTCCGGCGGGACTGCGCAGTTCAATGC
>DASRXU010000079.1:0-3482 GCA_035687365.1 Planctomycetaceae bacterium | reverse complement strand
GTTGACGATGGTCGATTTGCCCGAACCGCTCGGACCGGACAAAACGACGATGCGCGAATTCTTCTCGCTGCCCGCTGCACCGCTGCTGCCCTGATCGATACCGTGCGTCACTCCGCCGGACCCCCCAGTGAAAACGGTCCGTCACTCGAGATTCTGCACGACTTCACGAATCCGTTCGATCGCCGACTTGATTTCGACCACGGCGTGTGCCACCTGGACGTTGTTGGCCTTGGAACCGATCGTGTTCGCCTCCCGAACCATCTCCTGCGTCAGGAATTCGAGCTTTCGCCCCTGCGCCTGCGGCTCGCGGACGAAGGCCTGAAACTGCTCGAGGTGCGATCGCAGTCGCAAGATCTCTTCGCCGATGTCGCAGCGGTCGGCAAAGATGCTGACCTCGCGGATCAGATCGGCCGGTTGCACCGACGATTCGCTTCCCGCCAGCAACTCGCGGACGCGGTCGTGCAACTTGTCGCGAAACTCGCGGACGATCTCGGGAGCCTTGGCCGCGATCTGGTCCAACTCGGTGCTCACGATCTTCAAGTTCGTCTGAAGATCCTGAGCCATCGACGCCCCTTCGGCCGCGCGAAATTCTCGCAACTTTTTGAGCGCCTCGCGCAAGGTCGATTCGATGAGTGGCCACGCTTCGCGCGGGTCGGCCCGCGTTGTATCGCCTTCGACCACCACGCCCGGAAGGGTTAATAGCCCACCCAGATCGTGCGGCGGGGCTTGCCCCAGTGCCGCCGACAGGCCGTTGAGTTCCTGCCAGTAAGCCTTCAAGACCGCCGCATCGAGTCGGTAACCGAGCGTCGGACTGAGCCCGTCGACGCGCAACAGCACATTGACCGTGCCGCGCGTGATCGACTCTCGCACCACCCGCTCGAGCTCACCTTCGAGTGGCTGAAACCGCTCGGGCGACTTGACGACGATTTTGAAGTAGCGGTTGTTGACGGAACGCACTTCGATGGCGACGCACAGCCGGTCATCTTGACCGCGGAAGTCGCCGAAGCCCGTCATACTCAACAACAAGGTCGCACACTCTCAAGTCTCAGATTATTCAACTCACGCGGTGACCACACGCTGGGAACACTATTCCCGTCACCGAGGCCGGTTTGACACTCGACCCGCGCTCCCGTTACCGAAAGTCACTTGGTCGGAGCCGGCGAATTTGGTGGTGCAGTTTTGGCCGCTGGGGCGCTCTTACCGGAAGCAGCGGGAGGCGACTTTGGCGGGGCCGTCGTCGTTTTGGCCGCGTCTTTCGTCGGGGTTTGGGCGTTATCTTTGCTGCCGGCCTCAAAGGGATTGGCCTTGCCGGCGGCCCCAGGGGCGACGGGCTCAAGGGCACCCTCAGCAGCGGCGTCCTTTGTTTCGGCGGCGTTGGGATTGTTAAAGCGGGTTTTTCCACTTTCATAAGTCATGGCGTAGCTGGTCAGGACCGCCATCATTACCCAGACGATGGCGATGCCGATTGTGATCCGCGTGAAGACGTCGCCGGCCTTCGTGCCGAAGGCGCTTTGCCCACCGGCTCCGCCAAAGGCTCCCGCCAATCCGCCGCCGCGACCCCGCTGCAGGAGGATCACGAAAATCAGCAGCAGCCCCACGAAGAGGAACACGATCGACGAAATGTCAGTCAGAATATGGCTCATGATTTCTCTCCCGCGTCCTACTTCGCAGCCGCAGCCGCTTCGATGATGGGCCGAAAGGTCTCGACCTTCAGGCTCGCACCGCCCACGAGCGCTCCGTCCACGTCGGGCTCTGACAGTAGCTCCAGCGCATTCTTCGCATTGACGCTGCCGCCATAGAGAATGCGCGTGCTCTGGGCGCGCCCGGGATTGTAGCGATCGGCCAGCCACTTGCGAAGGTAGAGGTGCACCTCTTGGGCCTGCTGGGGGGTCGCCGTCTGACCCGTTCCGATGGCCCAGCAGGGCTCATAAGCGATCGTCAGATGTCCGAGCGCCGACTCGTCGAGGTCGGTCAATCCTCCAGTCATTTGGGAATCGAGGACCGCCTCGGTCTGATTGGCCTCGCGCGCAGCCAGTTGCTCACCCACGCACAGGATCACGTCGAGTCCGCCCGCGATCGCCGCCACCACCTTTCGTTGGATCAGATGGTTCGTCTCACCGAAGATGTGTCGGCGCTCGCTATGACCGACGATCACGAATCGGCAACCGACGTCGGTCAACATGTCGACGGCGACTTCACCGGTAAACGCGCCCGGACGCTCGCAGCAGACATTTTGTGCGCCCAGCAGAACGCCGCTCCCTTCCAATACCGCTCCGACCGAGCACAGATAAGGGAACGGTGGACACAGCAGCACGTCGACTGGTGACGGTTTGGGGGGAACGACTCGAGCGGTTCCCCGCGCTAATTCGACGGCGCTGTCGCGCGTCGTATTCATCTTCCAGTTGCCGGCCACGAGCTTGCGTCGAGACGGTTCGCTCATTCCAGCGGCTCACTCCGCGGATAAGATCCGAGTATCTCCATGCGGATGGCCCTGCGGGCTAGCTCCTCGAGCGTCTTTTTGGTGCGAGCTTCGTTGATGTGTCCTTCAAAGTCGATGAAGAACAAATAGCCCGTTTCAGGCCCCCGCAACGGGAACGACTCAATCCAACTGAGATTCAGCTTGTTTCGCTTGAATGACTGCAACGAGTCCGACAATGACCCCGGCTCGTGAGGAATTTGGAGCAACACAGCCGTACGATCATGTCCAGAGGGGCGAGTCACTTGATCGCCGATCACGGCAAACCGGGTGACGTTGTTGGCATTGTCTTCGATCTTTTCGGCAACGACCTGCAGTTCGTATTCCACCGCCGCCTGGCTGCTGGCTACGGCACCGACACCCGGTTTGTCCCGGGCCAATTGAGCGGCCGTCGACGTGCTCGTGACTTCGATCAGCCGGGCCTGCGGCATGTTCCGCGACAGCCACTCGCGGCACTGAGACAGCGCCTGAGGCTTGCTGTAAATCTCCGTGATCTCGCTCCGCGGCGACTTTGAGCAGAGATTGTGGTGTACGGCAATCTGCACTTCGCCACAAATCCGCAACGGCAGCCGGGTGAACATGTCGAGCGTGTCGACAATCCGCCCGTCGGTGCTATTCTCGATCGGGACGAGCCCGTAGTCAGCGTGGCCTCGATTGACCTCTTCAAACACCGAGGCGATCGTGCTGACGGGAATCAGATCGGCCGACTCGCCAAAACGCTCGATCGCGGCCAGGTGCGTAAAGCTGAACTGCGGCCCCAGATAGGCCACGCGATGCGTTTTGACCTTCTGTCGGGACGCACTCAAAATTTGGCGAAAGACGCCTCGCACGGACGAGATCGGCAGCGGGCCGGGATTCGCCGCGGTCAATTCTTGCCAGAGCAGGTCGTCGCCCCGTAGATCGAAAATGGCCTCGTTTCGGTTCGGGGCACTTTCGATCAGCCGAATGGTCCCTTCGGCTCGCTTATTAATGAGCTGCAAAATCTGGCGATCGAGACTCCGCAGGG
>DASRXU010000078.1:0-26355 GCA_035687365.1 Planctomycetaceae bacterium | reverse complement strand
TAGGCAAACCGACAGACGACCCCGCCTTCGGAGCGTTCCTCGAGAAGCACCGAACGGCCAAGCGAGAAGTTTCGGATCAGGAGATCGAGGAACGGCTGTTCCTCTCGATGCTGCTCGAGGCTGTGCGGACGCTGGAAGAAGGGATCGTTCGCGAACCCGCGCACGTCGACATGGGACTGATTCTGGGTGTCGGTTTCCCGCCCTTCCGTGGGGGGATTCTGCGTTGGTGTGACGCCGTCGGGGCGGCCCCGCTGGTCGATCGTGCCTCGAAGTACACCTCGCTCGGGAAGCGATTCGAGCCGAGCCCGCTGCTCGTCGACATGGCAAAGAGTGGCAAGCGGTTCTATCCGCGGCCGACCGTTCCGGTATCGGCGGCAACGACCTGACCCACACGGAACCACGCACACACAAGGTTCGGAGCGACGAGATGAGACATGCGGTGGTGGTTGACGCGGTTCGCACGCCGATCGGCAAGGCGTCGTCGGACAAGGGCATTTACCGCGACGTCCGCGCCGAAGAGTTGTCCGCTCACATCATCGACGCGCTGGTCAAACGGACGGGGATCGACCCGCACCTGGTCGACGACGTGCGTTGGGGGTGCGTGCAACAGCAGGGGGAGCAAGGTTTCGACGTCGCGCGCACGATCGCGCTGATGGCTGGCCTGCCGATCGAAGCGGGCGGCGTGACGATCAACCGCAACTGTGCATCGAGTCTGCAGGCAATCAACGATGCGGCCATGAACATCGCCGCCTGCTGCGAGGACGTGCAGATCGCCGGCGGCGTGGAACACATGGACCACGTCCCGATGAACAAGGACTACAACCCGCCCCCCGGGCTCTTTTTCAAACACAGCGAAGCCATCATGAACATGGGCCTCACGGCCGAATACATGGCCATGAAGTATCAAATTCCCCGTCAGAAGCAGGACGAATTTTCGGTCCGCAGCCATCAGTTGGCGGCCGAGGCGACCACGGGCGGTGGCTTCAAGTCGGAAGTGGTACCCACCTGGGGACGTGATGACGAAGGCCGCAAAGTGCAGATCGGGATGGATCAAGGGATCCGCTTCGATTGCTCGGTCGACGGCTTGGCCCGGCTTCCGGCCGCGTTTAATCCGGCGGGGGGATCGGTCACCGCGGGTAACAGCTCGCAGGTCAGCGTCGGAGCGACGGCCGTCCTCGTGATGTCAGAAGAAAAATCGCAAGAGCTGGGACTGAAGCCGCTCGCGAAAGTGCGCTCGATGGCAGTTGCGGGCGTCGATCCGAGCGAGATGGGGATCGGCCCCGTGCCCGCGGTCCACAAAGCCCTCCGTCGCGCTGGACTAACGGTTACCGACTTGGGCAGCGTCGAAATCAACGAAGCGTTTGCCGTGCAGGTGCTCTCGTGCCTGCGGCTTTTGGGAATCGAAGAAAAACGCGTCAACCGCCGGGGCGGCGCGATCGCCTTGGGACATCCGCTGGGAGCGAGCGGAGCGCGAATCGTGACGACGTTGTTGCACCGGATGCGAGATGAGGGATCGAAGTACGGCCTGGCGACGATGTGCGTCGGCCAGGGGCAGGGTGTTGCGACCATTTTTGAATCGTGCGAGTAAGTTTGGCGCTCGCGCAGGGCGATGTTGGAGGGGGGTCCAGTCTCATGGCGTTTTCCAATCTCTCCGACATGCATCGCAGCCAGTGCGCACTGCTCGGCCCGCGGACCGCGGTTCGATTTAAGCGGGACGGCCTTTATCACGATCTGACCTGGACCGACTATCGCGCCATGGCCGACCGGGCGGCGGCCGGCCTCATCGAGCTGGGCGTGAATCCCGGTGATCGTGTGGCGATCCTTGCCGAAAATCGCTACGAGTGGCTGATCGCCGACGAGGCCATTCTCTCGACGGGTGCCGCCGACGTACCGTTGCACGCCCCTCTCGCTCCGCGGCAGGTCGAGTACCAGGTCGGCCACAGTCAGTCGCGTGGCGTGATCGTCAGCGGCCAGCACCAAGCCGACAAAGTCTTTCACGTCCTCGAGTCGCTGCCCAACCTCGAGTTTCTCGTCTCGTTTGATCCGATTGTTGCACCGACCGACAAGGTCCGCGTGCTGAGCTGGAACGGTCTGATGCAGCGCGGACGCCGCGCGAACAAGCAGGAAGAGATTCTCCGCCGCGAATCGAAGATCACCGGCAAAGACCTGGCGACGATCATCTACACGAGCGGCACGACCGGCAATCCTAAAGGCGTGATGCTCACTCACGGCAATCTGTTGAAGAACGCTCAGACGACGCTGGAGATCGGTCCCCGCGACCCGTCCGATGTCCTCTTGAGCTGGCTGCCTTACAGTCATATCTACGCCCGCACATGCGATCTGTACGTTCCCGCCATCGCCGGCTCGACCGTGGCTCTGGCCGAGTCGATGGACACTCTGATCATTAATCTCGCTGAAACGTGGCCGACCTGGCTAACCTCGGTGCCCCGGTTTTACGAGAAGGTTTGGACCCGGGTCGAAACGCTGCCTGCCGACCAACGCGGGGCCACGCTCAAGAAGATCTTCGGACCGAGAATCCGCCAGCTGTCCTCCGGCGGCGCACCGCTACCCAAACATGTCTGCCAGGGCTTTTTCGACGCCGGGCTGCCGCTGCTGGAGGGTTATGGGCTGACCGAAACGTCGCCCGTCGTGAGTTTCAATCGGCTGAACGACTACCGCATCGGAACGGTGGGCAAGGCGATCCCCGGCGTCGAACTCAAGATCGTCTCGGATGGGGAGATCCTGGTTCGCGGCCCGAACATCATGCAGGGTTACTGGCGCAATCCCGAGGCGACGGCCGAAGTCATTCAGCAGGACGGCTGGTTTCACACCGGCGACGTCGGTCATATCGACGCGGATGGTTACCTCACGATCACCGACCGCAAGAAGGACCTCATCATCACGTCGGCCGGCAAGAATATCGCGCCCAGCGAACTCGAACGGCTGTTGGTCAGCGACATCTACATCGATCAGGCTGTGGTCTATGGCGACGGACGAAAGTTCGTGAGCGCCCTGATCGTCCCGAATTTCGAGCAGCTCCGTGCGAAGGCCGGCGAGCTGAAGTGCAAACTCGAGTCGACGCCGGAAGGCTTCCTGAACTCCACTTGGTTACACGACTTCTTTTCGCAGCGAATCGAAGCCGTGATGCAAGAGGTTAGCAATCCCGAGCGCGTGAAGAAGTTTCTGGTCCTCGACCGACCGTTTCAGCTCGATGCCGACGAGCTGACGGCCACACTCAAAGTCCGGCGCAACCACATCATTGGCAAGTTCGAGGGCCAATTGGCCGCCTTATATGACGAATAAGCCAACAGGCCACGATGGGCTCTGATGGAAAATGGGCTGAAGAAGCGGGTCGGGAACACGGCGTTCACTTTCCGCGGATACAACATCTCGAACCTGGGCAGGACGCCTGAGCTGCTGGCGCATCCCGATTACGGGCCCGTCGTCCGCCGCCATTTGGACGACGCGTCGCGAATTTGCACGCGCGTCACCGGCCGCAAGGTGAACCTGCTCGGTCGCATTCACCGCAAGGCCAAGACCACCCTCAAGAGTTATGCGCAGGATATTTGCCTGATCGTCGCCGTCGAGATGGCGCAGCTGCAGATTCTGCACGACATGTTCGACGTCAAGATCGCCGACGCGAAGCTGGCGCTCGGCTACAGTCTGGGCGAGTTGGCGGCCCTCGTCGCGACGGGTGTCTACAGCATCGAGGCGGCAATCGGCCCGTTGGTGACTCTTGCCGACGAAGCGGCCTCGCTGGCTAACGACGTCACGCTCGGAATTCTGTTCTCACGCGGCCCAGCGCTCGGGCACGACAAGATCGAGCAACTCTGCCTTGAGATCAGCAACGAGGGACGCGGCACGATCGCCGTCTCGACGATTCTGTCTCCCGATACAGTGCTGTTGATGGGGCAGGGCGACACGCTTGACCGCTTCAAGGAGAAGATGGTTGGCGTTTTGCCCGACACGAGCCGCCTTCGCAAAAACCGACACCAATGGCCGCCGATCCATACGCCCATCACTTGGCAAAAAAATATTCCCAACCGGGCTTCGGTGCTGATGGAAACAGTGCCCGGCGGCTTTCGAGCTCCCGTGCCGCCGATCCTGTCGTGCGTCACCGGGGGTTTTGACTACAACGCGTATAACAGCCGCGAACTGCTGAACCGCTGGGTCGACCATCCGCAGCTGGTATGGGACGTAGTCGACAAGACGCTGGCTTCCGGAATTGAGACCATCATTCACGTCGGCCCTGAGCCGAACATCTTCCCCGATACGTTTCGGCGGATCGCGCTCAACGTCGAGACACAATTGAACTCGCGTCCCTTCGCGCGGTTCGGCGTGCGGGCCATGACGACGATCATCCGCCGACGGAGCTGGCTACAACGCCTGCTGTCGACCGACCCGGTTCTGTTGCGCGCGCCTTACATCGAGCAAATCACGCTCGAAGACTGGCTGCTCGAGCACAAGCCGGGTTGAAGCCGGCTTTCGTCGAGTGGACCCCCCGAATTCTATCGCGCTGTTGCGCTCAGCCCTGTCGGCGGCCGAAGAGGGCTGACACCCGTGGTCCCACGCCAGTGGTTGTCCATGGCGCGGAGCAAGAAAGAAAATCGGCACTTATTTCCGGCCTCAGGGTTCAATGTTGGAAGCCAAATTTCGGGCCGTGGCCGGGAGGCGGCACGTTGACAACCCGCTGTCAGTCGACCTAGCATTAACTCAGGGACTGGCTCCCGTCTGGGCCGCTTTGCAAGTAATTGCCAATTAGCGACTTGCGGTTCGTGGCGTCTGGCCGCGGAGGTTCGGTAGCTCCTCACTTCTGAAGTTCCCCGCAACGCCCCGAGCGTCCTGTTTTTCCGAAACGGTCTCCATGCCTCCTGCGCCGAGTCGCACTGCCAAGCTCGCCCGCGGCTACCTTGCTCCGCCTGTCATCCGTGTCACCGGTTACGACCGTGTCTGGTCGACCCTGGTTGCGCTTTTGGCCGTGTTGGTGGTGGCGGTTTGGTTCTTATTCCTGGTCTGGGACAGTTTTCGGCCTCACGTGGCAAAAATGCAGCAAGCCATTGAGATCATTCCCGACGAGAGCGGCGGAGTCGAAAATGGCTCGCCGACCGAATCGCTCAAGCTGGAAGGGACGGGACCCGAGCGCGCGGATGCGACCCCGGGTGAGGCCAGTGACGATAGCCGCCCGGAGGTCGTCGACGTCCTGCAGAACGTCTCGCTAGAGGCGGCGAACACCGACGCCTCCGCCGCCGTGACTGCCGGTTCGTCCGACCAACTGCAGCTCGACACGGCTCCCGTCGCCAGCCCGAAAGGCGGTTTTGCGCTGGGCACCGGGACCAAGCCGGCACTCGGCGGCGGTCCGGGTTCGAAGGGGGGTTGGCCGCGGCATCAACGTTGGTATGTCTTCTTTCCTGACGAAGCCTCGCTGGCCCAATACGCGAAGGAACTCGACTTTTTCGGAATTGAACTCGGCGTCCTCATGCCCGATCGAACCATTACCTATTTGTCGGACATGTCGAGCGGAAAACCGGCCGTGCGGAACGCGGCCAGCGGCGACGGGGAAAAGCGGCTGTTCTTTACGTGGCAGGGAGGCAAGCGACGGCAAGCCGACGTGGAGTTGTTTACCAATGCGGGTGTCGCGATCGGGGCCGACTCGATCATCTTCCATTTCTATCCGCCGGCGACGGAAAATATGTTGGCCTTGAAGGAACGTGACTACGGGAAACGACCCATTCGCCAGATCCGGCGCACGTTCTTCACGGTCATTCCGGCGGCGGACGGTTACGACTTCGAGGTCACTCGCCAGGTGTACTACTGACGATGGACGAACGCGTCGCGACGCTTAGTCTCGAGATTCGTAACGGTTCGAATCCGACCGAGACCGTGCCGATTTCCCCGCGGCAGCCGATTGGCATCGGTCGGCACGCGTCCAACGAGGTGTGCATTGACGATGCGAGCGTCGCACCGATGCATTGCCGGGTCGCCTGGAATGGCACGCAGCTCGAAGTGGCGGCCGCCAGTCGCGACGGCGTCGACCTGAACGGCACGTTCGTGCGGCACTCAACCCTGAAGGCAGGCGACGTGCTGCGGATTGGGCCGGCGGATCTCATCGTTCGCTCATCCGCCTCGGCGACGAAAAGTCCTCACGGGCCGCAACCGCGCGAAGATCAGTCTGCTGCCGCACTTCCGGTGATACTGGATCCGAAAGACGTCGAAGAAAGTGGCGACATTCTGCTGCGCGACGACGATGACGTGGCATTGCGGTCGGATGACGGAGTGGCGGCCCAACAAGGCTGGGATCGCCGCGTCTTTCGCCCGAATCCCTCGTCCGGGATGGCGGACCAATTACGGCGAGGGGAGGCGAGCCAAGGGGCGGGAACCTCGCCGGCAGTCCAAGAGAAGATCGTTGATACCGTTGGGACGCTGCTCGATGCGGAGGATGAGAATATCCCCGAGGGCGTCTTGCCCGGTATCAAAAAACGCCCGTTGAGTGCGCGCCTCACCGAGAGCCTGGGCCCCAGACGAGTGCGGCCCGGCGAACAAGAGGCCCTGCGATCTCCACTCATTCTGGCGATGCTCGGTGGTGCCCTGGCACTGGCGTTGGCCGCCGCGGCGATTTATTTCGTCATCGGCCGCGAAACTGTCCAGCAACAATACAACGCGGCTGCCGCCGAATATGAAGCCAAGCATTTCGGTCAGGCGGCGGACATGTTCCAAAAGTTCATCACGCAGCACAACGGCCACAAGCTCACAGCCGATGCTCAGTACCAGATGTGGAACGCCCGCATCTTGAAAGAGATCGGCGGCGGTTCGCCCGCCTGGAAACGCGGGCTCGAGGCGATTGAACAATCGGTCGAGGCAAACCGAGATCGCAAAGATTTTCGTGAACACAACGTCGACTTGGCGAATTTCCTGACACAAATTGCGCTGGGAGCCTCGGCTTCGGCGCAAAGCTCTTCGGACCGCAGCTTGCTCGAGATCTCGTCGTCGGCCGAAGCCATGCTGCCCCGGTATTTCCCCGAAGGCACGGTGCCCGCCGAATTGACGACGAGGCTGCGCGCGTCCTACACAAGCGCGCAGGATGCCATCATTAAGCATGAAACGGTGGCGGCCGGGCTGAGCGAAATCGAAAAAGAGAACAAAGCACGTCACCCGATGCCTGCGCTTGCCGCCCGTAGAGCTTTGTTGGCGCGTTATCCGGAGATGGCCGCCGATTCCCGATTAGTCACCCTGCTGAAGCGAACGCTCGACATCGAAAAGGGACTTGTCGTTCGCGAGGAACCCAACAAACCAGCGATCCAGCATCCTCGCGACGCGTCTCTTCCCGCACTTACTCTCACTCCCCACACGCGATCTCGCACCGAAGAGCCTGCCGGAACTCGCCCTGTGTTTGTCCTGGCCAAAGACTGCTGTTTCGCGGTCGACCATGTGACGGGCGAGCCGATTTGGCGGCACGGCATCGGCTTGGACACGCCATTTTTCCCGGTGAAAGTCGAGACTTCGGTGCCGGGGCTCTTGTTCTTCAACTCGAATCGCCTGTCCCTGATGTTGATCGACCGGAAGACGGGCGAGCCGATCTGGGAGCAAGCGCTCGACGAAGCCGTGTCGGGCCCGCCGCTCATCGATCAGGGGCAGATCTATATCGCGACCGTGGGACAGCACCTCTACAAGATCGAACTCGAGAGCGGCCGCATCATCACGCGGCTGACCTTCTCGCAAAAGATCCTCTCGCCGCCCGCGCTGACTCGGAACAAGGAGCGGCTGATCGTGGCGGGAGACGCATCGCTGATTTACACGCTGACCGCTTCCCCCTTGGAGTGTCTGCGCGTTAACGATCTCGGACATCCGGCCGGCTCGCTGGTCAACGGCGTGACCGCGGTCGGTGGTTTGGCGCTGCTCACCGAACCGGGACGCACCTCGGGCACGCGACTGCATGTGTTCGACGCTCAGAACGATGAGACGTGGCTCAAGTTAGTAGACACTCAAACGGTCGAGGGGCAGGTTCGCGATACTCCGGTGATTTACGGCAAAATGCTGTTCATTGCGTCGGTGCCGGCGCGGATTTCAGCGTTCGTCGTCTCCGATACGCCCGGACAAGAATCGTTGGCGCCGGCAACCAGCCTGGCCATTCCCAATCAACAAGACAGTCTGATCTTTCTGACGCCCGGTCCCGATGGACAGCTTTGGATGGCCGGCAGCTCGGTCCGCCAACTCCAGCTGAAGCTCAACTCGCAGACTTTCTCGCTCGCGCCTGCGGAAGTCGCCATCGGGATCAGTTCGCAGCCGTTGCAAGTCGTCGGCCAATACCTCTACGCCGCCCGACGGCTGCCCTTCGCCAGCAGCGTCTTTTTTTCGGAGATCGAGCGCGAGCGGATGACGGGTCAATGGCGCACCGTCTTCGGGGCGTCGATCATCGGAGCGGCTGTCTTTCCAGGAGGTGAGATTGTCACGGTCGGCGAGGCGGGCGACGTCTTTTCCGTCGCGTTGGCAGAACTAGGTTCGGCAGGCTTCAAGTCGTCTGCCTCGGCGACGGTCGAGCCGGATCCGAGCACCCAGGTGCCCTTACGAGCCACGAGGCTGCACGACGGCAAAATTGCGGTCGACTCAGCCGGTCCAAAGCCGATGCTGTGGTTCATCGGTCCTGGTGGTCAGAGCGCGGGATCGTTCGCCCTCGAAAAGCCGCTCGAGGCGCCACCCGTGACGCTTGCCGCCGGCTTGGTGCTTCCTTTGCCAGGGCGGCTGCGGCTGGTCAGTCCCAGCAGCGGCCAGCGCGTCGCAGAGGAGCAGCCCGCGCCCCTCGAAAAGGGCAAGACGGCTCGCTGGAAGTCCGTCGAGCGGATCTCCGACACCGAGTTGGTCGCGCTGGACAGCGCGAACCGGCTCTCGCGATTTCAATATCGGACTGATCCGGAACGCAATCTCGCCGAGACCGTTACGAAGGAATTGGAAAAGCCCAGCGATACGGGCGTGGTCGTGTTGGCCTCGCGGGTCGCGTACGCAGACACGGCCGGCGTTCTCCATTTTCTCGATGCCGCCACACTCGAGCCGATTGCTACCCACAAACTGTCCGCGCCGGCCGTCGGACGCCTCTTGACCGCAGGTTCCCTATTGCTGGTCGAGACGAACGATCATCAATTGGCGGCCTTCGATGCCAGCGGGCCGACCAAGTCGTTGTTTACGACTTCGCTCGGTCAAACTGGGCCCTGCGGTCCGCCGGCCCTGATCGGCGATCACCTGGTCGTCGCCAATCGCGACGGCACAGTGATGAACATCGATCCGGCTTCCGGGACGCTCGTCGCCCGCGTTGCGATCGGACACCCTCTTGCGGGCGGCGTGCTTTCCGTTGAACGCCATCCGGTGGTCTTCACGGTAGACGGAAGCCTGTGTCGAGTCGATTTGGTCCTCGAATCGCCGAAGAAGGGCCCATGAAGCACGAGCTCTGTCCGTCACGCCCTTCGGTCGCGCGAGGCTGCTTGACATTTTGCGGCTTTGCCCGGTCGGCTGCGATTCTGGGTGTCACCCTCATCATTCTCGCGCTGTTTGCCGACGTCGCCCTAGCGTTCCAGGACGATCCCCCACCTCGTGGATCACGGCAGCGAACTCCGCGCGCTCCCAAAGCACCGAAAGAGCCAAAGCCACAATCCAAGAAACGAGAGAAAGAGGAACCGGAGGCCGACGACGATTCCAAAGACAAATCCAAGGAGAAATCCAAGGAAGAGTCTCAGGACGAATCCAAAAAACTAAACGACCTGAAGAGGGAGCAAAAGCTCCCGAGGCTCTCCGCGTTGAGCGTTCCCACCGTTCCTGAGCTGAACCAGCACCCCGTCGACTGGCTGGTGCTCGCGGGAGGCAACAAGAACGATCCCGACGTCCTCGTCGTCAAGCAAGTGTTTCCGCGACCCGATACGTTGAAAAAACTAGCCGCCGCTCTCGAGGAATTGCGCGCACGCCCTCGTCCGGCCACGCCGGAAGACCGCGACAAGTTGGAAGCTCAAAAAGTCGGTCTGCAAAACCTAATGATCACGCTACCGGACGACAAATCCGGCCAGATCTATGAAATCCCGACCCACAGAATTGATCGGATCGTTTATCACGAAGATCTCACGATTCGGCGGGCGGGATTGCTTGCCGACGAGAAGAAATTTCGCGATGCGCTCGAGTTGCTCTACCCGCTCGAGCGAACGTCGCCCAATTGGGCCGGTTTGGAGGATGAGTCGCGCCGCATGCTCATGAGAGAAGCTGACGCGAACATTCAGTCGGGCGATTTGCAGACTGCCTGGATGTCGCTGACAGAGCTTCGCATGCGCGACCGTGCCTACTCGAACCTGCAAACTCAGCTCGGTAACGTGACCGACAAGCTCATCGAAACCGCGCGGCACGCCCATAACGAGCGCGAAGTCCGTCACTACCTCGGGCAGTTGGCCCGGATCGAGCCGCAGCACGACACGGTTACCAAATGGAAGCGGACTTTGCTGGCGGACTCGCAGGTTTTGATCGAAGCCGCCTTCCAGGCAGCCCGCGACCGGCGCTACCCTGAGGCCGTGACGACTATCGATCAAGCGGCCCGCATTTGGCCGAAGACGCCCGGCCTGATCGAGGCTCATCGCCAAATCTGCGAGCGCTACCAGCGACTTTCAGTCGGAACCATGACTCTTCCCGGCGATGAAACCGGACTGCTCTGGCCGACGCTCGCCGACGCGCGTGCCACGCGACTCGACCAGTTCGACCTGTTTGAGGTCGACCGTGTCGACGACGCGACGCACTATGGAAGCCGGCTGCTCGAACAATGGGAGCCGACCGATTTAGGACGGCGGGCATTTTTTACTCTCCGCCGGTCGCACGCTCGCTGGGAATCGCGGCCCAATCTCACGGCGGCCTCCGTCATGGCAACGATGCGGGCGTTGATCGATCCCTCGAGTCCCACCTTCGATGAACGTTTCGCCAACTACGTCGACGCAATCCAGCTGCGTTCGCCGCTGGAACTCGAGGTGCGCTTTTCCCACGCTCCCCCGCGGATGGAGCCCTTGTTTCGGTTTCCGATCTCAGCGCCGGGGGGCGCGAGTTCCAGTTCGGGCAACGCGAACGGTTCGGGACTTGGCCGCGTTTTGTCGCGACGTTTCGAGCGCACGTCGCGGACTGCCGAGGGTGCCGTCTTTCGCCGCGTCTATCCTCAGCCGGACGGCTTGGATGAATACCAGCTCGCTGAAGTCGACGAGCACCTCTACGATTCGCCGCAGCACGAGATACAGGCGCTTTTGCGAGGCGACGTTTCGATGCTGCTGGATCTGCCTCCGTGGGCGATCGGATCGCTGCGCAAGGATACTCGGTTCTTTGTGCTCGACTACGCGATCCCCACCACTCACGTTCTGCAGATCAATCCAAACAGCCAGCCGCTGAAGAGTCGCGAATTGCGACTGGCTCTTTCTTACGCGATCGACGCGCAGCGGATTCTGTCGCAACGCATTTTGCGGAGTCCAGATTCGCCGGCTGGCCGGCTCAGTACGGCTCCCTTCGCGACCATGAGTTACGCCTATAACGGCCTGCTGACTCGGCGCGACTTTAACGCCAACATGGCATTCAGTCTCCACACGGCCGCGGTCAAAAGACTTAAAACCCTTCCGCCGCTGCGTCTTGTGTGTGAGCACGACCCCGAGGCGTTATCGGCCGCCGGGGAAATGATTGCCCAGTGGAAGCGCGTAGGAATCGTCGTTGAACTTGTGCAGACCGCGTCGCCTTTCGGCAGTTCCCGGACGTCGGCTCGCCCTCTCACCTGGGACATCGCGTACCGCAAGCTGAGGATGGAGGAACCACTGATCGAGCTGTGGTCGTTCCTCACGGTGAACTTGGGAGCGCGGCTCGAGAGCGTGCGGACGATGCCCGACTGGCTGAGAATCGAGCTACTCGATCTCGACAACGCTCCGGATTGGAAAACAGCCGTCCGCCGGCTCCAAACGCTGCACGCACATCTCTACGCAGAAGTCGCTTACATTCCACTTTGGGAAGTCGACGACGCGATGATCCTCCGCAAGAACGTGCGAGACTTTCCCGCTTTCAAGTTCGTCACCCCTTATCAGGACATTGAACGTTGGATCGTCCAGTCCTGGTTTCCGGAGGACGAGCCGTGAAAAGTGGGGCCGGGCGTGCGCTGATCATTTTCTCGCTGCTTCTGGCGAGCGGCCAGATTCCGTGTCGAGGAGCCGCCGAGGTCGCGCCGCTGGGGCGCATCGATTACTTGCCCTATCAGGTCTCGGTCTCTGTTACGTTTTCTCGCGATGCGGAAATCACAGAGGATTTTCGTCGGCAGGTTTGTTCCGCTCTACGAACGCGACTCGAACAAACGTTCGGAGCCGTCTGGATGTTGTCGGCCCCAGGCGCCGTCCGGTCGAACGACCGGCTCACACCGCCGAACGAATCGGGGCTCGAGCGTCTCACCTATGCCGTCGCGACCGAGCAACTTTCGGGAATGTCCTGCGACAAGGCGTATTTTCTCACGGTGAGCCGCCAGGGGCCAAAGTGGTTCCTCGCCGGCCGCGAATGGGATCATACTTTGCAAACGTTGGGATCGGCGGCGTCCGCGACGACCGTGGAGCGGCAACTCGTTCCGGATGTGGCCCTGTCGGTCATCAAACAGTTGTTTTTGCCGCTCTTAATCGTGAGCGACGCCGATCGTTTGTCCAAATCGGCTGTCTTAGCGGTGCGCGCAGGCTCGATCCCCTTCGGCGATCCGAAATTTGAGCCGCTGAAGGCCGGCGATATTCTGCGACCCGTCTTTCGCTTTCTCGATTCCAAGCGGGCCGTGCGCAGCATTCAGCCGGTTCCCTGGACCTATCTGGTGCTCGAACAGGAGGGCAAAGGCCGTGCACAGATCAGGGCGTCGGTGGTCAGCTCGTACCGCGCGCCGCTCGCGTCCAACATGCGCCGGCGAGTCGAAGCGATCGCCGTCAGAGTGCGCCCCGAGCTTTCCGAGACGCACCTGAAGCTCGTGGCCGGCAAGAATCCCGTCCAGCCGCAAGGCGGCCTTTTCGTTTCGATCAGCGATTTCTCGCCGGCAAACCCCGCCGGCCAAGCGTCCGCGAACAAGAAGGCGACTCCCCCGGCAGAAGTTTCGGAGACTCGGCTCCTCAGCGATCGTCGAGGTGAGGTGACGATCCCCGTCGACTCGCATCATCCGATCGTGCGGCTGGACGTGCACAGTGGGGCGGCTATTCTCGCGCGGCGGCCGTTCGTGCCCGGTCTCGACGCCGACGTGACGCTGGAAGTTGCCGACGACCGTGTGCGTCTAGGGACCGAGCGAGAGATCGATATTCTGGAAAGCCAGTTGATCGAAACGGTGGCGAAGCGCGGCGCATTGCTAGCCCGCATACGGGCGGCAATCGGCCACACCGACATTCCCTTCGCCCAACAGTTGATTACCGAAGTTGAGCATTTGCCGTCGTCCGACGAGTATCTCAAGCAGCTGAACAAAATCCGCGTGCTCGCTCTGGAAGCCGCCCAAAACCGTGGGGATAAGGTAGCCGAACGGCGGATCGAGGATCTGTGCGCGAAAACTCTCGAGCGGATCTCACAGTATCTTCCAGAGGACCGCACCGCGGCGTTCAAGGAGCAGATTGCGACGATGCTCAAGGAGAAGAAGGTCGCCGCGGAACTGCAAAAAGCCCCCATGCGCCGCGATGAGCCCGCACGCCCGACCCCGACCGTGGATGCCCCCTTGCGTCGGGGTGGACTGAAAAGGTCAGCGCCTCCCGTCACGCCGAAAAAAGAAGAGCCTCCCGCAAAGTCCTCCGGAATCTAGGGCAGGTTCCGATCGGGTTGAGCACCAAGCCTTAAAGAGGCTTGCGTCTGTCGCTCGGCCGTTCCAGGGGTCGCCGGCGGGTTGCCGAATGCCGCAACTCGCGGAACACGAGTCCGGGAAGGGCCAGCCCATCGCGCAGATACCGACCGGAGAGCCGCCGCGGCTCCAGCGCAATGCGATGGACCCATTCCAAGCCAGAGCGGCGCATCCAATGAGGGGCTCGCTGTTTCTCTCCCGCCAGGAAATCGATGGTCGCGCCAACGCACAGCGCGATTTTCGCGCGAATGCGGTCCCGATGTTGGTGGACCCAAAGTTCCTGCTTGGGAGCCCCCAGACCCACAATTAAAACGTCGGGGTGCACGTCCGCAATTTGAGCCAGAATTCGCGCGTTCTCGGCTTCGTCCTCCTCAAACCCGAACGGCGGACTATCTCTGCCAACTACCTGAACCCCTGGCCAGCGCGATTCGACTGCCCGCGTGGCTCGCTCGTTCACGTCAGGTCGTGCTCCAAGCAGGTAGGCTCGGAGCGGCCAGTCGGCGCGGGCTCGATCGAAGAGCCGTGGGACGAGATCGCTGCCGGCCACGCGTTCCGGAACTCCGCGCCCGAAGAACCGGGCCAAGAGAACGATCGGCACTCCATCGGCAAGCACGAAGTCCGCATCAGCGTAGACGCGGGCAAACTGCGGGTGCCGTTGCAGCAGCACGGCGTGATTGACGTTCGGCGTAACGACGTAGCGGCATCGGCCGGCATCGTCGGAGGTGATCCAGCCGCACAACTGGTCGACGGCCTCGCTCATCCGGCAGGGATGAAGGTTGATTCCGAAAAGCTCCACCGGCTGGGGGACTGTCATCCTGACTTTCGCGCTTTTTGGCACCGTCTTTTCACTCGATCCCCGGCCCGCTAAACTCGGCAAGACTATTTCAGCAACGATGAGTTTGCAAGCTGCGATGAAAGACGGCGCAGAGTTGATGGCGTCGACGCGCGAGATTTCGGCGACCGTTCCGGATTGGTCGCGCGAACGGGTGTCCCGTTTTTACGATCCGCCGCACAAATTGCTCTATCACTTTCGCGCGTATCAAGCTTGTCGGTCAGTCGGGGGCCCGTTGCGTCGCCTGAAGTCGCGTTGGCACGTGCTTTGGTACCGCGTATGGAGCGCGGTGTGCGGCGCGGAAATCGATCTAAAGGTGCAGATCGGTGGCGGTCTGGTGATCCCCCACCCCAACGGCATTGTGATTTTTCCGGACGTGGTGATCGGCCCGAACTGTTTGCTCTTTCAACAGGTCACACTCGGGATCGGCGGTCGGGTTCCGGGCTGTCCGGTTCTGGGGGGCCACGTTGACGTGGGGGCGGGGGCCAAGGTTTTGGGCGGAGTGAGGATCGGCGACCATGCGAAAATCGGGGCGAATGCAGTTGTTCTGAACGATGTCCCCAGCGGCGCGACCGCCGTGGGAGTGCCGGCCCGGATTGTCTATTCCTCCTGACAGGCGGATCAGCCGGACAATGCGCGTCGCCTATTTAGTCAACCAATACCCCAAGGTCAGCCATACCTTCATTCGGCGCGAGATTCTCGCGCTCGAAAAACTCGGCGTTGTCGTCGAGCGGATTTCCCTCCGCGCCAGCGGCGAGGAACTGGTCGACGCGGAAGATCAGCGGGAAAGCGAACGGACGCACATCGTCCTTTCCGGCGGCGTGATGGGGCTGTTGATTCCGTTGATTTGGTGCTTGACGACGCGGCCCCTCGTTTTCCTAGGGGCTGCCCAGTTGACCGCTCAGTTGGCAGGGCGGGCCCCCCGAGCGTGGAAGCATTTGGCCTATCTTGCCGAAGCTGCCGCGCTCACGAAGACGTATGTCGGGGATCCGCCGGCACACATTCACGCCCATTTCGGGACGAATTCGGCAACGGTCGCGCTGCTATGGAGCGCGTTATCGGGCATTCCCTTCAGCTTTACGGTGCATGGTCCCGAGGAATTTGATCACCCGGAGAGCTTGGGGCTCGATCTCAAGATTGCACAGGCGCGTTTTGTCGTCGCGATTAGCAACTTCGGCTGCAGTCAGTTGATGCGCTGGTGCCCGAGCGATCAATGGAAAAAGCTCCAAGTCGTGCACTGCGGAGTCGACGACGGTTTCCTCGACCCCAGCGCATCCTCGCCGGTGCCTGATGTTCGTCGCCTCGTCTGCGTCGGCCGCCTTTGCGAGCAGAAGGGACACGGTCTGTTGGTCGAAGCCGCCGCGCGGCTCGCGGAAGAGGGGGAAGCGTTTGAACTGGTCCTCGTCGGGGATGGCCCTCTGCGTCCCCAGATCGAGAATCTGGTTCGAGATCGGGGTCTCGACGGGCACGTGCGGATTACTGGTTGGAGAAGCGGTCCTGAGTTGACGCGGGAAATCCTTGCGTCGCGGGCTTTCGTGCTGCCGAGTTTCGCCGAGGGGCTCCCTGTCGTTCTGATGGAAGCGCTAGCATTGCGGCGCCCGGTGATCTCTACCTACGTGGCCGGAATTCCGGAACTGGTGACTCCGGGGCTCTGCGGATGGTTGGTTCCTGCGGGCTCCGTCAACTCGCTGTGCGACGCGATTCGCTCGGCACTCCACACTCCGGTCGAACGACTTGAAGCGATGGGAGAAATGGGGGCTCTGCGTGTTCAACAGAATCACAGTGCACTGACCGAAGCTGAGAAGCTGCGGGCGCTGTTTTTTCCTGAAGCAGACGCCGGCAAAGTCTCTAAGGCTGACGCGGTTGGAACATTACGCAATCTCAATGGCCGTCACAGTCTTCGTAATAGGAAGAATTTGCCGACAGGCAATTGACAGCTATTTCGAAACCGGTAGGATGGCGCAGAAGATTATTGGTAGGCCGGGATGCCGCACGCTGCCTTGAGGGAGTGAACATGCACCAAGTTCTGCGACGGATCGTTCCCTGTTGTGCGTTCGGCCTCGTCTTCCTGAGCGCCACTGCGACTCGGGCCGGCTTCATCGCCTCGACGACTGGGCCAGTCGACGTCATCTCGGCGCCCGCGTCTGCGACTCCGGGCTCACTCGTCTCTAACAGCTATCAAGCTTGGGACGAATCGACCGGCACGATTTCGTCTCCGTTGCAAGTCAACATGCTGGGCCAAGCCGGCCAATACGACGGTCTGACGAATTACTCGACGCTCAATGGCACACTGGCCGCCGGGACCAAATACGACTCGGTGATGGTTCAGCTCGATCCGAAAACCGGCTTTCCGCCGCAATCGCCGATCGCGACGCTGACCTTCACCGGCAAGATCATCGGCTTGGCTCTGTTCGGGCCCTCGCTGGATGGCAGCGACGTCTACGGAAATCCCTCGACCACCTATCCGCATGGGCTGCCCGCAATTGGCGTGCAGAATCGCGGAATCGACATGACCCACAATGAAAAGTTCTCGGTCTCGAGTGACGGCCTGACGCTGAGTTTGCAGCTGGCGGGTGGCTTTGGCTCGTTTGACGAGATTCGGATTTTCACCGCGCCAGCGGTGGCAAGCGTACCGGAGCCAATGTCCCTCGCGATTTGGTCGGGCATCGGCTTGGTCGTGGTTTTGAAAAGGCGTTCTTCCGGGCTGGCCAGCCGACTTGTGAGATTTGGCAAAATTTGACGGTGGGGGGGCTTGACGGACGCTTTACGAGGTTTTATTGTGATCGCGGGTCAGTGACCGTTTTGGGCGGAATCCCGAAGCGGTTTGGGTGTCTTCATTCGGGTCAATGAGGAACTCCGAAGGTTCATCCGACGTTGTTGAGTTTGGCTCCGAGTAGCGGAGCACCTAACAGGGAAGCGGGCGAATACTCATTCTGACGAAACAATCGACTCAAAATGGGGAAGGATCTATGAGAAAACTCTTGGTCGGTTTTTCTGCACTGGGCGTCCTCTTCTGCGCGGCGCCCGCGTTTGCCGGAATCGCCCTGTCGGCGTCTGGTAACGTTCCGGGTACGCTAAATGGTTTGGTTACGCCGCCTACGAATGCAGTGGCGGACACCAGCCTGAACTACCACATCTGGAACGAACAACAGGGAACCCTGTCGTCTCCAGTCGCGGTCGACAACGATGGCACGCCTGGCAGCTACAGCGGCCTCTCTCCTGGTACGCCGACCGTCCTGGGAGCCGGCACGGCTTTTGGCACGACTTACGTGCAGCTGAATCCGGGCGTCGATGGCGTTGTCCACTCTGGCGTCGCCACGATTCTCTTCAGCTCCAAGATCATTGGTTTGGCTCTGTCGGCCGCCAATCTTCAGGCGACTAATTCGCTTGGCGCGTCCGGTACCACTTATTTCAGTGGCCCTGGCGATCCGAACAACAACGGCGGTAGCGTCGTCGGCAAGAGCAATCAGTTCTTTACGATCACCGATGGTGGTCTGGAACTCCAGGTTGCCTTGACCGCCAATTTCGATGGTTTCAAGGACATCCGCGTCTTTACGGCCGGAAACTCGACCGTTGTGCCCGAGCCAGCATCTTTGATCGTCTGGTCGGTGCTCGGTACCGTCGTTACGGGTGGAGCGTTCTGGCGCCGCCAGCGCGTTGCTGCTATCTAAAGGCGGACTGCTTAACTTCCAGCGATTTTGAGCTGGAAGACGTAGCTAATTGAGAAGTCAACCAAGGCTGCCTTGTGGCAAACAGCGCAAGGCAGCCTTTGCTTTGTTGATACTCGCTGCGGCGCCGCAATTGCTTATCGGCATACGGTCTCGGGGGGATTCCTTGGCATGTCGCGCCCGGCTCCTGGTCCCACTGATAGTTCTCTTCAATCCGACTTGAATCGCCAGATCGAAGCGGAGCGTGCACGGGTCTCACGGTTCGGCCTGATCGCTGGCAGCTTGTTGCTGGTGTTTGCCGGCTGGTGCTATTGGCCGACGCTTCGGGACCTTGTCCGCGTCTGGGACTCGAGCCCCGACTACTCGCACGGCTATCTGGTCATCCCCCTGGCGGCTTGGTTCCTTTGGTTGCGCCGCCGGCGATTACCCTGGTACCACCTCGGTCCGAGCTGGTGGGGCTTTTCGCTGATTGCTGTGGCGGCGGGCCTCCGTTTTGTTGGAGCCCGTTTCTACCTCCCGGAACTCGACAGCTGCTCGCTGCCGATCTGGGCCGCCGGCGTCTGCTGGGTGTTGGGGGGCTGGAGGTTCTTGCTTTGGGCGAGTCCCTCATTGGTGTTCTTGTTTTTCATGGTGCCCCTGCCGGCGACCATCGAGACCCTGCTGAATCGCCCCCTGCAGGCCCTGGCCACCACGATGAGCACCTGGACTTTGCAGAGCCTGGGCCAACCCGCCATCGCCGAGGGATCAACGATCTTGCTTGGCGACAATATTCTCGAGGTGGAGCGCGCCTGCAGCGGCCTGCGAATGTTTTATGGAATCTTCGCGCTGGCCGTAGCGACGATCATCGTCACCCGCGCTCGCTGGGTCATGGCCCTGTGCCTGCTCGCCGCGGTGGCGCCGGTGGCCATCCTGGCCAATGTCCTGCGGATCACGACGACCGGGCTCCTGTACGACTATGCCTCGACCGAATCAGCGAAACGTTTTTCGCACGACTTGGCCGGCATTCTGATGATCGTCGTTGCCATCGCATTTTTCATGGTGGTGCTTTGGACGACCGAACGAATGATTCTGAGGTTTCGTAGGACGCGGGCTCGCGCGTTCCTACAGACCGCGATCGCCCTGCTGATCGTCGCGGCCCTGATTCCGGTTGGCTATTTTTGGCATGAATCGCAGCAGTCCCGCACCGTCAACCGATTCTTGAAGCGGGCCGACAAACTGCAGGAGGAAGGCAAAGACCTCGAAGCAATTTCCTTCTTAGATCGCTATCTGCACATCAACCGCAATGACATGGAAGTCCGAGTTCGGTTGGTCCGCGCGGTCGATAAAGTTGCGACCAATCCGCTCCGCAAAATCCGCGCAATGGAACTGTACCGCGACACGTGGAACCTCGATCGTAACCGGGTCGAGCTGGGTGAGCGCAGTGCCGATCTGGCGATCGAGCTGGCCCGCTACGACGAGGCGTTGAATACCTCCGCCGAACTTGCCAAGACCGATCTCCAACCCGCGGAACCGACGCCGCAAGCGCAGGCCGAGGCGGCGCGGCGAACCGCCGAGGCGCGGCGCACAGCAGCCCGCCTGAAAGCGCTCGCGATGCTGGGGCGTTCGATGCGTGCCGACGTCGTCACCCCTGAGGACGAATGGCAGGCGATCGTCACGGCCTTTCAAGAAGCGATTCGCCAAAATCCAAGCGACATCGAGCTGGCCGTCCGACTGGCCGACATCGATCGCCACCAGCTCAAGAGCGCCCCCGTGAAGGAGAGGCAAAAGCTGGCAGACGGGATCATGGACGCCATGGTCGAGCGCAATCGCGAGCGGCCTGAGGCGTGGCTGGCCCGCTATCTGTATTGGAAATCCCTCACGGCGGGCGCGGAGCCCGTTTTGACGGGGTCGGACGCCGATTTGGATCGCGCCCTGGAGATCGGGCGCCAACATCCCAAAAGGGAGAATGCGGACGCGCTGCTGTTCGCCGGAGAACGCGCGTCGGACAAGAAGGATCTGTCGGCGGCCCGCCAATTCTTTGAGCGGGCGACCGTTGTTCGGCCGACCGACTATCGGGGCTGGACGCGATTGGGCCAGCTCGTCGCCGACGAGGGGACCGATGCAGCCCGGGCTCGCGCGGTCGAGATTTGGAGCAAAGGGGTTGCAAGCGTCCGTGAATACGACATGGAACTGGTCCTCCCGCTCGCGGCAACCTTGGTTCAATTGAAGCGTTTTGCCGACGCCGAGGAAAAACTTCGGCCGTTGGATGCGTCCTTGCCGCGGTTGATGGAACCTGGCCGTAGCCTGGTCGAACTTGGCACCGCGCGGCTGCGGGCGGCTGCGGCCGTCGCGCAGGGGAACACCGTCCTGGCGGCGACAACCTTGCGGGGCGTGCTAAATGGCACTCGTGCAGGAACCGCCAGTGCGGTCTACCGGACTCCGTTTGCAGACGGTTGGATGCAACTTGGGGACTACTACGTCGATTTGAAACGCGACGATGAAGCGGCCGAAGCCTACGAGTCGGCCGGTCGCCTGAACGAAAACGTGTCCCAATGGCAAACGAAAGCCGCCCAAGCGACAGAGCGGTGCGGACGCCCCGGTGACGCCGTTCAGCATCTGCGGGACGTTGTCCGGCGCGATCCTTCTCCCACGAATTGGTTGGCGCTGGCCCGTGCGAATTTTCTCGAGCAAGTCAGCCTTGCGCCCGCACGACGTAATTGGCACGACTTCCACGAGGCCTTCGACAAGGTCGCCGCGAGCAAAACCAACGGCGGTCCGTTGACGCTGATGAAAGCCGAATACCAGGCGGGAGAAGGACATTTAAACGAGTCGGCGAAGACACTCACCACCGCGTTATCGGGCTCGCCCAAGGCCTGGCAATTGTGGCAGGCGTTGGCGATGGTGCAGGAACGCCGCAAGGATGTGCCCGCGACGAAAAAGGCAATCGAGCAATTTGAGAAGTTCGCTCCCGATCGGGATACGGTCGTCGCGTTTGAGGCACGCCAGGCGATCGAAGCGGGCCATTTCGACGAGGCTCGGCAATTACTCGAAAAAGCCAAGCCGTCGCTCTCCGCGGCGGGCAAAGCTGCGGCCCGCACTCAGTTGATCGAAATCGACCTGCGCCAGGGCAAACGACAAGACGCTCGTCGGCGGCTGGAAGAAGCGGCGGCGGAGGAGCCGACGAATTTGCAGATTCTCGAATCGCTGGGGCAGAACATCGCGGACGACCGCGACTGGAAGGCCCTCGAGGATGTTGAGAATCGTCTGAAAAAGGCCGAGGGAGACGACGGGACGTTGTGGCGCGAGTTGCACGTGCGTCGGCTGCTCGCCCAAACCGTCGAGACGGATGATCCAAGTTTCCGCGAGGCGGAGCGGACGACACATGAAATCGCTGCGCTGCGGCCCAATTGGCAGCGCCGTTGGGTGCTCCAGGGCATTCTGTCCCGGCGAATGAATCAGCCCGACGAAGCGATCGCCGCCTATCAGCAAGCAATCCGCTTGGGCAACCGCAGCATCGGTCTGTCTGAGGAGCTAATCGATCTGCTCAACGAACAGCATCGGTTTACCGAAGCCGACCGAGAATTCGAGCGCGTGCGCCAAGCGGTCGCGCGCTCGAGCCGCTTGTCGTCGGCAGCAATTCCGATCTATGTGCGGAGGGGCGAATCGGACGAGGCCCTGCGGCTGGCCGAAGATTGGGTGCGCCGCCAACCTGGCGACGCGTCGAACTATATCCGCCTGGGTCGTACGCTGCTGTTGACGACTCCCGAGACTTCGGCCGACTACGCCAAGGCCGTCAAGCGGGCGCAAACGGCTTACGAGCACGCGGTCGAGCTGGCGCCCAGCGATGTGCGCGTTTGGGTGGTGCTGTTCCGGTTTTACACGGGGGTTCAGAAAAATGCCGAGGCGGCGAGCACCATGCTCACGCGCCTCTCACAGCGGATCGATGTGCCTGAGACGCAACGGGTTTTTGTGCTGGCACAACTGTACGAGGCGATTGGAAATCGCGTGGAAGCCGGTCGGTTCTACCTGGCGGCCATCAAGTCGGCGCCGACCGAAAATCAGGTCACCGTTTTGCAGCGAGCGGCACAATTCTTTGTCACGGACGACCCGGCGCAGGCTGAAGCCTATTGCCGGCAAATCCTGAAGCTGCGACCGAAATCGGTCGACGCGCGGCGGATTCTCGTTCGAGCGCTGGCCGAGCAGGGGGGCGATGGCCGATTTCGCGAAGCAGCCGGACTCTTGGCCGACCTGGCCAAGAATAAGGAAAGCAGTCTCGGTGACAAACGTCTCGAAGCCATCCTGCTGGCTCGAACCGGAAACGCGGCTGACCGCCAGCGCGCGACCGAATTACTCGAAGCGTTCGTCCAGATCCCGCAACAGGCGGCCCGACAGGATCGTCTGCTCCTGGCGACACTCTACGAGACCGATCAGCGGCTGATGCCGGCCTACGAACAACTTCTTGCGCTGTCGCGCCAGGACGATGCGGCCGTAAGCGATTTGGTGCGGTACGCGGAATTCCTGCTGCGCAATGAGGGAGAACAGGCCCAATTTGCCGACTACGCGGAACCCATCCTGACTCGTTTGGAGCAAGATCCGTTCAACCGAGTGAGTGCCGTGCGTTTGCGTTTGGCAGCCGTCAGCAAGTTGCCCGCCACGCAACGCACAACCCGCAACCGGCAGATCATCGATCGAGCGGCAAAGCGATTCGTAACCGAGGAAAAGGACGATATTCTGCGCCGCGACACGCTGACCAAGCTCTTGGTCCTGTTGACGCGGCAGGAAATGTCGGATGAGGCAATTCGATTGGTGAGCGAAGCGCATGTCTGTTCGGAATTGGACACGGCGATCGCGCTGACCGACGCGCTGACGTTGTTGCCGGGCGATTCTCAGCTTTCGCAAAAGGGTGCCCCCGTTCTCAAGTCGGCGCTTGAGAAATCGCCGCGCTCGGCGGAGTTGTTGTACTCTGTGGGGAACTTGCGATATGTGCGCGGCGCGCGGGATGAAGCCATCGCCTTGTATCGCCGTTCGCTCGAAGTGAGGCCCAACGACAAGTTGACGCTCAATAATCTCGCGCTGGCACTGGGAGATCGCAAGGACGGTATCGCCGAGGGCTTGACCACGATCAATCGGGCTTTGGAAAAGTTTGGCAACGACGTGACTCTGCTCGATACGAAGGGGCAGCTGCTCGTGCTTGCCGGTCGATCCCAAGAAGGGCTGACGATCTTGGCCGAAGCGGCCTCGGTCCAAGGGAGCGATGCTTTGCTGCTCCTGCATTTGGCGAATGCGTATTTGGCCATGGGTAATTCGGCCGAGGCTCGCACGACCTACCGCCGAGCACAGCTTTTTAACGTCGCCTCACAGGTGGTGACTGCCGGTGATCGAGCGATCGTCGAACGGCTGGAAGCTCAGATTCGCGAGACCGTAACTTCGGGAGGCTGATCGATGTACACCATGTTGCAGCACCGGCGCGGCCGAATCACCGCCGCGGTGATGGTCGTCTGTCTCATCTTGATGACGGCTGTTCCCGCGATCGTGCAGGGCGTGTTGACTCAACGTTGGCGCGGAGCGACAGACATTTCTGGGGCGGCGACCCGTCTCGTGGAGTTCCCTACGCATTTTGGGGATTGGCAAGAGCAGGGCGAAGAGGAAAAGGTGCCTGAGGAAGCGCTCCGCGAACTACAGTGTGCCGGGTGCTTCAACCGCCACTACGTCAATCAGCGGCTGGGTCGGGACGTCACGGTCATCGTGATGGTGGGGCCCGCGGGCCCCTTGATTCGGCATCCGCCCGAGATCTGTTACGGCAATCGAGCGAACCAGCTTTTGTCAAAACCGGTCGACGTGGAGCTGACGACCTCCGATTCGACTCGGCATCGACTGCGGCTGCTGCGCTATGCCAATCCTCGAGCTGTCTCCGGAGAGTTTTCGGTCTGTTACGGCTGGTCGGAGAACGGCGCTTGGGATATCCCCGCGTATCCCCGCGTGGAATATGGCGGCGCGCCGATGTTGTACAAAATGCAGGTGCTGACGTCCGACGCCCTGCCGAAGGACGGCGGTCTTCCGACCGCAACCGCCCAGTTCCTCAACGATTTCTTACCCTTGTTGCGACAGCAAGCGCTCGCTGCTCGGTAGGGCAAGCACGGGTGAGTAGGATTCGATTCAGCGGTTCGGATCGGATTTGATTGGGTCGTCGTTTTCGGCCGCGGCCGCTGGTAGGCGCGGCTTTCCCAGCCCATTCCCTGGGTCGTCCAACGGCAACTTTGCCGGCGCGTTGCCGTTGCCGCGTTCTGAGCCACCCAGCCACTTCCGCAGCGAGCGCAGGATCGAGAGCGGGCCCCGCTTCGGGGCAACCGGGTCGACGCCAGCCACCTCCGGCTTCTCGCCGGGCCGAATCGCTCGATCTGGAACGGCGGGCAACGAGCGCGGCGCATTTTGCCCGACGTCGTTTCCCTCGGGGGCACAAACGACAAGGACAAACACAATCACCGCCGTCGGGATTCCAATAAACACCGTCGTCGCGAGCAAGATTTTTCGGAGCCGTCGCCCCCATTCTGCAGCCCCCGGCGCCGTCCCTTTTTTCAGCGACCGGCCACAATACGGGCACCAGGACAGGCATTTGCCAACCGAGCGCCCACAAGCAGGGCAGCTCGGGGTCACCAGCCGCACGGCCACGTTTTTCGTCCAGCGCAAGATGCCGGGGCGCCCGGCCAGCGCAAAGCCGCTGTGACGCGAATCGTTTGCGAATAAGAAGTGCGCACCACGGTCGCTGCCGGTGCGATCGTCCGGGCTAGTATCGCGAAGAACCGAGCCGATCGGAACGTCCTTCGAAACAACGCGACCGCAGCGCGGGCACGTCGTTTCGACGCGCGCATCATCATGCGCCTCAAAAATGGCGTCGCATTTCGGACAGTGGAGCATTAACACAGCGGCACCGATTCATTCGGGAGAAGTCCCAGTCGCGTCGCCCCAAGGCCGTCAACGCCCGGAGGGGTCCCCCTCTAATTAGAACGTAAACGGGCCCCGAACGGATCTCAGTCGGATTTTCGCAAGGTCCGACAATTTATTCGTTTACGGCGTGCGGATTCCCACCACCGGTAACTCCATCCGGTCGCCTTGGTTGGCGCGTTTTGGCCCTCTCGGTGGCCAGTCGTAAGTGATGAAAAAAAATCCCCGCGGCGACCGCCACATTGAGCGAGTCGGCGCCCAGTGCCATGGGAATGGTGAGTTTGCGGTCACACAATTCGATCCACCTAGGGTCGAGACCGTGCTTTTCGTTACCGAACAAGATTCCCGTACGCGGTCCCGGAACGAACGTTTCCAGCGCTTCGGCACGTGGGTCCAGAACACTCGCACACAGCTCAAATCCGTGGTCGTCTCGTAATCGCAGAAGGTCGCGCCTCAAATCGGTCGACTCGACGATCGGCAGCGTGAGAGCCGTCCCCATAGACACGCGGAGCACGCGTCGGGAAAAAGGATCCGCACAACCGCGTCCAACAATGAGGCCCCTGAGACCAAACCCCGTGCAAAGTCGAATCATGGCTCCGACATTCTCGGGATCGCTCACGTGCGGGCAAACGGCCACCAGCCCAAAGCTGTCGTCTCTGGGAACCAGGTCCTCGATCTGAGGGTTGGGCTCCCTGAGCCCGCAGGCCAAGACCCCCGTGTGAAATGCGTAGCCTACAAGTTGCTCGGCTAGTTCATGTTCGAGCAAGTAGATCGGACATGCTTCCGGGACGCGAGCCGGAAGCTGGCGGACGAGGCGCTGGCTCAGCAAAACTGATTCGACTTGGAAACGGCTGGCCAGCAGCCGCTCGACGACCAGCGAGCCTTCCGCGATGAATTGGTTCGACCATCGCGTTCGATTGGTGGCCTTGAGATTGCGATAAGGCTCCAGCCGAGGATCATCAAGGTTGGTGAGGATTTCGACGGGCATGCACCGGCCTGCTGTGCTTGTGCTCGTTCCAAAAAAAAACGCGCCGTCAGCCGGCGCGTTTTGAGAATGCGGTGCCCATTTCAGCCGTTAGATCTCCGCGAACGGCATCGGCTCCGGCTGG
>DASRXU010000077.1:0-3468 GCA_035687365.1 Planctomycetaceae bacterium | reverse complement strand
CATAGCTGACGACGCGGCCGTAGTCGGTCGCCACCTCCTCGCCGCCGATCATGCCGGTGCGAAACCCGGTGATCGGCTGGCAGACATGCGAGGTCCCGTAATCAGCCGGATCGACGCCAAGCACGTCCCAGACTTGGGGCGTCACCCAGCCGGCGCACGTTTTGTCGCGGGGAAACGTTTTGCGATCGATCACCAGCACATCGAGACCGGCTTGCACCAACTGCGCGGCACACGAGGAGCCGGCCGGACCGCCGCCGACAATCAGCACTTCGCAGTTTTGCATTTAACGCTCTTCCCACGACAACGCCGGCTTCACCGGTCCCGAGCAGGCCGACTGGCCGTTGCCGGCCGCGAAGTGCGTGTATTGATGCGCCCGCGTCAACGGCAGCTCGTTGAGCCGCGGACGTGCAAACGCCACCTGGAAGAGTTGCAGCGTGCCCGAATCAAAAGCGGCGACCGATCCGGCAAGATACATCCGCCACATCCGAACGAACCGCGCGTCGTACTGCTTGCGCACGGCGTCGATCGACTCCTCATACCGTGTCAGCCAGTGCCGCAATGTCTCGGCATAGTGCATGCGCAGGTTCTCGACTTCCAAAATCGAGAATTGGCGGGGCTCGAAGATCTCACACATTTCACTGAGTGCGGGGGGCCGTGCGCCCGGGAAGATCCGCCGCTCGATCCAGGGATCCAACACTTCCGTGCGGTTGCGGCCGATGGTGTGAATCAAGCCGCGGCCGACAGGAGACAAGACTTTGTCGATCACCGTTCCCAGTTGGCGATAGTTCTTCAGCCCGACGTGCTCGAGCATGCCGATCGACATGAAGACGTCGCAGTTGCCGGTGATGTTCCGCCAGTCGTCGAGTATGAATTCGACCTGGCCGTCCATCCCCTCGGCCTTGGCCCGAGCGCGGGCGTAGTTCACTTGCTCCTTCGAGATGTTGTAGGCCCGCACGCGCATTCCGTAGTGGCGGGCCATGTGCAGCGCGAACCCGCCCCAACCGCAGCCGGCCTCGATTACCGTCTCGCCGGGACGCAGCACGACTTTGCGACAGACGTGATCCATTTTCGCGATCTGCGCGGCTTCGAGCGAAGCGTTGGGCTCCTCGAAGTAGGCACACGTATAGAGCAGGTTCTCATCCAGCCACAAGCGGTAGAAATCGTTGCCGATGTCGTAGTGGTGATGAATGTTCTGTTGCGAGGCGGCGAGCGTGGTGCGACCGCTCCAGTGCAAGAGCGTCTCGAAAAAAGTGAGCCAGCGGGTCGCGGCCGGCACTTCGGCCGAGCTGCGCGCGACCTGGCACATCACACGTTCCAAGTCGCCGTCGATCTCCACCTTGGCGTCGCAGTAGGCTTCCGGAAATTGGAAGAACGGGTCGACGAAGATCTTCCACAGCGTGCCGCGATCGAGCACTCGAATACGAGCCGCCCCCTCGGGCAAGTTCGAGCAGGTCGCGATCTCTTCGCCGTTCCAAAGCACGAAGATGACGGGGGGATCTCCGATGGCCGCCAGCAGCCGTCGCAGCAACCATTTTTCGAGAGTGGCGCCCTTAGACGAACCGCGACCGGAAGGAGTGGTGCGGGTCGGAGCCGTCACTGTCGTAATCACGGGTTCGGGACCTTCCGCAATTGCGGAGCCTCGCAAAGAAGTTGTCGTGTCGGTGTCTCTTGCGGAAGTTGCTTCTTGAATCGAGACCGGTTCCATCAGTTCCTCCACCAGGTTCAGTGCGGCAATCGACGAGGTTGAGGGAAAGCGGAGCTGCGAAAAGCTGCGGGCCGACTCGGGCGAATTCCCGAAGTCCGCAACTGCCTACAAATTACGGGGAGCGGGGACCGGGTTCAATATCTGACCGGGGGATCTCGGTCGACAAATATTTAAGAAACGCCGGAAAGTCGGTTCGATCGATTCGCCTCGTCGAAAATCCAGGGCAATCCGCGGGCCAATACGCCTCACTTTCCGGACCCTTTTGCCCTCAAAATCGCTACGAGCGGGAGTGGCGATGGGGTTGCTGTCCCAACAAGTGAGTGCGCTTCGCACGCCTCCAATGTCGCACTGCCCCCTCACCCCCGACCCCTCTCCCGCGAGGGGAGAGGGGAGTAATCCAAGGAACCTCTGCCCCTCTCCCCGCTCTGCTTTCCTTCCCCCTTCCCCCTGCGGGAGAGGGGCTGGGGGTGAGGAGGGCCCGTCCGCTCGGCCCCGACGCAGCTAACGCACATGCTCACGGAATCAGCACTGCCGTGCCGTTCACCCGATCCTCCTTCAAGTCCAACAGCGCGCGATTCGCTTCGGACAGTGCGTAGGTCGTGACGTGCGGGCGCAGCGAGATCGCCGCGGCCTCGGCCAGGAGTTCCCGGCCGTCCTCTCGGGTATTCGCCGTGACGGAACGAATATTCTTCTCGTAGAAGAGCGTGCGGGTGTAATTCAGAGGCGGAATTTCCGACATGTAGATGCCGGCCAGGGCCAGCGTGCCCCCTTTGTCCAACTGGGCCAGCGCGTCGGGCACCAGGTTGCCGGCCGGTGCGAACATGATCGCGCTTTGGACCTTCGTCGGCATCTCGGCGGCAGTTTCGCCGACCCAAGTGGCTCCCATATCGCGCGCCAGTTGTCGGTGCGACTCGCCGCGCGTCACCACAAAAACTTCCGAGCCGCGATGCAATGCGATCTGCAAAATGATGTGGGCGCTCGAGCCGAAGCCGTACATCGCCAAGCGCCCGCCGGGAGGCAGATCGGCCCGCTTGAGCGAGCGGTAGCCGATGATGCCCGCGCAGAGCAACGGGGCCGCGTGTACATCATCGAACACGTCGGGGATCACATACGCGAAGGCCTCGGGAACGATCGCTGACTCGGCATAACCGCCGTCCGCATCGTAGCCCGTGTAGATCGAGAACTCGCACAGATTCTCTTTGCCCGCGCGACAGTACGCGCATTGGCCGCAGGCACTTCGCAACCAGGGAATGCCGACTCGCTGCCCGACACTCAACAGATGACACCGCGGACCAACCTGATCGACGATTCCCACTACCTGATGGCCGCAAACGACGGGCAACTTCCGCCGGGGAATATCGCCTTCGATGACGTGCAGGTCGGTGCGGCACACGCCACAGCAGCGGACTTTGATCCCCACTTCGCCGGCCTGCGGTTCCAGCTCGGGCAACTCTCGCAGTCGAAGCGGCGCCTCCGACACGCGAGCGATTTGGTCGAGCACCATGGCCTTCATCGTCGAGACCAACTAGTTGAAGAGGGCGAGGCGAGCGGCAAGCGTACTAACTCCCACAACCGGTTGCCTCGGCCGGGCGCGATCGAGATTTTACTCAATCGATTTGGAGGAACTCCTTGATGAGGCTTTCCGAATCCGGCGGAATGATTCGTTCCGGTCGGAAACCCCCAAGCTGACCGTCGTCAGCGCGAAAAATCTCAGGGTAGGGTTGAATCGTTTCGCCGAGCGGAGCTCCACACCGCGGACACGA
>DASRXU010000076.1:0-2546 GCA_035687365.1 Planctomycetaceae bacterium | reverse complement strand
CCAGCGCGCTGGAAATGGAATGGACCGTCGGGCTGGTTGGCGCCCGTACCATCCGCACACTTCACGAACTCGATCAGGTCCTGTCCGAAGCGACGAAATTGCCGGGCGGCTGGGTGATCAAGGCGAACTTTGGAATGTCCGCGCGCGAGCGGATCCTGGCTCGTCGCTCGACGCCGCGGGCCCAGGACGTCGAATGGGCCCGTCGACGCCTCGACCTTGGCGCGCCGATCTTCTTTGAGCCCTGGGTTGAGTCGGTCGCCGAATTCGGTTGTCAGTTTTCCATTCCGACGTCCGGCAAGCCGACGTTGGCAGGAATCACGGGCCTGTTGACCGACCAGCAAGGGACTTATCGCGGGAGTCGCTTGGCCGAGGATTGCGGAACTGGGCCTTCCCACTTGATCGAGCCGAGCGTGTTTGAGGTCGTGGAGCGCGCGGCCCAGCGCGTCCAACGGCTAGGATATTTCGGACCGCTGGGCATTGATGTTATGCGATATCGGACGGCCGATGGCGAAACTGAGTGGCGCCCGCTACAGGACATCAACGCACGGTTGACTATGGGCCGCGTGGCGCTGGGCTGGCGACGTTTACTGGCCGCGGGCGAACAGGCGGATTGGTTGCACTTTCGCTCGCCGGGCAACTCGGCCCAGGCCGGTCTTCGGTCGCCAGAGGCCTTTGATGCACTCCCCGCCGGTGTCCGCATGGTTCGCACATCTCCCCTGGAAGCGGGAGGCCGAGCTGTTTCGCACACCACGGCGCTACTCATTGCACAGTCAACTCAGGTCCTGGAGACAAGTGCTCGCAGATATCGGTTGGTGCCACGCGCGGAGTGAGTTGATATCATACGGTCTGGTTCTGTTGTGTGCGTCACGTTCGATACCGCTGTTAGTTCAAGCGTCGCCAGTGATCCGTAGCCGCCAAAAGAAATCTTCTGAGCGCAGCCGACGCACGTGGCTGGTGTGTGCGGCTTTGGCGGTCGTCTTTGGACGTGGGCCTGTCCCTTGGATTCATAGTCACGAAACGCTCGCGCGTCACGGGGATTCCGAAGACACGCTTTCGTGGCACTTGCAGCACTTTCACCCGTCGGGCGACGACGATGATCACCGCTGGCACATCCATTGGACGCTGCCCTGGCACATCGTCAATTGTCCGTGCCAGCACGACAACACGCCGACGGAGGAGAGAGCGTCCGTCCTCGAAATGCCCTTCGACGTTGCCCAGTCGACACCCATCGACCAGGCCGAGTCGGATATTCACGCGAGCGCTCCGCCGCCCATGTTCTGGACCCATGATCACGGCGACCGTCCGCCCTGGGATCCGCTCTGCGTGGCCGGCTTGCATTTCTTAGAGACCTACTTTCCCACAGCGACACTGCGCGCACTGTACTGCGTCGCTCTGTGTTGAAAGCCGTCTTGCAGCGCTGAGAGTGCCTTCGCTTGACTGCGATGCCGCGCTCCCCATCAAAACTGCTGCGGCACCACTTCGACTCGCCGGTTTCAGCCGTTTCTCAGTCCGGCAGCGAAGTTTCGATTGACGGTCGAGCAAAACTCAGAAATTCCGCTACCCAGGCAAAACCCAGGTATGAGGTCTTTCGGTGAAGAAAGTCTGGATTGTAACTGCGGTGTTCGCCGCGCTGATTTTGTTGACGGCGGCGATGACCTTCCCGATTTGGCCGCAGGCGTCACGGACCTCGGAAAACGCCGACCGCGCGGGCGAACCCGAGCCAGCAGAGAGCGGCCTGGTCACGTTGGACGAGCAAAAGTTGGCATCGCTCGATTTGCGCGTCGAGCCGGCCGCATTGCGACCGCTGCAAATGCTGCACATCGTCCCGGGGCGCATTCGCTACAACGACACGAAGCACGTCGATATCCGAGCGGCCGCAAACGGCACCTTGGTTCAGGTGCAAGTAACGCCCGGCGACCACGTGGCCAAAGGACAGATCCTCGGCGTTGTGAGCAGCCCGGAAGTCGGCGTTGCGCGGACCGAGGCGCATCGTTGTCGTGAGAATTGGGAACTGGCGGTCAAGAAGCGGGACTGGGAACGGGAAATCGGAGCTAACGTTGCCGCGCTGATCGACGGACTGAAGAGCCGGGTGCCGGCCGGCGATCTCGAGAAGCGGTTTCGAGGAAAAACGCTCGGAAAAAGTCGCGAGGTATTGGTTTCTGCCTACTCTCGCTTCCTGCTCGCAGAAGAGTTGTGGCAGCGCTCCGAGACGAAGGGACGCGGAGTGCTACCGGAGACTACGTTGGCCGAACGCAGGGCCGAGCGCCACAGCGCGGAAGCGACACTCCAGGCGGCCTGCGAGCAATCGGCCTTTGACGCGTCCCAGCAACTGCGCGCGTCAGAAATCGAGGCCGGCGAGGCTTTGCGACGGCTGAATATCGCGCGCGAGCAGCTCACGACGCTTTTGGGCTATTCGCCCGATACGGTTGCCGAAGACGCGACCGGAGGCGACGTACTCTCCCGAGTCGAGATTCGCGCTCCCTTCGCGGGCACCATTGAGGAGCGCAATTTCGCTCAGTCCGAGCGGTTCAAAGCCTCCGATACGA
>DASRXU010000075.1:0-9613 GCA_035687365.1 Planctomycetaceae bacterium | reverse complement strand
CGTGTGCTCGGCTATAAAGAGGCCTACGATTATTACTCGTGGATTCGCGACAGCTTCGCGGACAACAAGCCGTACGACCGCTTCGCGCGGGAAATCATCACGGCCGAGGGACTGTTGACGCAGGTGCCTGAGGGGGCGCTGTTCAAGGTCGACACCGATCCGGGCCAGATCGCCAGCTCCGTTGCGCAAATCTTCCTGGGCGTCCGCATCGCTTGCGCCCAATGCCATCACCATCCGTACGATCGCTGGACGCAAACCGATTACTACGGCATGCAAGCCTGCTTCGCACAGGTGGCGTTCAAGCCGACCCCGCGCGGAGATCTCTTAGCCTCGTTGTCGTCCGCGGCCACTCGCAATCCGCGCACGGGCGAGGAAGTCTTCGCTCATCCGCTGGCGACGCCGAATCCCAAAGCGTCACCGCCCGGGGATCGCCGTCGACCGTTGGCCAACTGGCTCACTGGGCCCGACAATCCCTGGTTTGCGCGGTGCTTCGTCAATCGGATGTGGGAACATTTTCTGGGTCGCGGGATCGTCGAACCCGTGGACGATTTTCGGCTTACGAATCCGCCGTCGAATCCCGAGCTGCTCGACGCGCTGGCCGCCGACTTCGTGCAGCACAAATACGACGTCAAACATCTGATCCGCACGATCACGGCTTCGCAAACCTATCACCTCTCGTCCGAGCCAAACGCGACCAACGAACGGGACGACGAGAATTATTCGCGGGCTCTGTTCCGTCGGCTCGACGCCGAGGTGCTGCTCGACGCGATCTGCCAGACCACCGGCACGCGCGAAAAGTTCCGCGGCATTCCGGCCGGATCGCGTGCTATCGAACTGTGGGACAACGAATCGCCCCACTACTTCCTCAAGCTGTTTGGCCGGCCGGTGCGCGTGACGGCCTGCCAGTGCGAGCGCAGCTCTGAGCCGAGCGTGTCGCAAGTGCTGCACGTCCTCAATTCGCCCAACATTCATGCGAAGCTGGCCAGTGCGGCCGGCCGCATCGCACGGCTCACCGACCGCTTCGCCCGCGATCCGATGCTCGTCGACGAGATCTATCTGACGTTTTTCTCTCGCTATCCCTCGTCCGACGAGCGCGAGGCAGCCCTGGGCTATTTCAAGAACGCCGAATCGAAGACCGGTGAGGGGCGACGCAAAGCGGCCGAAGATCTGGCCTGGAGCCTGATGAATACGGTGGAGTTTCTGTTCAACCATTGATTTGTTCAAGCACGAAGCGCCGCAACGAATTCCGAGCCGCACCCTGAGGGTGCGGAGTATGACGCGAGAACCGGCCGGCTGACACCGGCCGCTCGCCAGGAGTGGACAAGACATGACGACAAGTTTTCCGAGCTGCGATGGAATCCGTCGGCGCGATTTGCTGAAAATTGGTGCCGCCAGCACGCTGGGCTTTTCGCTGTCGCTGCCCTCGCTGCTGGAGCGCCGAGCGACTGCCGCTCAAAACGCCACTCGCGGCACGCGACCGGCGCGCGAGGTTTCGTTGCTGGTCATCTACCTGCAAGGTGGGATGAGCACGATCGACGCGTTCGATCTGAAACCCGACGCGCCGCCGGAATTTCGTGGTGATTTTCGTCCGATCGACACCAAGTCGCCCGGGCTGCAAATCTGCGAGCACCTGCCGACCCTGGCGAAGCACGGCGACAAATTCTCGTTGTTACGCTCGTTCACACACAACAATTCAGGACACGGCTCAGCCGACCACTACATGCTCACGGGCTACAACCCGTCGGCCGCCTTTAATCCCAATCTGAAACCGAACAACGAACGTCCGTCGCACGGATCGATCATGGCCCGCAAGCTCGGGCCGCACGGCGCCGTGCCGCCCTACGTTTCTGTGCTCAAGATGCACAATTCGGCCGGGCCGGCCTATCTCGGCGCGTCGGCCGCGCCGTTCGTCGCCGAAGGCGATCCCAACACCCCCGGGTTCACCGTTCCCGACCTCTCACCGCCGCTGACCGTCGACGCCGGGCGACTGAATCACCGCCGTGCGCTGCTCGACCATGTCGACCGTTACCGTCACCGGGCCACTCTGCGAGCCAACGCCTCCGCCAAAACGGTCACCGCCTTCCAGCAGAAGGCCTTCGAACTGATGACCTCTGAGGCGACGCGCACGGCGTTCGACATCTCGGCCGAACGCGATTCGCTGCGCGACGAGTACGGTCGGCACACGCTCGGTCAGTCGTGCTTGCTCGCGCGGCGGCTGCTCGAGGCGGGCACGCGCTGCGCGATGGTGACGCACAACAACTGGGACACTCACAGCAACAACTTCCACATCTTGAAAACCGTATTGCTGCCCCAGTTGAATTCTGGATTGGGGACGCTGCTCCGCGATCTCTCGGATCGCGGCCTGCTGGAAACAACGCTGGTGGTAGTCATGGGCGAGTTTGGTCGCACGCCGCGGATCAACTCCAACGCGGGACGCGACCACTGGGGACCCGCGAACACGCTGCTCTTGGCTGGCGGTGGCATCGCCGGAGGACGCGTCGTCGGCCGTACGAACGAGCACGGTGAACGCCCCGCGTCCGACCCCAATGGTCCCGAAGACCTCGCTGCGACGATCCACCACTGCTTGGGCATCAATCCGGAAGATGAATTCCACACGCCGGAGGGGCGCCCGATCAAGATCGTCAACAACGGTCGCGTCATCAAAGGGCTAATTTAGCAAGGCACGTCATGCGATCGACCGGTTTGAATCTTGCTCTGCTCGCCACCGCGACGGTAGTTGCCTTCACACGTCCGGCAGTGGCCGAGCCGCCCGTGGCGTCGTACATTTTTCCGGCCGGCGGACAGCGCGGAACGGCCGTCGCGATTCGCGTCGGCGGTTTGTATTTGAACGACGCGTGCAATTTCGATCTCGTTGGCTCCGGCGTCGCCGCACCGAAGCAGATCGCGGCGACAAAAACCGTCTGGTTCGAGGGGCCGCCCCTCGTCCCGCCCCTCTCGCAGCAGCCTGATGTCTATCCGAAGGACTTCGCCGGTTCCGTCCGAATTGATTCGTCCGCTGCGCCCGGCGTTCGTTATTGGCGGGTCTCGACGTCTCAGGGCACGACCGCACTCAAGAAGTTTGTCGTCGGCGAGTTGCCCGAAGTGGTCGAGGACGAGATCGATGGCGAACCCGTTCCGGTTTCCGTCCAACTGCCGGTGACGATCAACGGCCGCATCTTTCCCCGCGAAGACGTCGACATTTGGACCTTTTCCGCGCGGGCGGGCGATGTGGTGAGCTGCGCGGTGGCCGCTGCGAGACTCGGCTCGCCGCTGGACGCTCGGCTCGAAGTGCGCGGGGCTGACGGTCGCTTGGTCGCGGAAAACAACGACGTCCCTGGCCCCGACGCGGGACTTCACTTCAAGGCGCCTGCCGACGGTGAGTACCAGCTCCGCATTTGCGACTCAGGCTTTCGCGGCAACCAGGATTACGTCTATCGGCTGACCGTGACAAAAGGCCCGGCGGTCGACGCCGTCTATCCGCTCGGCGGACGGCACAACTCCCAGGTCCTGCTGCATCTAACCGGGGCGAATCTTCCGACCGACGTCGTTCGCGTCAAACTGCCGGCCGACCGCGAATCGTGCGCGGTCGTCCGACCGCAAATTGGCGAGGGGCGTGCCCAAATCGCTCTCGAGGCCGACGACCTCCCCGAGTTCCTTGAAGAGACAGCTGCCGCACTGCCTGGGGGCGCTCACCGCGCCACTTTGCCGGCGATCCTCAACGGACGCATTCTGCACGCCGGCGAGGCCGACGTCTGGCAAGTGCCCGCGCACAAGGGCGACAGCTACCTGCTCGACCTGCGCGCCGGCCGCTTGGGATCGCTGCTCGATTCCGTGCTCACGATCCTCGATTCCAAAGGAAAGCAGATTGCGACCTGTGACGATATGAGCGCGGGCCAAACCGACTCGCAACTCGCTTGGAAGGTTCCCGCGGACGGCAATTACTCGATCCGCGTCGAAGACCGCCTCGCGTCGCGCGGCGGGCCGCAATACGCCTACCGACTCAAAATCGATCGCGCGAATAGCGCCGCCGACTTTCAACTGAAGCTCCCGGCAAACGCGGTCAACATCGAGCGCGGGACCGTGGCGACCATTCCCGTCGCGATCGAGCGCCGCGGCGGTTTCGCGGGACCGGTGACAATCACGATCGAAGGATTGCCGCCGGACGTGACGGTTTTGGGACTTCAACCGGCGACGGGCGCCGAAGCCAAGATTCAGCTCAAAGCGAGCCGGCAGGCCAAGGTCGTCACCGCGCCGATCGTCGTGCGGGGCAAGGCTGTGGTCGACGGCAAGACGATCGTGCGGACGGCCGCGTTTGCGACCGACCCGGGCGACCCGCCGATCGAGCAGTTGGCCGTGGCAGTCGCCGTGCCGACGCCGTTCAAGTTTTCGGCCCTCTACGATCAGGCCTACACGCCTCGGGGATCGGTCTACGTCAAGCATTATGTGATTAAGCGTAACGGCTACGCGGGTCCCTTCGATGTGCGTCCCGCCGACCGGCGCGTGCGCTACGCCCAAGGCGTGAGCGGGCCGACGCTTCACGTTTCCGAAAAAGCCGACAGCTTCGACTACCCACTGCTGCTGGCCCCCTTCATGGAAATTCTCCGCACCAGCCGCACGAACTTGATGGCGACCGGCATCGTCGTCGACCCCGACGGCGCGCGGCATCCGGTCACGTATTCAACCGACTCCCAGAACGAGCAAATGGTGTCGATCGTCTCGCCCGAACGAATGACCCTGGCGCTAGAGCCGGCGTCGCTGCTCGCCGAGCCGGGGAAGACTGTGACAATTCGAGTCCGCGCCGTGCGGGGCAAACAACTGCCCGGGCCGATTCTCGTCGAGCTAGTCTGTCCGCGTCACATCCATGGCGTAACCGCAGAAGCGGCGACGATCGAGGCCACCGAGTTGACGACCGAGCTGCACATCCACTTCGCCGATGGCTCGCCCGGCCCCTTCAACATGCCGCTCATTATCCGGGGCACAATCGTCGATTCGCGCGGCTACCCGGTCCTCGCCGAATCCCAACTGCCGGTTGGCCGCTAAGGCGAACCGGGCCGAACATGGCGAAAGCCTGCGGTCCGGTTTTAGCCGTGCCTTTCACGCGCGGGATGTGCCTGTAAACCGCAATTCACGACTCCTGAGCGACACGCGGGTCACGGCGGCAGTAAAATTGAGGCTGGACGCCTGACACGCCCACTGAAGCCTCAACTCGGCTCGCACTCTCTTCATGAATCCGGTCATTTTTGCCCTGCGCCGTCCCTGGACGGTCATCGCGACACTGGTCGCAATCGCGTTGACCTGCTGTCTAGCAGTCCGCCCCAAGGCCATTGATGACTGGCTCGAACAATACGGCGTCACGCTGCCGGTCAAACGCATTCCCGTCGATATCTTCCCGTCGCTGAACTTGCCGATGATCTGCGTCGCCCAGCCTTATGGCGGGATGGACCCCGCGCAAATGGAGGGGCTGCTCACCAACTATTACGAGTATCACTTCCTCTACATCAGCGGCATCCACCACGTTGAAAGCAAGAACGTGCAGGGGATGGCGCTTATGAAGCTGTACTTCCATCCCGGAACCGATATGGCCCAGGCGATGGCGGAGACGATCAACTTCGTCAACCGCTCGCGGGCCTTCATGCCGCCAGGCACCGTCTCCCCATTCGTGATGCGGTTCGACACGGGCAGCCTACCGGTCGGTTACCTGGTGCTGTCGAGTGCCACGCGAACGATCACCGAGATTCAGGACCAGGCCTTATTCAAGGTGCGGCCCATGTTCTCAGCGCTGCCGGGGGTTTCCGCTCCCCCGCCTTTCGGCGGCAGCGCTCGGACGATCGTCGTTCGCACCGACCCGGAACGGCTACGCTCTTATGGCCTCTCGGCCGACGATCTAGTCAGCGCGCTGGCTCGCGGCAACTCCGTCAGCCCGTCAGGGAATCTGCACGTGGGCGATCGATATCCTCAAGTGCCGACCAATGCGCTCATCAAAAACATCAGCGACTTCGGCACGATCCCCATTCGGACAGGGTCGCTGCCCGTTGTATACCTCAGAGACGTCGCCACGATCGAAGACGCGGCCGATCTCACGGTTGGTTATTCCCTCGTGAACGGGCGCCGGGCCGTTTACATCTTGGCGACCAAACGGGCCGACGCGTCAACGCTGAGCGTCATCGACGAGATCAAGCGAGCGTTGCCCGCGATGCAGCGGGAGTTGCCCGACGACATTAAAGTCAGTTTCGAGTTCGATCAGTCCCCCTACGTGACCGATGCGCTCAGGAGCTTGATGTACGAGGGGGCGCTGGGTGCCCTGCTCACGGGGCTGGCGGTGCTGTTCTTCCTTCGCGACGTGCGTAGCGCGATCGTCGTGGTGCTGAATATTCCCCTGGCGATTATGACGGCGCTGGTCGCGCTCTGGCTTTCCGGCCAGACAATAAATCTCATGACTCTGGGTGGCTTGGCACTCGCCGTCGGCATCCTCGTTGACGAGGCAACCGTCGAAATCGAAAATATCCAGACCCAGATGGCCCGCGGCGGCTCGATTGCCTGGGCCGTGCGACGGGGAAACGCGCAGACCGCCGTGCCGCGGCTCCTGGCCATGCTGTGCATCGTGGCCCTGTTCATTCCCTCCTTCTTCCTCAGCGGCCCGCCCCGCTCGCTATTCATGCCCCTCTCGCTGGCCGTCGGCTTCGCGATGATCGCTTCCTATGTGCTTTCCAGCACGCTGGTCCCCGTGCTCTCGGTCTGGCTGCTGCGACATCGCGAATCTCACGTGCGAAATCACACGCAGGCCGCGCGAACGCACTTGGCTGCGCTGCGTCGGCCCTACCAGCGGATCTTGGCGTTCGTGCTCCGCCTTCGGTATTTCGTCCTGGCCACATACGCGATCGGTTGCGTCCTGCTGATCGGCTTTGCCTGGAGCCGCCTGGGAATCGATATCTTTCCCGCAGTCGACGCGGGAGAATTTCGTCTGAGGCTGCGCGCCCCCGTCGGGTCACACATCGAGGAAACAGAACGGCTCGCACTTAAAACCCTCGACGTCGCCCGCGAAGTGATCGGGCCGCAAAACATAGCGATCACGCTCGGGTACGTCGGAGAGATTCCGTCCTCGTATCCCATCAATGCGGTGTATCAGTTCTCGCGCGGACCGGAAGAAGCCATCCTTAGGATCGCGCTCAAGCCAAACTCGGGAATCAGCACCGAGCGGCTCAAGGAGCGACTGCGCGAAGACCTGACCCAGCGGCTGCCCGGTGTGCGATTTTCGTTCGAGCCGGCGGACATTGTCAGCGAGGTGATGAGTTTCGGAGCGACGACGCCGATCGAGGTCGCTGTCCGCGGTGGCACTCTCGAAGACGACCGCGTTTATATGGCGAAGGTCGAACGTGCGCTCTCGAAATTACCTGAGCTACGCGATGTGCAGGTGGCCCAATCGCTCGATTACCCGTCCGTCGACGTGACGATCGACCGCGAGCGCGCCGGGCTCAGCGGGGTGACAGCCGATGAAGTCAGCCGCTCGGTGCTGGCGGCGACAGCGTCCAGCCGGTTCGTCGTTCCCAATTTCTGGCCCGATCCCAAGACGGGCATCGGATACCAGGTGCAGGTGGAAATTCCCCAGCGAGCCCTCAAGTCGGCCGACGAACTCGGTGCCGTTCCCGTGCTGCAGACCGCCTCCTCTCCCGTTTTGTTGCGGGACGTCGCCCAGTTGACCGCAAATCAGCATCCGGGCGAGTACGATCGATACAACATGAAGCGCGAACTCAGCCTGAACGCGAACCTGTCGGCGACCGATTTGGGCCGAGCCGCCGGTCGCGTGACGCAGGCTCTCGCCGCCGTCCAGGGGCAAGAGGACGCCGAGCGGGACTCCCTGGAAAAGGCGGGCCAAAAGGTCGGCCGCGTGACCTACGAACTGCGAGGACAGATTCCGGCCCTGCGTCAGATGTTAAGCGGGTTGGGTGTCGGATCGGTGCTGGCTGTCGTCGTGATTTTTCTCTTGCTCACTGCCAACTTTCAGTCAATGCGATTGGCGCTCGTCGCACTTGCGGGCGTGCCGGCGGTGATCGTCGGCGTCTTGCTTACGCTTCTGATCACCGGTTCGACCTTGAACATCGAGTCGTTCATCGGCGCGATCATGGCAATCGGGGTGTCCATGGCCAACGCCATTTTGCTCGTGACCTTTGCGGAGCAGGAGCGCCGGAGAACCCGAAACGCAACCGAGGGGGCCGTGCAGGGCGCCTCGAGTCGCCTGCGACCCATTCTGATGACGACCTGCGCCATGGTGGCCGGCATGATCCCCATCGCCATCTCATTTGGCGAAAGCGGCCAGCAATCTGCTCCGTTGGGCCGAGCCGTGATCGGCGGACTGGCCGCGTCGAGTCTGGCCACGCTGTTTGTTCTTCCCGCCATCTTCGGCATCGTGCAGGGGCGCGCGAAACTGGGCTTCGCCTCGCTCGATCCGGAAGACCCCCAGAGCGAGTATTTCGCGGCGGCGCCCGCGGAAGAGATCAGCGCGGATCCCACGCCGTTGCCCTGTAACCTCGTCACAAGATGGTCGCCGTTGCTGGCGGCGGCGCTGGCTTGGATGGGAACCAGTGGTTGCCAGCCCGCGGCGGAAATCCCAACGACTGTCGAAGTCTCTTCATCGACATCTCCAGCGCCGGTGAGCGAAGAGTTGGTGCGGGCGCGCGTCGTGCGACCGGTCCGAAAGACTCTCATCAGACGCATCGAGCAACCGGGACAGATCGAGGCCTACGCCAAGACACCCGTATTCGCCAAGGTATCGGCCTACGTCCGTCGCGTCCTCGTTGACATCGGCGATCACGTCTCCGGACCGAAATTCAATGAGAGCGGCAAACTCACGCAGACCGCGCAGGTGCTGGCCGAGCTGTGGGCCCCCGAAATTGAAGAGGCCTGGAAGCAGAAACAAGCCGCCGTCGCGCAAACGGCGGCTGAGATCGAGCAGTCCCAAGTCGCGATCCGTGTCGCGCAAGCCGCGCGGGCTTCGGCCGAGTCCGAAGTCGCGCAAGCGCAAGCCGCAGCACGCCGGGACGACGCGGCCGTCAAACGCTGGCAGTCGCAGTTCCAACGGATGACAGAGTTGGCGGCGAGCAAGTCGATCGAACCCAAACTCGTCGAGGAGACTCAGGAACAGCTTCGCGGGGCACAAGCGGCGTTTGAGTCCGCCGAGGCTCGCACCGAAGGCGCGCGGTCCAAATTACGGGAGGCCCTCGCGCAAGTAGAAAAGACCAGGGCCGATCTAAACACCGCCGAATCGCGGCGGCGGGTCGCCGAGGCAACCGAAGCGAAAGCCCGCGCCGAGCGCGACTATCTGACGATCACCGCGCCCTTCGACGGAATTGTGACCGCGCGGAACGTCGACCCAGGGCACCTGACGGTCGGCAGTCATACACCCACCGACACGCCGTTGTTCGTTGTCGTAGACCCGTCCGTGGTTCGGATCTTTGTAGACGTCCCCGAGTCAGACGCAATCCGGATCCAATCGGGCCAGGAATCCGAGATCCGGGTTCCCTCGCTCGTTGGCGAAGTCTTTCGTGGCCGCGTCGCCCGCACGGCCTGGCTGCTGGCCGCCGGCACTCGCACCCTGCGCACGGAAGTTGATGTCCCC
>DASRXU010000074.1:0-1715 GCA_035687365.1 Planctomycetaceae bacterium | reverse complement strand
CATGGGGCAGAAGGCGATGTACGACTTCCTGAGCGACAATCCGGCAGTCGAGAGCGCGCCGGTCGACTACGTTAACGACCCGCGCATCATCGCGCAGAACGACAACGTCATCTCGATCAACGCCACGATCCAGATCGACCTTACCGGCGCCTGCAATTCCGAGCACATGTTGGGCCACCAATATAGCGCCTCGGGCGGCCAGCTCGACTTCGTGCGGGGCGCCTATGCGTCAAAGGGCGGAAAATCGATCATCGCCGCAACCTCGACGGCCGCGCACGGCAAGATCTCGCGCATCGTGCCGCGGCTCCAAGGGCCGGTCACGACTCCGCGCATCGACACGCACTACATCGTCACCGAGTTCGGATCTGCAAACCTCAAGGGTTTGTCCTCGACTGAGCGCGCCCATGCGCTGATCGGCCTCGCCCATCCCGAATTCCGAGACGAACTCCTTGCATCGGCGAAGAAGCTGCATCTCGTCTGAAGGAGGGCTGTGATTGGACTCGCGAGTCCAGCCTTTCTGGGGACACACTCAACACCACGGCGAAGTCGATGCATTTGATCTAGCTCGAAACGAAACGTCAGCCAAGGAGCGAGACGGTATGGAACACATTCGTCGAACATTCTTGAAAGGAGCCGCGACCTTGGCGGCGTCTGTCGTGACCGCGAACGCTGCTCTGGCTCAGGAGGAGAGCGATATGAAACTAAGTCACAGCAGCAACACTGCAGAGAAACCTGCGCCGATCATCACGGGCGTGAGTCAGGCTGAGGGTATTGCGAAGTTCGCCATCAGGGCGAGCTATCAGGATCTTACTCCCGAGCGCCGGGAACGGCTCAAGGTAAGCGTACTCGATTCTCTGGCGTGCGCCATCAATGCCCTCGGGGCGCCGCCGATCGTGGCGTGCCTGGAACAGGCCAAAGAGTTCGGAGGCTCGGACGGCCGTTGCACTCTGATCGGCGGCGGACAAGCCAACGTGGTCTACGCAGCTCAGTACAACACGGCAGTCGTGCGGTACGTCGACTTCATGGATAGTTATCTGGGTGGGAAGAGCTCTGTCACCCATCGGACAACGTGGGATCGATCCTCGCCGTCTGTGAGCACGCCGGACGATCAGGCGAGGAATTCCTGACCGCCCTAGCGGTTGCCTACCAGGTCGAGTCTTCGCTGACGGCTAATGCTCCATTTATGGCCGACGGGTTTGATTTGACGACGCAGCTCTCATTCTCCATAGCAGCCGGAGCGTCTAAAGCGCTCCAACTCGACGAAGCAAAAGCTTTGGCGGCAATCGGAATTTGCGGCGACGTCATTCCGCTTCTGGTCGTACGCACTACGCCAATCTCGCAATGGAAAGGCCTGAACTCGTCGCAGGCAGCCTTGGGGTCGGTTCACGGGGTCTTCCTTGCGTCACGCGGGGTGACCGGCCCGAGGTATGTCATCGAGGGACCAAACGGTCTGGCGCAAGCCCTCGATAAGTCGATCCGGGTCGACTGGGACAACATGAAACTGGATTGCTTCGACCATCTTGCCTTGAAGAGCTATAACACTGCGGTTCCCGGACAAGCCGCCGTCTTCTGTACGATCGAGCTGCATAATGCTCATCCGTTCGATCCGGCCGCGGTGGTGAGCGTCGAGGCTGATGTGTTCCAGGACGCTTACGATTTCATGGGGGGTGGGCGCTTCGGTCCAAAGAAGAATGTCCACACAAAGGAGGACGCCG
>DASRXU010000073.1:0-22762 GCA_035687365.1 Planctomycetaceae bacterium | reverse complement strand
CCCAGGTGGCTACCTCCTTGAGAATGGGTGGCTGGGGTCGAACCGCTTCGGTTCGCTCCCAGTACGTGAAAGCCTGGGGGCTCGCTGCGCTCGACCCCAGCCACCCGGCGTCTGCGTTATGAGTAAGACGAAGCGCCCGTCGAGCCCGCATCCCGCCGCATCGCGATCCGATCAGACGCGATCTTCTCCACCCAAGTCCGCGCCGCCGACGTCCGTGCCAGACGATCCTCGGGCCGGGCTGCTTCGCATGCTGGTCATCGGCCTGCTCGTGGTCCGCTGGCTGATTCCGGCGGAATCGACGGGCGCGGGCGACACACTGTGGCTGGTGCAGCTCGGCTTTGCCGGCGTGATTTTTTGGGCCTGGAGCTGCCTGCGAAGCGGGACCTTCACCGTCCGCTGGAGCCTCTTCGATTGGGCCTTGTGGTCGCTGGTGGCCGCGCACGTGCTTTCGACAGCGGTCCTCTTCGTGAATGGAGGCGACCGGCGGATCGCGCTCAACATGGCGTGGGAATGGATCGGGCTGGGCGTGACCTTTTTTCTGTTGCGGCAGACGATCCAGACCGCGCTCGACGCCCGGCGGCTGGCGTCGATCATCGTCGCGCTTGCCGTTGTACTGAGCGGGTTGGGCATCTGGCAGCACTACGTCTACTACAAGCTGGCAAGCGTCGAATTTAAGGAACTGATCGAACAGCTCGACGCGCTCGAGAAAAATCCCCAAGCCAACGCTCGCAAGCTGGGCGAGCTGCGGTTCAAGCTCGAGTCTCAGGGCATTCCGACCGACGAAATGGGTCGCAAGCAGTACATCAATCGGCTGCAGTTCAGCAACGAGGCACTCGGTCCGTTCGCGTTGGCCAACACGTTCGCGGGCTTTCTGCTCGTCTCGCTGGTGCTGGCGGGTGAACTGTTTCGCACGCTGCACGGCCCTCGATCCAAAGCGATGCTGGCGGCGTGGGCCGCCGCGCTGGTGCTGTTGCTCTACTGTTTGATTCTGACGAAGAGCCGCACCGCCTGGACGGGGCTGCTCGTCGGGGGGGCAGTGTGGGGCACGACAATTCTCGTGAGAAATCGCCAGCGGATCACGCGGCGGGTTTGGCTTTCGATGGGGCTGGGAAGCGTCGGCGTGGTGATCCTCTTCGCGATTGCCGCCCTGGGGAAAGGTTTCGACGCAGAGGTAATCTACGAAGCGCCCAAGTCGCTGTCGTATCGCTTTCAGTATTGGAACGGTGCCCTGCAGACGGTTGCTGCTTCCCCCATTTTCGGCACCGGGCCGGGCAACTTTCGGCATCCCTATCTGCGCTACAAGGTGGCCGAATCGAGCGAAGAGATTGCCGACCCGCACAATTGGCTGCTCGACCTGTGGACAAGCGGCGGAATTCTGGCGGTCGTGAGTTTTGTCGCCTGCTTGGTGCTGGCGATCGCCCCCTTTCGCAGACGCGCAACTGAAAACGATCCGAACACTCCGCCCGAACCCGAACGAATCTCGTCGTGGGCCGCCGATCTTCCCGGACCGGTGTTTGGCTTTCTGTTGGGGCTGATCGCGCCGGTCGCGTCGGCCAGCGGCAACTTCGATCCGTCCCAGCTATTGCTGTTGGCCGCCTGGCTGGTCACGTTCGCCATTTTGCGCCGGGGACTCGGCTCGACGCGGCTGGCCAATATTGCGCTGGGAGCGGCCGCGGTCGGCTTGATGATTCACTTGAGCGGCGCCGGCGGGATCGAAATGCCGGCCGTTGTGCAGATTCTGCTCGTGCTGGTCGCACTCGCCTTCGCTACGCGCGATCGCGCCAAAGAGGCCCATGGATCGCCTCCGGCGGTGATCGCGATTGGCGGCGTCGGTGTCGTGTTGTTTGTCGCACTGTTCCTGACCTCCACATTGCCCGTGCTCAATCGCCGAGCGGCGATCGCGTCGGGCGAGCAGGCCCTGTTTGTCGATGGTCAGTTCGAGCGGGCAGAGGCCGAGTTCGGTCGAGCGGCCGTTCACGATGCGTTCAGCCCCGAACCACACGACAAGTTGGCCGATGCGCTCTTCGCGCGCTGGCAATCCAGCCCGCCCGGGATCACGATCGATTACTTTGCCAAGGCGTGCGAGGCATTGAAGACTGCGATGCGGGAGGACCCTCGCAATCCGTCGCGCTCTCGCCGGCTCGGGGAGTTTTATCTCGCCCGGTTCGCGCGATCGCAGGATCCGGCCGACGCCAGGGCGGGCGCGGAAGCGTTGCAGCGGGCCGCCGAGATGTATCCGACTGAAGCCTCGCTGCAAAGCGCCTGCGCAACGGGCTTCGCCGACGCCGGGCGACCGGCAGAGGCCAAGAGCCACGCCCAGCGAGCCCTGGCGCAGGACGAGATTAATCATCGCTGGGGCCACACGGATCGCTACTTGCCAGACCCAACGCTAACGCGCCTTCGAAAGCTTGCGGCCGGCTCGTAGCAGGTGCCCGCCCGCCGTCTTGCGGATGGCCGCGGAGCAAATGGGTGGCACTGGCGGCTTGTCCGCCAGTGGTTCTTGGGTATCGCTCAAATGCACACTGGCGGACGAGCCGCCAGTGCCACCCCAGACTCGAGACACCATCGCCCCGGCCCGATTCCAACACAACCGATCCTAACGACGTAAGACAACGGGCGGCCGCGGGGCGGTCACCGGCGCAATGTCCTCGCAGCTCTCAGGCCGATTCACTATTATCCGCCCAGACTCGTTTCGCCTCAGCCCAATTCGCGCCATCCGGCCGTGCCGTTTCACGAGGATCGCCGCATGTCGAAGGAGCTTCTGAAGGCCGTTCCTTTCGTGGTCGGCCTGACCCTGATCGCGCTCATCGCCGGTCTGCCTTCCGGCTGCAACGACGAGATCAAGACCGACGCCCCGCCCCGCGGAGCCAGTTCGATTCCTCCGGCCGAGCTGCCTGCCACCAAGGCGGAAGCGCCTCCGGCCACGAAGCACGCGAAGGCGGCCGCCGTCGCCGATGTGAAGCCGTTGCTCAAAGGTTGGGCCAAGCCGGCCGTCGCGCTGGTTTTCTCCGGCGAGCAACACGGATACATGGAGCCGTGCGGCTGCTCGGTCACCCAATCGGGCGGACTGTCCCGCCGCGCCGATTTCATGCGGCAGCTCACCGAAAAGGGCTGGCCCTTCGCCGCGCTCGACCTGGGCGGCCTGGTGCGGAAGGACAATCAGCAGAACAAATTCAAATTCCAGGTGATGCTCGCGGCCCTCAAGGATCTGGGCTACAAGGCGATCGGCCTGGGCTCTGAGGAACTGTCGATCGAGCGGCTCGAACCGGGCTTTCTGTTGACGCAGGGGCTGCAGACCGGCACGGACCAAAACGGATTGGGCTTCGTCAACGCGAACGTCGACTTCACTCTCTTTAAAGACACCCGCCCGGCCGCTCCGGCAAAAGTCATCACGATCAATGGACACCGCATCGGCGTGGCGGCGATCTTCGGCAAAACTCTGACGGCAGCCCTCTTCGGCGATGCGGGCGATCCGCAAATTAAAGTGAACGATCCGGCCAAGGCCCTGCCCGCCGCAATTGCCGAACTCAAGAAGCAAAATGCCGAGGTATTGGTCCTGCTGTCGCACGCAGAAAAGGCCGAGTCCGTCGAGCTGGCCAAGAAATTTCCCGAGTTTCAGATCGTCGCGACGGCCCGCGGCCCCGAAGACGGCGAGGACACGGCCGAGCAGATCGGCAAGACGCTGCTGGTCGTCGTGGGCCAGAAGGGGAAGCACGTCGCCATCGTCGGCTACTACCCCGACGAATCGAAACGGCCCTTCCGCTACGAGCTGGTCGATCTCGACAAGGAACGGTTCAAAGACACGCCGAAGATGCTCGACCGCATGCGCGAGTACCAGCACATGCTCGAGGCCAATTACGACGCGGTCCTCAAAGACTTCGCCAAGCCCCCGCACCCGAACGGTGATCAGTTCGCCGGCGTCGATTCGTGCAAAGACTGCCACACCAAGGCGTACGAGGTTTGGAAAGACTCGAAGCACGCCCACGCGTACCAGACGTTGATCACCGGCCGCGAAGGGACGAAGAATCCGATCCCGCGCAATCACGATCCCGAATGTATCGCCTGCCACACGACCGGCTGGGATCCGCAGGGAGTCTTTCCCTACGTCTCGGGTTTCTACAGCGCGGAAAAGACGCCGAAGTTGAAAGATCAGCAGTGTGAAAACTGCCACGGCCCGGCCGCGAAGCACGTCGACCTCGAGCTAGCGTGGAAGCGCGATCCGAAGGCGGTGAAGAAGGCCGATCTCGATGCGGCCCGCGCCCGCGCCACACTCAAATTGGGAGAGACCACCAAGACCCTGTGCTATCGTTGCCACGATCTCGACAACGATCCCAACTTCGAATTCGCCAAGTACTGGCCACAGATCGAACACTCGGGGAAAGACTAACAACGCCGGGGGCCACGGCTGAGTTCGCTCAGTTGTGTCTCTTGCGCAGTTAGAATGGATCATGACCGACGAACAGCCGACCACCATCAAGGCCTTCCGCGAGCAGGGCATCCTCGAAATCACCTGGCCCGCTCTCGGCGTGCGGCGGATCGCGTTCAAGACCCTGCGGGGCAACTGTCCGTGTGCCGGCTGTGTCGATGAACTGACCGGCATCCGCACGCTCAACGTCGATGCGATCCCGGCAAACATCGCCCCGGCTCGTATCGAGCTGTGCGGCAATTACGCGCTCAAGGTCGAATGGAACGACGGGCATTCCACGGGACTGTATACTTGGCAGCGACTGGCCGAGATCGCCGCCAACACGCAGGCCGACACGCATGAACGGTCCCGCGACCTTTGAGGTCGAGCTGAAGTTTCCGCTCGCCGACGCCGACGAGATCACGCTCGAGTTGCTGGCGCGCGGCGCGACACGCGGCGGCGTGGTGCGGCAAAGCGATCTCTACTTTCAGCACCCGTCTCGCGATTTTCGAGAAACGCACGAGGCGCTGCGGCTGCGAAGAACCGATGACGGCGTGAAGATCACTTATAAGGGACCGATCATCGATTCGCAGACCAAGACGCGGCGGGAGATCGAGCTTCCCGTCGGTCGCGATGCGGGGGACTTTGATCAACTCTGCGAGCTGCTGAAGATTTTGGGCTTTGAGCCGGTCCGAGGCGTGGCCAAGGTCCGTGCTATTTACGATCTGACCTGGGAGGGACGAAACTTGGAGCTGGCCGTCGATTCAGTCGACGGACTGGGGACGTTTCTGGAGATCGAGTCGATGGCCCACGATCACGATCGCGAAGCAGCCCGAGACGTCATTTTGGGGCTGGCTGCCAAACTCGGCCTGAAGAACGCGGAGCGGCGGTCTTATCTTCAGCTCTTGATCCAGCAGGCCGAGTCCGCCGATCATGGGGGCCACACCCAACTCGGATAAACCCGCCGGGTCCGCGTTTTGCCAGCCGTTTTTGCCTCTTGAAAGGCCTTGAAAAAAGCCGATTGACAATATAGTATCTTTTTGTACACTATTGGCGTCTAGGAGACGCTGTCGCACTTTCCGAGCAAGCCGAGGATGACTCTGATGACCCTGACCAAAGCCTCGAAAAATAACCACGCCCCTGTGAAAGATCACGGTAAAGAACACGCCAAGGAGAACGGCAGAGGGGCGAAAAAGACCGACTCGAGCCCGAAGAACGAGAACGAAATCATCCTGTCGAATACCCTGGGGCAGATCGAGAAGACCTTCGGCAAGGGCTCGATCATGAAGCTCACCGAGGCAACCAGCCCAGCCATCCAGGGCATCTCGACGGGCGCCCTGTCGCTCGACATTGCCTTAGGGGGCAAAGGCTTTCCTCGCGGGCGAATCATCGAACTGTTCGGCCCCGAATCGAGTGGTAAGACCACTCTGGCCCTGCACGCCATCGGCAGCGCCCAGAAGACCGGAGGCATCGCAGCCTTCATCGACGCCGAACACGCGCTCGATCCCTCCTGGGCCAAGCGGCTGGGCGTGAACCTCGAAGAGCTGCTGGTCAGCCAGCCGTCTTACGGGGAAGAGGCGCTACAGATCGCCGAAATGCTGATCAAATCGAATTCGGTCGACATCATCGTGGTCGACTCGGTCGCCGCGCTGGTGCCCAAGGCCGAGCTTGATGGAGATATCGGGGACACGCACGTCGGCCTGCAGGCCCGCATGATGAGCCAGGCTATGCGCAAGCTCACAGGGGCCATTGCCAAGTCGCGCACGACGGTGATCTTCATCAATCAGATCCGCGAAAAGATTGGCGTGATGTTCGGCAGCCCCGAAACGACTCCCGGCGGACGCGCCCTCAAGTTCTACTGCTCGTGCCGCGTCGACGTCCGCCGCATCAGCACCCTCAAGGAGGGGGAAAATACGATCGGCATCCGAATCAAAGCCAAGATCGTCAAGAACAAAGTCGCGCCTCCATTCCGCACGGCCGAATTCGACATGCTCGGCAGTTGCGGGATCAGTCTCGCGGGAGACGTGATCGATTTGGCGGTCGAGGATCATGTGATCGATCGCAGCGGCACCTGGATGAGCTTCGGCGACGTGCGCCTCGGCCAGGGACGCGAGAAAGCCCGCGCCTTCCTGGAGGAAAATCCGGACATGCTGGCTCAGATCCAACACAAGGTCCTGGAGAAACGCGGGTTCGGCCCCAAAGCAGTGGCCGAAGAATCCAACGGCCCACCGGCGGAGGACGAGAAACACTAAGGCGCCTGCCACCGGGGCAGTGACCGATCTATGCTGCGGCCTGTGAATCAGCGCCGGGGGCATCATGCCCCTTGGGTGTTGTCTCGCAGGCCGCTACCATTACGGGATGCTTGCCTGTCGCCTCGCCAGTCGTCTCGAACCCTTTTCTCGCCGTCGATTCTTGCCCATTTGGCTGGCCCTTTGCTGGGGCGTGATCGGTTTGTTTCCTGAGGTCGTGCGGGCCCAGAATCCGCAGGGGCTCGCGGCGGCCGTCTCGTTGGAGCGCGTCCTTGTCGACGTCATCCATCGGGCCGAGCCCTCGATCGTGAGTATCGCTCGCGTTCGTCCCGGTGCGAACTCGGGACGTTTCAACGGGCTCGACGTCGATCCGGAAGGTCGCTTCGAAGCGGATCGCCCCGAGAACCCCGACTTCGTCCCGAATGAATTCGGGGCCGGTGTCGTGATTGTGCCCCCGGGTGGAAGCGGGCAGCGCTACATTCTGACGAACTACCACGTCGTCCACGGCGGCCCCACCGCCAAGGGGGGCGGCGAGAGCCAAATCTACGTCCGCTTCGGCGACCGTCGTGGTTACTACGCCCAGATCGTTGCCGGCGACCCCCGTAGCGACCTGGCCATTTTGGCCATCGATTACACCGCTCTGGGACTGAAGCCGACGGATCTCAAACCAATCACGTTGCGCTCCGAGACATCGCCGCTCGAGAAGGGTCAACTCGTGATTGGCTTGGGCAACCCCTACGCGATCGCCCGCGACGGTTCGGCGACTGCGAGTTGGGGCATGCTCAGTAATATCTCCCGTCGCCCCGCGCCGACGCGCGTCCGAGAGTTCGGACTGCCGCAATCGGACCTCAGCATTCACCAGTTCGGGACGCTCCTGCAGGTCGACACGCGGATGGAATTGGGGACCAGCGGGGGCGCTCTCGTCAATCTGCGGGGCGAGCTGATCGGCATCACCACTTCACTGGCCGCGCTGGAAGGGTATGAACGTTCGGCAGGTTTCGCGATCCCCATTGATGAGTTCACGCGACGGGTGATCGAGACCCTCTGCCACGGTTACGAAGTCGAGTACGGGTTCCTCGGTCTGACGCTGAAGACAGTGCTGCCCGATCAACTGCGCCGCCGCTATGGCGTGAACTTCAAGCAGGCGTCGGCCGTCGAAGTGAAAACCATTTACCCGAACTCGCCGGCCGCCATCGCCCAGGTGCGGCAGGAGGATTTGATTCTCGAACTCGAGGGGCATCCGCTGCTCGATCAGTTCGATCTGATGCGCTACGTGGCTCTCTATGGACCTGAGGCGACGGTTCGCTTGAAGATCTGGAGACCGAGCGAATCGACCGAGTTGACTCTCGCGGCCAAACTCGCAAAATGGCCCGTCATGGAGGAGGACGCGATCATCGCGACCTCGCGTCGCTATCCGCCCTGGCGGGGATTGATCGTCGATTATCCGACTGGGCGCTACAAATATTTTGGGTGGCCGCCCCAGTTCCGAGATGCCGTGGTGATCGGATCAGTCGGGGCGCGCAGCCCGGCCCAGTCCGCCGGACTTGTGGAAGGGGACTTCATTGCCAGCGTCAACGCGGTGCCGGTTCACACTCCGAGCGAGTTTCAGGAGGCCGTCCGCGGGGCCGACGGACCGGTCACCCTCGAGCTGGTCGACCACCGCAAGATAACTGTCCAAAAATGACGACGCGAAAGTAACGGCAATTTCCGCCGAAGTTGGCTCGACTTCAGCGGCGTTTGTCAGGTTGTCGCGTGGCCCGTGTGGTCCGTCGATATAAGATCCGAACTCCCACCTCCGAACTCCCGCCGTGGTTTGGGCGTCGTAGCCAGAAGCACGTGCTCAACGGAAGGGCACGAAAGCAACGAGGAAGGCTGATGAAGACCGACGAACTGCGTGAAAGCTATTTGGATTTCTTCGCCTCGAAGGGCTGCGTCCGCAAGCCAAGCGACGTGCTCGTTCCGCGCGACGATCCGACCGTGCTCTTCACGCCGGCCGGCATGAACCAGTTCAAGGCGCAGTTCCTGGGCATCGGCAAGCTCGAGTTCACGCGGGCCACCACCTGCCAAAAATGCCTCCGCACGGGCGATATCGGCAACGTCGGCGTGACCGCCTATCACCACACGTTCTTCGAGATGCTGGGGAATTTCTCCTTCGGCGACTACTTCAAACGCGAAGCCATCCATTGGGCTTGGGAATACCTCACCGACAAAAAGTGGCTCGGCCTGGCTCCCGATCGCCTGTCGGTCACCGTCTACCTCGATGACGACGAGGCCTTCGACATCTGGACCAAAGAGATTGGCCTGCCCCCCGCCCGCGTTCGTCGCGAGGACGAGCACGAGAACTTCTGGCCCGCGGCTGCTCCCTCGAACGGCCCCGATGGCGTTTGCGGCCCGTGCAGCGAGATTTATTACCAGGCACCGGGCGGTTCGAAGTCGGTCGAGATCTGGAACCTGGTCTTCACCCAATTCAATCGCGTCGGATCGCCGCCGAACAATCTGCGGCCGCTGCCTAAGAAAAACATCGACACCGGTATGGGCCTCGAGCGCACGGCGTCGGTGCTGCAAGGCGTGCCCAGCAACTTCGAGATCGATATCCTGCGCCCGCTCTGCCTCGCTGCGGCCGAAGCGGTTGGCGTGAAGTATGACTTCGACGGACCCCAGGGCCGGCCCCTACGCCGCGTCGCCGATCACGTGCGGGCCGTCACGTTCTGTATTCACGAGGGCGTGTCACCCGGCAGCGAGAAGGAAAGCTACGTCGTCCGGCAGTTGTTGCGCCGCGCTTTGCTCGAAGGTTACTTGCTCGGCAAGCACGAGCCCTTCCTGCACACGCTCGTCCCGGCCGTCGTCGAAGCCATGAAGGTCCCCTACCCCGACCTGGCCAAAACGGCCAAATCAGTCGTCAACGTGATCGAGGAAGAGGAAAGCCAATTCCTCGGCGTCGTCGAAAAAGGGTTGAGCAAGTTTGAACGCTGCTTGGACAAGGCTCGCACGAGCGGTTCCGGAAAAATCTCCGGGGACGACGCGTTCGATCTGCACCAAACCGACGGCTTCTTGATCGAGCTGACCGAGGCGATGGCTGCCAAGAAAAATCTGGCTGTCGATCTCGATCGGTTCAAGCAGTTGATGAATCAGCACAAGATCGGCAGTGGCAGCGGCGCGTTTCTTGATTCGGTAATGGCCGAAGGCCCGCTCGACGCCGTCCGCAAGTCGGTCGGCTCGACCCAGTTCTTGGGATATGACTCGCTCGAGGGCGACGGCGAGATCGTCGGCATCATCGCCGAAAAACAGCTCGTCGAGCAGCTCGAAGAAGTCGGACACGTCGTGCCGGTCGGCATCGTGCTGGATCGCACACCGTTCTACGGCGAAGCCGGCGGCCAGGTCGGCGACACGGGAACGCTCACCGGTGACGGTGCGGAGTTCGAAGTGATCGACACGCAACGCGACGGCGGGCTGATCCTTCACGTCGGACATCTGAAATGCGGTCGCTTGCAGGTGGGCCAAAAGCTTCACGGTCACGTCAGCACCGAACGGCGGGCCGCCATCAAGCGGGCCCACTCGGCCACACACTTGCTGCACTTTGCGCTGCGGAAAAACCTGGGCGAAACCGCCACCCAGCGTGGCTCGAAAGTCGAACAAGATCAGTTCCGTTTCGACTTCGCGCACAAACGGGCGCTCACGCCTGAAGAAATCCTCACCATCGAGGACGAGATCAACGCTCGGATCGCCGAAGGGGCTCCCGTCCAAACGCAGATGATGAAACTCGATGAAGCGAAAAAGGTCGGGGCGATGGCCCTCTTCGGCGAAAAATACCCCGACCCGGTTCGCGTCGTGAGCATGGGTCAGTTCAGCGTCGAGCTGTGCGGCGGCACGCATCTGACAAACACGGGTCAGGTCGGCTTCCTCAAGATCGTCTCCGAGGAGCCGGTCGCCAAGGGCGTGCGTCGCGTCGTCGCCATGACGGGGCCCCGGGCCCTGCAGCGCGTGCGGGATGCCGAAAACCTGTTGAAGGAACTCGTGACGCTGCTGAAGACCCCGCAGCCGGAAGACCTGCCCCGGCGCGTGGCCGTCCTGCAAGAAGAACTTCGCGAGGCCAAGAAGCAGCTCGAGGCCCAGACCAGCCAATCGGTCGCCGGCATCGCCGAAGAACTCTTCGAACAAGCCGAGGACGTGGGTGGCGTGAAGATCATCGCCCGCGACACCGACGTGACCAATCGCGACACGCTCCGCGAGTTCATCGACCAGTTGCGCGGCAAGGGCCGCCCGGTCGCGATTCTGTTGGGATCGAAGGCCGACGGCAAAGTGTCGCTGACAGCCGCCGTCAGCAAAGATCTCATCTCGCGCGGCCTGTCGGCTTCAGACGCCGTTCGCGCGGCGGCCAAAGTTGTCGGCGGCGGCGGCGGCGGCCGACCCGACCTCGCCGAAGCCGGCGGCAAGCACCCCGAAAAACTCGCCGATGCAATCGCTGAGGGGGCCGCGTACTACCGCTCGAAGCTCGCGAGTTAATTGCAGGAAGTTGTAACCATTAAGGCACCAAGAGCACCAAGGAAGAATACAGTCAGTCCACTGACTGCCTCTTCCCTCTTGGTGTCCTTGGTGCCTTGGTGGTTTAAATACTTCAACTCAGGTCAATCCGCGACGGCGAAGCTCGGCGACGACGGTCTGCACGATGGCGTTCACGTGGCTCGGGTCGAAGCCGCCAGTGCCATTACTATTTGCTCCGCTGCCAGCCGGGCAGCCGCCGACCGGTTCGTTCGTGAAGCCGTGCTCCGCCAGCAGGCATTGCAGCGTCTTGCTCAACGTCGACAGATCGGTCTTCTGCTCCGGGCTTAGCGGTTGGCGGCCGACGCCCATGTGGAAGCCGCGTAGCTCGACAGCCGCGCGGAAGCCTTCGGGGAACTCGGCCGAGTAGATCATCGTGTCGAAGAGCGTGATCAAGTCGTACTGAATCTTGCGGGCCTGATCGAGCTGCCCGGAGAGCGTCAGGTCGTAAAGACGACGCGTCAGCTCGGGAACGACGCCGGAGCTGGCGTTGGTGCCGCCGTCGCAGCCGACCAACAGCATCGGCATCAGCGCGGCGTCCCAACCGGTGAGGAACGCGAAGTCGGGCCGGTTCGGTCGCACCGCCTTGATCATGCGAATCATGTGCGGGATTTCGCCCGACGAATCCTTGATCGCGACAATCCGTTCGCACTCTTCCGAGAGTCGCTGTACGGTGTCGACGTCGATGGGGCTCGCGAACATCGGAATGTTGTAGAGCGTGACGTCGACCGGCGTGTTGCGGCCGATCTCTTTGAAGTAGGCATACACTGCGGCCGGACTCAGCTTGTAATAAAACGGAGCGACGATCGCGACCGCGCGAACGCCCAGGCGAGCATAGTGTTCGCACGCCCGCAGCGTTTCCTGCACGTTTGCTTCCGCGGCCCCTGCCAGAATCGGCACGCGGCCGCGGGTCTGATCGACAATGATCTCGGTGATCCGCCGCCGCTCGTCGGCGCGAAAACGCGTGAATTCGCCCGTCGAGCCGTTCGGATAAAGCCCGTGCACGCCGCGCTCGATCAACCAATCGACATAGCGGCGCAGCTCGGCTTCTTGGATTTCTCCGTGCTCATCCAAGGGGACCAGATTCGGGGTGAAAATCCCTCGCAGGCGTTCGGATTGTGCCATCGCAGACTGTCTTTCCCATCAGGCGGAGTATCAAGAGGGTCGCGTCGTATTATACAACCCAAACGGCCCGCCCTTCCCCATCGCGCAGGTCGTGGGCCCGGTTGCCGCCATCTCGGCCGCGATTCCTACGCGTGCTGCCGGCTGCATGAGCAAACAAGCGGCCGCGCGATCGGTAGATTGAGCAAATCCGGGACGACTCGCGATGCGCACGCCGCTGGCCGATTAGCTTTGCGCAGCCCCGGCCGCCGCGGGTTTGCGAGCGTCCGCGGGCCGTTTGGAGCCATCCTTCCCCGCCGCTTCTGCGCTTTCGGTCGCTTTCTTGGAAGCCGGCTCGCTTGCCGTCGTTTCCTCCTGCACAGCCGACCGGCCGCCGAATTGGATCAACACGATGAGCACCAGAGTCGCGATTGGAAGCAGAAAGACCGGCGAGTATCCGTAGGCGACCGGTGCATAGCCGAGGATCGCCACCACTCCTGCCACTGTCAGGGCATAGGGCAACTGCGTGAAGACGTGGTCGAGGTGGCTGCACGAGGAGGACGCCGACGAAAAGATCGTCGTCTCCGAGATCGGCGAGCAGTGACGGCCGAAGACGGCCCCTCCGATCACGGCGCCGATCGTCGCCAAGAACAGCGGGTGCATCGGGTCTGATTCGTTCAGATCGGCTAGCAGTGAATGCGTCACCGACAAGAAGGTCGGCAACGCCATCGCCAACGCGGCCCACGAGCTCCCCAAGATGGCGGACGTCAGACCGACCGCTGCAAACGCAAAGAGCGGCACCCACTCGACTGTCACCCGCGGCTGTCCAATTTCCGCGAGGAAACCGGCCGTGTTGAGATGATCGGCATCGCAGACTCGTTGAAACGACCAGGAGAGCACCAAGATCAGCGCGGCCGGCACCATCCGCTGCAGACCCGAAACCCACGCACTCAGTCCCTGCTGCAAACTCATCGAGCGAGACCAAACGGCGAGCGCCACAGCGGCGATGGACGCGATGAACGCGCTGAAAAGCATCACGCGATGCGGATTCGAATGCTCCAGCGCGTCGAGCAATCCCGGTTCGGCCGAGCTTTGCGCGAGCAGTTCACTGCGGCCGGTCCACCAAAGTCCGACGCCAGCCAAGAGGAACAGCAAGAACAGCGGAATGGCTGCGTTGCGAACGAGCTTGGCGCCGCCAGGCGGATCAGGCTCGACCGCGGGGAGCACGGCCGGATCAGAAAGGTCCGGCCGACTCAAGTGTCCCTGCGTGGCGGCACGCCCTTCCGCTCGCAGCATCGGTCCAAAATCGTGGCCCAGAAAAATGACCAGGGCCGCGAAGGCGAGCATCAAAATTGGATAGAAGCAATACGGCAAGCTGGCCAGAAGCGTGGCGGTCGGACTGCCGGCGATCCCCAGATCCTCGAATGTCGCCCGCAAAGTCCCTCGCTCGGCCGCAATCCAGGTCGAAAGGATGGCGAGCGCGGCGACGGGAGCAGCCGTCGTATCGACCAGGAAGGCCAGCTTCTCGCGGGAAATTTTCATGCGATCGGAGAGCGGCCGCAGAGTCTTGCCGACGATCAGCGTGTGGGCGTAGTCGTCGACGAAGGTGAAGACGCCGAACAACAACACGGCCAATTGCCCGCGCTCTCGCGTGTTAGCGCGCTTAGCCAAGCGGTCGGTCAGACCGGAGAGACCGCCGCCGGCTGCGAGCACGGCAAACAACGAACCGAAAAAGAGCATCACTGCCAGGATCGACAAGTGCGATCCGCCGAGGGTGCCGGGCTGACCCGAATCAAACGTCACGAACGAGTCGATCGTTTGGACAAACGCGTGGAATAAATTGCCCCCGTCGAGAATGGCCAAGCCGCTCCAAATTGAGACGAACATGGCCAACACGAAATTTCGTGGCCACAGGCAGAGCACCAAGGCGACGAGGGCAGGCGCCAAAGCCAGCCAGCGAAACGTGCGCGGGACGACGAGCGTCGCCGATTTCCGATCGCCCCCGTCGACGACGATTTCCGGCTCCGAGATGTAGACCTTCCGCCCGGCGTGCGAATCGGTGGTCAGCTCGAGCACGCCGTTCTGAAAGGGACCGAGCTTGGCATCGTCGCTTTGAGGAACGGCCAGACGAATTCCCGTGATCAGCGGCTGCCCGTTGTACGAAAGGTCGGGATTTCCGGAGGCGTCAAAGGCTCTGATGACGATGCGCCGCACGGGCACGTCGGTCAGCACGATGGCTGGAACCTCAATTCGAAACCGCTCGTGCTCGACCAGGGGCTCTTCGCGCGCCGGCCGCTCAGCGGCCGCCAGCACGGCCGAAATCGAGAGCGCAATCGCAGGCCAGTTGCCCATCGGGGATCATCCGCTCGAACCGTGGGCCGTGGCTGGCTGGGGGCGATCGGAGTGCGTTTCACTTGCCAGTACGTCGCGATCGGGCCAATAGACACGGAACGTCGTGCCTACGCCCGGCGCCGAATCGACGTCGATCCAGCCGCCGTGGTTGGCCACGATCCGCCAGCATTTGCACAATCCGAAACCCAGCCCGCGCCCCGCGTCGCGCCCCGAATAAAACGGGTCGAAGAGATGCGCTCGATCCGTTTCACTCAACCCCCGGCCATTGTCGGTGACAGTGACTACGGCGCTGGGACAAGAATCAATCGTCTCGTTGGCCATGCTGAGTTCGATCGTTCCGGAAGTCGGTGGGACCGCGTCGAGACTGTTGCGAACGAGTTCGCTCAAGACGACGTTCAGTTGGGTCGGATCGGCCCGCGCGAACACGGTGCCGTCGCCCCGAAACGTCAACGTGCAGGGCCGCTCGTTCGCCGCGTCCTGGAATCGCTCGATGGTGGCACGAACCGCGTCGTTCAGAATCAGCCGTTGAGGCACCGGAGCCGGCGGTCGAGCGAAGACCATCAGGTCTCCGATCATGTCTCGGATCCGGAACGCCTGCGCGGCAATCGTGGCCAGGCTCTGCCGCCGACCGGCATCCTGCTCGTGCTTGAGCAGGACTTGGACGCGGCCGACGATCGTCGCCAGCGGATTGTTGATCTCGTGACCGGCGCCCGCCGCGAACTCAGCCAGCGCGGCCAATTTGGCGGTTTCGAGTTCGCGCGGATCGACAGAGCCGACCGCGCCGTTAGCGGCGCGCGGACCGACACAGTTTCGCGGGCCGTCCTGAGCGCGGTCCGAATCTGTTGCGAATGCGGCCACGGCCGCCGCTGCTTCCACGACGGGCCTCCTTGCGCGACCGTGGACTCAAAATCGAAGCGTTAGCGGGCCGCCTGAGCCGGCTCCATGTCGAGCAGGTGACACATCCGTTCGACGAGCTTCTCGACCTCGAACGGCTTCTGCAGGAAGTCGTTCGCTCCGGAAGCGCGCAGTTCGGTGATCTTGTCGGGCTCGACCATACCGCTGATGCAAATGATTTTGACGTCGTCCAGGGCCGAATCGCTGCGGACCCGCTGGCAGACTTCTTTGCCGTTGATATCGGGCAGCATCACGTCGAGGACAATCACGTCGGGATGGTACTCCTTGACCATCATGCCGGCGTCGAAGCCATTATTGGCCACACGGACCTCGAAGCGGCCGTCCGATTCGAGCACATCGCGGATCAGTTCGACCAATTCCTCGTCGTCGTCGACGATCAGGGCTTTGCGCTTGCCGCTTTCGAGGGCATCGGTCGGGATACTGTTTTCCTTCATGAACTTGAAAAGCACATCCCGAGGGATGCGGCGAAAACGCGAGCCCGGGACGCGAAAGCCCTTCAGCTGTCCCGAGTCAAAGCAACGAATGATGGTCTGCTGGCTCACCTTGCAGATCTTCGCTGCCTCGCCCGTCGTAAAGACCGTTTTCATAACGCTCGTCCCATTCCTTCGATTCTGAGCAGTGTGTTGTGAACGGAGACCCAAAGAGGCCTCGGAAATCCCTCGACAAGAGGGGCTCCTCCCTGGTGGCGCAGGCACATCCGGGCCGCGCCACTCCTTGATCGCTCACATGCTTTCGGAAAATCGGCCCTCACGAGGAGTAGAAGGGAAAGCTGATTCCTCCAGTGACACTTGAACCGACCGGGGGGGGGCCGGCTGCCGGCACACAGCCGATTGGCCGGACGCCGGCAACTCCGTTCACACGCTTGCTTAATTGATATTCTTTAGCGCGTCAAGACAACTTGCCAGCCTTATCAGAGACCCCGTTGATGGCCAGTCTGTGAAGTCATTGAGGTAAGTTGGGTTCACCAAAAGCCTTGGGCTGTCCCACAGTATATCAAGCCCCAAGCATATGTGGGGGCCTCGCTCACTCGGCACTTCGTGAAGCCAGACGTTCTGGCTCCTTTAAGTAGAGGGCCAGCACAGTCAAGTCGGCCGGGGTGATGCCACTGATCCTCCCTGCTTGCCCTAGGTTTCCGGGGCGCACGCGTGTGAACTTCTCTTTGGCCTCCGCCCGTAGCTGGGGCACGGCGACGTAGTTGAACGCGGCGGGAATCCTGAGGGACTGCGCCTTCGACTGTCGCTCAACCTCCAAGCCCTGCCGGCGGATGTATCCCCAGTACTTGGTTTCGATCACGACTTGATCAATGGCCCGTTTTGACAGGCCAAGCGCGGACGCCTCGGGTGCCAAGGCCACCAAGTCACTCCAGGTCGTTTCCGGGCGCCGCAGGTGGTCCTCCAACGGGAGGCCCTGCCGCCGCGTGGTTTGGATAAATTGGACGCCACGGGCAAACTCGGCTTCGTAGGCCTGGAACCCGCTGCCCCGGTGGCTGTCGACCAGCCCCAGATCGATCCCCAGCGGCGTCAGGCGGCGATCCGCATTGTCATGTCGCAGGAGGAGCCGGTACTCGGCCCGCGAGGTAAACATTCGGTAAGGTTCGTCCACTCCTTTTGTCACCAGGTCGTCCACCAGCACGCCAAGGTAGGCTTGGCTCCGATCCAAGACAAAGGGAGGCCGGTCGGCAACCTTTAGGGCCGCGTTGACGCCGGCGATTAGCCCCTGCCCCGCTGCTTCTTCGTAGCCCGTCGTCCCGTTGATCTGGCCTGCAAAGAACAGTCCCGCTACGGTCTTGGTTTCCAGCGACGGCGTCAGTTGGGACGGCGGCGCGAAATCGTATTCGACGGCATAGCCATAGCGGATGATCTCGGCCCGTTCGAGCCCGGCGATCGAACGTATGAATTCATCCTGCACGTCGCGAGGCAGACTGGTCGAGATGCCGTTGCAGTAAACTTCGCGGGTGTTGCGCCCCTCGGGTTCGAGAAAAATCTGGTGCGACTGTTTGTCAGCGAAGCGAACGACTTTGTCCTCGATCGACGGACAGTAGCGCGGGCCGGTCGAGTGAATTTGTCCGCTATACATCGGCGCCCGGTGTAGATTGGCCCGAATCAACTGGTGGACCTGGGCATTCGTCTGTGTCAAATAGCAGGGAATCTGCGGCTGGCAGATTTGCTCGGTGAGAAACGAAAACGGCTGTGGGTCTTCGTCTCCCGGCTGAATTTGCAGGGCCGCAAAATCGATCGTGCGACCGTTGAGCCGGCAGGGCGTTCCGGTTTTGAAGCGACGCAGCTCAAAGCCTAGATTACTCAGGCTTTGTGAGAGGGCATTCGTGGTTCCTTCGCCAGCGCGTCCGCCGACCGTCTTGGCTTCCCCCGTGTGCATCAGGGCTTGGAGAAATGTGCCAGTCGTAATTACGACGGCGCGTGCGCGGTAGACCGCGTCGCCACGCACGCGAACGCCGACGACGTGCCCGCCCTCGGTCTCGATCGCCTCGACCATTTCTTGTCGCACGCCGAGGTTGGCCTGCTCTTCGACGCGCAGTTTCATCGCGAACTGATACGCCTTCTTATCGGCCTGAGCGCGGGGGCTGTGCATCGCCGGACCTTTGGTCCGGTTGAGCATGCGAAACTGGATGCCCGTCTGGTCGATCACGCGGCCCATTTCGCCGCCGAGCGCGTCGATCTCGCGGACGATCTGCCCCTTGGCCACACCGCCGATGGCCGGGTTGCAGCTCATCTGGCCGATGGTGTCCAAATTCATGGTGAGGAGCGCGGTCTTCGCGCCGAGGCGCGCGGCAGCCAATGCGGCTTCGCAGCCCGCGTGACCGGCTCCCACCACCACCACGTCGAAGTCGTAATGCGACGCAACCACTCGACCGTTCCAGGATTTAGGCAAACCGACAAACAGCGACCGAGCAGCCGGCCGAATTGCCTATCTTAGTGCGGAGCGGCCGGGACTTGCATCCGCGAGCCAAAACGCAATACTGCTGGGCAGCGAACCGATCACGACTCGACGGCTTTTTTGAGACGGGAACAGAGAACATGGCACGAAGTGACGCAGTCAAACTCAAAGGCAATCCGGTCGCCTTGGCCGGCAACGAGCTGAAGGCCGGACAGGCCGCGCCCGAATTCAAGCTGCAAGACACCACGACGGCGGAAGTGACCCTCACGGCGACGAACGGCAAAACGCGGATCATCGCCACGATTCCGTCGCTCGACACTCCCGTGTGCGCGATGGAGACGAAGAAATTCAACGAGAGCGCCGGGCAATTGTCCAACGTCGACGTGCTGGTGGTCAGCATGGATTTGCCGTTCGGCCAGAAGCGATGGTGCGGGGCCGAGAACGTGGCCAACGTGAAGACGCTGAGCGCGCATCAATCGACGAAGTTCGGCGAAGATTACGGCGTGCTGATCCAAGGCGGTCCGCTCGACCGCTGCCTGGCGCGCGCGATTTTCGTCGTCGACGGCCAAGGCAAATTGAAGCACGTCGAATATGTCAAAGAGATTACCGAGCACCCGAACTACGAGGCGGCCTTGGCCGCGGCCAAGTAGCACCACGCTGCCGCTCGCCTAAGAGTGCGCGGAACCTACACAAGAAATCTGTGATTTCAGGCTCGTCCGCTGTTGCGGATGAGCCTTTTTTCATGCGCCCGGACGGCGGCCTGAGGCCTTGTTGTCGGCAGAACCGGTCCCACCTGACGGGGCTGTCGATAACTTGCGGCTCTCCGTCATAACCGTCGCGATTCTCCCCGGCTCCGCTTGCGGATTTTTTGACCGGCTGGCGGATTGTCCTACCTTTTACCAGCCGCGGCGGCCATGCGCAAGGAACGTCTTGAGCTTTGGCTCTACTATTTCGCCGCGGTGCGAAGCCAATACGGCCGTTCCCCACCGACGCCCGAGAACATCGCAACATGGACGCTTTCGCCGACGCCGAGCTACTCGAAAATGCGGATCGCATTTTTCGGGATCAAGAATTCCGTCTTCATGCCCGCACCGATCGACTCTTCGCAGGCTTGATGATCCTGCAATGGTTGGGCGGAATCTTAGCCACTTTGCTGCTCTCGCCGCTGACCTGGTCGGGCGGGCAGAGCGAGATTCATCCGCACGTTTACGCAGCCGTCTTTTTGGGAGGGATCCTGACGGTGTTCCCGGTGTACCTCGCCTGGTGGCATCCCGGGCAGCGTCTAACTCGAAACGTGATCGCCGTCTCCCAGATGCTCTTTTCCTCGCTCTTCATTCATTTGAGCGGCGGACGGATCGAGACCCACTTTCACGTCTTCGGTTCGCTGGCCTTCTTGGCCTTTTATCGAGATTGGACCGTCCTCGTTCCCGCGACGCTCGTGGTCGCGCTCGATCACTTTCTGCGGGGGATGTTTTGGCCCGAAAGTGTGTTCGGTGCCCCCGTTGTCGAACCGTGGCGCTGGGTCGAGCACGCCGCCTGGGTCGTTTTCGAGGACATCTTCCTCATCATCGCCTGTCATCAGGGAGTGAAAGATCTTTGGAACCAGGCTTGGCGCCGCGCCGAGCTGGAACGGCGGAACGACGAATACCAAGAGCGCACCGTGCAGCTCGAACAGGCCTACCAGTCGAAGAACGCCATTGTTGAGACGGCTCTGGATGCCGTCGTCAGCGTCAATGAAGACGGCAAGATCACGGGCTGGAACTCGCAGGCTGAGCGAACCTTCGGCTGGCCCGTCGCCGAAGCACTCGGTCGGGATCTGATTTCGACGATCATCCCGGTTAGCTATCGCGACAAACACCGCCAAGGCGTCAAGCGGTTTCTCACAACGGGCGAGCGCGGCGTCGACGGGCGAATGGAGGTGACTGCGCTGCATCGCGACGGACACGAATTCCCGATCGAGCTGGCCGTGGCACCGATTTACGACGGCCTAACGGTCAGCTTCTGCGCGTTCGTCCGCGACATCACCGAGCGCACACAAGCCGGCCTGGCACTCTGCCAGGCCAAGGAAGCGGCCGAGGCGGCCAACCAATCCAAGAGCATGTTCTTGGCCCAGATGAGCCATGAAATCCGCACGCCGCTCAACGGTATCCTCGGGTTTGCCGACGTGCTGCTGAGAATGGGGGCTCAGGCGAGCGAGGAAGAGCGCAATGATTACCTCGAGACGATCAACCGCAGCGGCCGCCACCTCCTGAGTGTGATCAACGACGTTTTGGATCTCTCGAAAATCGAATCCGGCCAGATGGAGGTCGACCCGACTCGTTGCGGCCCCCACACGATCATCGCCGACGCAACCTCGATTTTGCGCGTACGGGCGCAAGAAAAAGGAATCGACTTGTGCGGCCGATGGGAGGGCCCGGTTCCGGAAACGATCGTCACCGACCCGTCGCGTTTCCGTCAATTGCTGATGAACTTGATCGGCAACGCGATCAAGTTCACGGACGCCGGAGGAGTCGAGGTAGTCGCCCGCCTGGAAAATGTCGAGGAATTTCCGCGACTGGCCGTCGACGTGATCGATACGGGCATTGGCATCGCGCCTGAGCACTTGTCATCTGTCTTCGAGCCATTCGTCCAGGCGGACGGATCCATCACTCGGCGGTTTGGCGGTACAGGACTCGGACTCACGATTAGCCGCCAAATTGCCGAGTTGCTCGGCGGCAGTCTCGAGGTCAAGAGCGAACTCGGACGTGGTAGCCAGTTCTCTGTGAGGATTGCCGCTGGCTCACTCGCGGGCGTGCGAATGCTGGACGCTCCCGTCGGGGACGTCACGCCGAACGAGAAGCCTCAAGCGGATTCGGTCAGCCTATCGGGGGCTTCGATCTTGCTGGTGGAAGACGGGGCCACCAACCGCAAGCTGATCGACCTCGTGCTGCGTCGCGCCGGAGCCCGAGTGACGATGGCTGAGAACGGGCAAGTCGGCGTCGACTGCGCGCGAACGCGAAAGTTCGATCTGATTCTGATGGACATGCAGATGCCGGTGCTGGACGGATATCAAGCGACGGCCGAATTGCGACGCGGAGGTCTCAAAATCCCGATCATCGCGCTCACGGCGAACTCGATGAAGGGAGACGCCGAACGCTGTCTGGCCGCGGGCTGTACCGGATTTCTCTCCAAGCCCATCGATGGCGACCGTCTGCTCAACGGTATCGCCGCCGCCTTGCGCGAGGCAGCCGGACCTGTGAGCGCCCCTCTCGCCGTGAAACACCCGGACGCGGCCGTTCGGAAAGAAACGCACACTACGGAGACTCAGCCGCAGCCCGAACCACTCGGTCACTCGGTCCCTGAGTTCGAAGACGCTGCGCAGCTGTGGTAGCCGAAGTCCAACCACACGCTAAAGCAAAAAAGGACTGGCTCCGCACGTGCTGAGAGCCAGTCCTTTGTTCGTAGCGTTCAGAGTCTGATCTACATCCCTTCAGCAGGATCCTTCATTCCCGGCTTGTAATAGTTCGGGAATGCAGGGTGTTTGGGATGCTGGACCGGGTGCTTCGCTAGCTCGCCCATCACGACTTCGATCGCTTTGTCGAGCTGGGGATCCTTGCCCTCGCGGACGAGTTTCGGATCGAACTCCACCTCAATGTCCGGAGCGACGCCCCGGTTTTCGACGTCCCATTTGCCGTTCGGGAACCAGATGCCCCAGCGTGGCGCGGTGACGCTGCCGCCATCGATGAGCGACGGATAACCGCCGATGCCGACCAGGCCACCCCACGTTCGCTTGCCAATGAGCGGGCCGAGGCCGCTTTGTCGGAACGTGTACGGCAGATAGTCGCCGCCCGAACCGGCCATCTCGTTGATGAGCATGACCTTTGGTCCGGGAATCGCCGAAGTTGGGAACGCCTGATCGGCCCCCTCGCGAGTCGTCGCGTAGTTGCGCACCGGCTGACGCAAGTAGTCGACCACGTGATCGGCCAGCAAGCCGCCGCCGTTGAACCGCTCGTCGACGATGACGGCATCGCGTCCCGCCTGCGCGAAGAAGTACCGATTGAAACGGATGTATCCCTCGGCACTGGTGTTGGGTAAGTAAATGTAGGCCACCTTCCCACCAGTCGCCTTATCGACGGCCCGTCGATTGCCATCAACCCAAGCAAGGTTGCGCAGGGCTCGCTCGCTCTCGACTGGAACCACCGTGACTTCACGACTCCCCTTGCCGTCAGGCGTCGGCCCGACTTTGAGGATTGTCTGCTTGCCGGCCGTTGCTTCAAACGGAGCATAAACCTCCTCGTTGCCGCGCAGGTCTTGCCCGTTGACGGCG
>DASRXU010000072.1:0-14479 GCA_035687365.1 Planctomycetaceae bacterium | reverse complement strand
CCGGGCGCGTCGGATTCCTTCTTTCCGCGAAAGACAGGTTCACGCGCCATCGGCGAGCCGTTCCAATCCGTGAGTGCCCGCCGCTCAGCTCAGAACGACGACGGCATCGGTCATCAGGTCGTGCAAGGCCTGCTTGCGGGGAGTCAACAGGGGCATGACGAATCCCATTCCGCAGATCGCGAATGACGCGAGCTTGGCGATCGTCCGAATGGCCGCGCGGGGGAACGTGAGGCGGCGGCCATCCACCCCGCACACGATGAGCCCGAACAAGCGCTTGCCAATCGTGGCTCGCTCGCGGGAACCCTCCAAGGCCGCATTATAGAAGAACCAGACCAACAGCCACGTCTGCGCTGTGAAACCGAAGACCAAAGCCAGGAGAGTCCACGCCAGAAAAACGAACGTCAGGTCGAGCAACGCTGCCGATGTTCGGCGGAAGAAACCTGCGTATTGAAGGGGATACCCGGCCGGAATCAGTGCCACGCCACACGCGCCACAGTACGACGCGCCAAACACGACGGGCTGTCCACAGCGCGGACAAGCTTGGAATTGTGAGGGGCCGAACCCGGGTGCGATGCGTCTCTCAGTGGATAGGGCGGCAGCTGGCTCCGGTGGCGCAAATCCGACGCCTGTCGGGCGAGCTTCAAGCGCGGGCGTAGTCGGCGGACTCGCATCGGGCAACACGGTGCCTGATGCGAACTGGCTCGGTGAACCGGAATCTTGCGGGCCAACAATCGGCGGGCCAGCGACCGGCGGGCCGGGAGTCAGAGCGCTCGACCACATAGCGGTCGCGGCTAGTTCGGGCGCCTGCGCCGAGGACACGGGCGTAGCTTCGGCGTGCTCCGTCGACGCCGGCACGGTAATCAACTCGTTGCACGACGGACACTTTGCCAAAGCCAGCGCGCGCGCGTCGGTCGTCGTCAGGAATTTTCCGCAGCGCGGACAACTGAACTCGATCGCCACTCTCAGGCCCCGCTCATCGCCTCAGCCATGATCTCGTCGGGGATATTGTAGTTGGCCGTCACGCTTTGCACATCATCCTGGTCTTCGAGCGCTTCGAGCAACTTCAACATCCGCCGACTCGCCTGAGCATCGAGATCGACCGTGCTGGCGGGGACGCGCTGGATTTCGGCAACTTCGGCCGGGATTCTGGCGGCTTCGAGCGCCTCGGAGACCTTCTGGAAACTCTCAGGCGTACACTGCACTTCGTAAGACTCGCCGGCCAGTTTGACGTCGTCGGCGCCGGCTTCGATTGCCGCATTGAAGAGAGCGTTCTCCTCGACGTTCCGAGCTGGAACCAGGAAGATTCCCTTCCGCTCGAACATCCAAGCGACGCAACCCAGGCTTCCCAAGCGGCCGCCACCGACCTCGAAGATTTTGCGGATTTCTCCCGCGGTGCGGTTACGATTTTCGGTGAGGATGTCGCAGAGGACGGCCACTCCACCGGGGCCGTAGCCCTCGTACACGACTTCCGAGTAAGACTCCAGCGAGCTGCCGCCGCAGCCTTTCTTGACCGCCCGCTCGATGTTGTCTTTGGGCATGCTGTTCTTGCGAGCTTTGTCGATCGCATACCTCAGGGCCAGGTTCGAGGAGGGATCGCCACCGCCATGCTGGGCCGCCACGATGATCGCACGGCTGAGCTTGCCGAACAGCTTGCCCTTCCGCTTGTCGGTCCTCCCCTTCTTGATCGCGATATTCGCCCAGTGAGAATGCCCCGCCATAGCTCTCTGCTCGGTCTAGTGCGAATGTGGTCGGCGCGAATTTCGTCGACCCTCCAGACAGTCGGGGACGGGCGCCTAACAGTGTTGGCGCCCGTCCCCGGGTCTGGAGCACTTCAAGGTTCGTGCCGGTCCGATTCGTGACCGTGATCTGCCGGCTTTATTTCTTGGCCGCCGATCCAGTCTTTTCCTCGAGGCGCAGAATCAGTTTCTTATCGGGGAAGGAATCTTCCTTGGACTCTTTCAGCGCTCGCTTCCACAACTCCTGGGCTTTTTCGTTCGCGTTGAGCTTGCTGTAGCAATCGCCCAAGTGCTCGGCGATCGTGCCATCACCGCCACCGGGAGTGTTGACCGCCTTCTCGAGAAGCTTGCGTGCTTCTTCCAGGCGGCCCAGCTTGAACAGCACCCAACCCATACTGTCGAGATAGGCAGGATTGTCGGGTTCGGCATTGAGCGCGATGCGGATCATCCCCTCGGCACGGGGCAGGTTCTTCCCCTGATCGGCGTAGAGATAACCCAAATCGTTGTTGACCGACGGATCCTTGGGCTCTTGAACGAGGATTTCTTCGAGGATCCTTTCCCCGGTCGGAATGTCCCCCTTCTGAACGTAACAGTTCGACAGCGTGTACTGGCATTTCCTCGCGAACTCTTTGTTCTTGGAGCGCTGGATCAGGTCGGCGTATCGGCGGATGGCCTCGTCCCACTGATGGCTGTGCGAGTAGACCCAGGCTTCCCAATAGATCCATTCCTCGTCGTTATCGAGTTTTTGTGCCTCGCGAATCGAAGCGAGCGCCGGCTGCGTCTTGCCCCCCAATTCCTGGGCCCGCGACAGCAGTGCCAACAGCTCGACGCGCACCTGATCGCCTTCGTTGCCACTGGGGAAGAGCGGCTCAGCCAGCACCTTTTTCAGAATTTCGGCGGCCTCGTTGTACCGCTTCGCCAGCACCAGGTGCTTGCAGAGTTCGTCGGCCAGCTTCGGGGCCGCATCGCGGCGGGACTGCATGGCATAGTTGTAGAACTCGACGGCGGCATCCGTACGCTGTGCCTTCGCGGCCATACGGCCGACGAGATAGGCCGTGAAGAAATCGAATTTGCCCTTCCCAGACGATTTCAACTTGCGGCCGGCCTCGATCAGGCTGTCGATGAAGGGCACATCCTGTTGAATGTTCCCTAACAACGCGTCGAGCCGTTCGAGGCCCCGCTGTCCCTGGAAAGCCTTGGACAAAGCGCCCAACAGCTCTTCGGGTTTTTTCTCTTTGCGATAAAGCGCGGCCAGGGTGACGTAACCTTCGGGGTTCCCCGTCTCCTTCAGTACCTCTGTGATGATCTTTTCGGCTTCTTTCAAACGATCGGCGGCGATGTACTGGTCGGCCAGGAAGTACTGCAGCGTGCTATTGCGGTTGTCGCTTTTGGCGAGGTCTTCGATGCGATGCAGGAACTCTGCGTCTTTACCGGTGGCCTTCAGAATTTCGCGCAGCAGTTCGTAGGGACGACGGCCCCTGCCCTGGAGTTGCGCGTCGAGATAGGTCTGCAAATGCTTTAGGGCCGAGTCGTAGTTCTTCGATTTGAAATAGGCTTGAGCCAAATTGAAGCTGATCGCGCCCGGCTTTCCGCCATGACCCTGGATCGATTCTTCGAAGGCCTGGATCGCCTGGGCCGTGCGGCCTGCCGCCAGAAAGATCTCGCCCATGGCCTCGTAGCGAGCCAGGTTTTCCCGCTCCAGCGCCGAGCGTGTTTGAAAATCGAGAGCGTATTTGGCCGGATTGCGGCGTGCGTCGAAGACGATGGCATAGGCGTCGGCCGCCTTATCGATCTTGCGCATTTCCAGGCACAGCGCCGCCAGCTGCAATTCCAACATCACGTAGGCCGACGTGTCGTGCTTCAGCTGGGGCGACTTGATGGCCCGTTCGAGATACTCGGCCGCCTTTTCCAGCTTTTGCTGTTCGTGGAGCTGCTGGGCGAGAATTTTCAGGATCTCGAGGTTCTGCGGATCGAGTTCAATCGCCTTTTGAGCGTACTGCAGACCCTTTTCCGTGTCGTTGAGGGCGAAGGCCAGCGGCACCAGTTCGCGATAGACCTCGACCGCGTTCGGCTCGACCTTGATCGCCGCCTGATAATCGCTCAGCGCCTCGGTAAAGCGGCTTTGCTCTTGCTTGAGCCGCCCCGACATGAAGAACGCGAGCGCTTCGGCGTGCTTTTTCTGCTCGGTCGTTTCGGCTTTGACGGGCTTCAGTTCCGGGACGGGGTTATTGAATTCGTCCGTCACCACCACCTTGCCGAGGACGGCTTTCGGCTTTTGGGCCGCGGACTGCGGCGTCTTGGGCGGGGCCGGCTCATCGGCCCAAGCTCCCAGAGGAACAGCCAGACAGCACGCCGACACTCCCGTCAGCAGGATGCCGAAAGCTCCGACTCGCACAACACTTTGATTTTTGGCCATGCTCCCGTCCTTCGTGGAGGTATGTTGCTCGCAGGGGCCTGTCGGGGCCGCTCTTCGAGCGTGTGAAAAAATTGCCAGGGCAGCGCCTCCCCCCAAACGGACTTCATCACAGCGAGGCTGCTTCGCCGAAGTGCCGGGAACGATCGAAACGTGGTCCGACCACCGTTCTCTACGGCCATTGAGCCGGCAAGATCCGTCAGCCGGTTGCGACCTCCCCCGCGGCTCATTTATTTTAGTCGCCGACCGCCGGGGCACCAAGGCGGGTTTGGGGTTAACGCTTTTTGCGAGTCGCCGGAACACGCTGTCCCTCGCGCGGCCGGGCCGATTTCAGCCCGCGGGCCCGGTCATGCCCATCCGCGCCTCGAACAGGGGTCGGTGCAGATTTTTTCCCCGATTTGCGGGCCGCCGAGTCGGCTTCCTTGAACAGGTCCGCGAGCCGCTCGATCATCGTTTGCGGGTCGTGGCTCACCCCGGCCGCGGGCTTTCCCGGCTCGAAATAGCGGGTGAGCCGCGGATCGACCGCCAGGCAGCGCAAGTAATGGCTGAAGACGGGAACATCGACCTTGCGGGCCGTCGACTTCAGGGTTTCGGCGGCCTGTTCGGGCGATTCGCCCGCCGGCACCAATCCCAGCCAAATGCTGGCGTTGGTCATCAAACGGTCGGCGGGAACCACGTGCGTCTCGAGGGCCGACTGCAGCGCGTAGTTGCGAACGAAGGGCGACAGGTCGCGAATCTTCGAGAGCTGCTTGGTGGCCAGTTCGAGCGTCTTACGACGGAGCCCCTCGAGCGCGAACTCGAAGTGCTTCTCGAACACGTATTGCAGGATGTTGCGGACACGGTGCGCCCGCCAATCGGGATCCGGCATACCGTCAAAGACGTGGTTTGCCAGCTCAGTGATCGAACTGACGCGCAGCTCGTTGAGATCGTGAAAGGCGCTCCACAATCGTTCGTAGGCAACTTCCGCCTGGGCGCTCGACGCATCTTCCAAGCAGACCGCATAGAGCAGCGTCTCCAACACGGGCCGCTCCTTCTTCTGGATCGGCTCGTGGTAGCGCTTCTTCAACACCGACACGAGCTTCTTGCCCAGCGTCAGTTTGTCGACCGATTTGGCTTTGTGCGTGCTCGTCATATGGGCTTCGCTCTCAGGCTGCCGCGTGCGTGCGGCAAGTCGTCCCGGAACAGGCTGGAAAACTAGGGCTGGCGTTGGGCTTGACTGGGGTCTTGTTGACTGGGGTCTGGGTCGTCTGTCGCGAGAGGCTTTGACGCAACTTCCGGCGCGACCTCGTCGTCACCGACATCGACCGTCGAGTCGTGATCGTCGACACGCTCTTCCCCCGCTTCGTCGGCAGTTTCATCGCCGGTCTCGTCGTCCGCGTCATCCTCGAGCGTCTCGTCCCCGCTCGCTGGCGGAAGCACCTCACGGAGCAGTCGCGAGGCCTCGATGCTCCGCTTGATTCCTTGGTCGAGTTGAAAATGCAAAACGGGCGTATAGCGGATTTGCACACGCTCCGCCAGTTTTGCTTGCAAAAAACCACGGGCCGACTCCAGACCTCGCAGCGTCAGCTTCTGCATCTTCTCGTCGCCCATCACCGAGACATACACCTTGGCACTGCGCAAATCGGGGCTGACTTCGACACGGGTGACGGTGACGTTCTTGACGCGCGGGTCCTTGAGGCCGAATAAGATTGCAGTGGCCACTTGCTCACGAACGACTTCGGCAACTTTCGCGACGCGACGCGATGTCATCAAGAATTCCTCGGACCATTCGGCTGGGGCCAGCCGGTCGCCCGCTCGGCGGCTCGGAGCCCGGGTGTCGTTTCGGGGTGGGGCAGGCTGTAGCGACCTGGGTATTGTGGCGAGATGCGCAGACGAGGTCGCGCGAGGGATGAACGACAGCGGGCTCGACGCTCGATCAGTTAACCGGCTGGGGTTCGTCATTCCGTCCTACGTCCTGCTCCCGACGATGGGCGCGGGGTCCATCGCGCCGTTTCACAACAACAAGGAGGCCGCATTCCCGCTCCGCCGCTCGCGCTCCTAATCGAGCGTCCGTTTGATCTCGTCGACGCGAAACGCCTCGAGCAAGTCCCCTTCCTTGATGTCGTTGAATCCTTCGAGCCGGATACCGCACTCCATGCCTTCGCGGACTTCGCGAGCGTCGTCCTTATTGCGCTTCAGCGAAGCAATCTCGTACGAATTCAAAATCGTTTGATCGCGGCTGACGTTGATGCGGTTGGATCGTTCGATCGTCCCGCTCAACACGCGGCAGCCGGCGATCGTCCCCAGGCGGCTGATCAAGAATGTCTTCAGCACCAGCGCCCGGCCGGTCATTACCTGCTTGCGTTCGGGCAGCAACAGGCCTTCCAGGCTCCGCTTAATCGTCTCGGTGACCTCGTAGATGATCTCGTAACGCCGAATGTCGACGCCGACTCTCTCGGCCAACACGCGGGCTCGTTCCTCGGGAATGACGTGGAATGCGATGATGATCGCGCCGGACGCTTCCGCCAGCGCCACGTCGCTCTCGTTCACTCCGCCCACTCCCTCGTGCACGATCGTGACTCGCACTTCCGGATGCGAGAACTTTCCGATCTCGCTCCGCAGGGCTTCGATCGAGCCTTGAGTATCGGCCTTGATGATCAAAGGCAGATCCTGGACGGTCCCTTCCCGGGCAGCCGACAGGATGTCTTCCATCGAACGCGGCCGATCGCGCCCGGACAGCACAGCGGCGCGACCGCGGTCACGCCGCTTTTGAACCATCTGTCGGGCTTGTTCGATATCCCGCATCACCCAGAACCGATCGCCCGCGCCGGGCATGCTATCCAGGCCGGCCACCTTGACGGGAGTCGACGGACCGGCCGATTCGATGGGCCGATCATGATCGTCGTAGATCGCTCGGATGCGGCCTTCGGCCTCGCCGCACAGGACGATATCTCCGACCCGCAACGTCCCCTTCTGGACGACGAGCCACGCCAGCACGCCGCGACCCTCGTCGCGAAACGCTTCGAGGCACACGCCGACGGCCGGACGGTTCGGGTTGGCCTTGAGACCGCGCATTTCGGTGCTCAAGAGGATCGTTTCGAGCAGATCTTCGATGCCACGACCGGAGACACCAGAAGTTCGAATCACGTCGGTATCACCGCCCCACTCCGTCGGCTGGACGTGATTGGTCGCCAAGTCCTGGAGGATGCGCTGGATTTTCTGGTCGGTCGCTTGCGGCAGGTCGCTCTTGTTCAGCGCGACGATCATCGGCACATCGGCGGCGCGCGCGTGGCTGATCGATTCGGCCGTTTGCGGCATCACGCCGTCGTCTGCGGCCACCACGAGTACCACGATATCGGTCAGGTTCGCTCCGCGGGCTCGCATCTCGGAAAACGCGGCATGGCCCGGCGTATCGACAAAGGTGATCTTCTTCCCGCCATGTTCCACCTGATAAGCGGCGATGTGCTGGGTGATGCCGCCCGCCTCGCCGGCCGCCACGTTGGCCGAACGAATCTTGTCCAACAGAGTCGTCTTGCCGTGGTCGACGTGTCCCAGAATCGTGACGATGGGTGGCCGGTCGACCAGGCTTTCCTCGGCGTCGGCGGCTTCGGTCTCTTCGACCAACTCCTGCTCGAGGTCTTTAGAGCGTCGAATCGTGAGATCGACGCCCAGCTCGAGCGCCAGTTCGATGGCCGTCTCTTCCGAGAGAGCCTGGTTGATGGTCGCCATCGCGCCCCGTTCGAACAGGATGCGCAAAATCTCTTTGGCGGGACGGCCTAGGGACTCGGACAGCGTACGAACGGTAATGGGAGCAGACAATTCAGCTTCCGTCTTGAGATTGACGGGCTCGGAGCGCCGCTGGCGGAAGCGGCTCGGACGCTTCTTGCGCTCAGGCTCGCTACGGTCCTGGGTACGACGCCAGTTTTCGCGACGATCTTTGGAGACACCGCCGGCGGCGGCGGCCCGCTTATCCTTGTCCTCTTCCTCGCCGATAAAGCTGGTCGAGCTGACCGCGCCGGGCTGACCGACTTCGTCGCCCTTCTTGCGCCTTTTCTTTTGCTCGGCGTTCTTGTTCAGGTGGTCCCGCAAGGGGCTATTCTGACCGAAGATATCTCGCGAGAGCGGAATATCGGGCTTTTGCGGCGCTGCCTCTTCCTTCTTGCCACCTCGGATCACAGGGGCGCGGTAGTTCGGCGGTGCGGCAATGTTCGGGAGCGCCGGCTTAGGCTTAGCCTTCGGACGCCGCTGTTGGGCCTCGTTTTCGCTGATGCTGCCGCGGGGCTTCATCTCGCGGATCGACGAGCCGCCTCGGGCGCCACCGGGCGGAACGTACTCGTCGGGACGCATCGGAGCAGTTGGATTTGGCATAACCTCGGGAACTGTGTCGTCCGCATCGCCGGGAGAGGGTGCGCGGCGCAAAGGGGCACGCAACGCCGCGGCGGCTTCCTCGTCGACCGCGGGCGCGATCTCTGCCGCAACCTGCGGCGGGGGAGCATCGATGGATTCCTGGGGAGCGCTTTCAACGACAGGGGTCGGATAGGCCTCGGGCTCGGGCGGTTGGGGTGCGGTGACCACGGGAGCACGATCGCGCGCCAGCGGAGGACGCGAAACCACCGGCTTGATGCTGCGGATTTTTCCCGCGTCGCGGCCCGCCTCGCGGGCGAACGGCGTCATCTGGACATCTTCGGTCGCGGGCGCCGGGGCGGCTACGGAGCCCTTTTTCATCTGGCTCAGAACGAGGTCTTTCTCCTCCGGCGAAATGCTCGCCAGCGGAGAGTTCTTGAGCTTGATCCCGGCTGCGTTGCAGTGCTCGATCAAGTCTTTGCTGTCGATCCCCAGCTCTTTCGCCAGGGCGAAGATACGAATCTTCAAATCCATCGCCACAAATCCAGTCCTTCCAGCAGACCCGTCGGTCTGCCGATCATCAGCCTGCCTGTGTCATGTTCATATTTCGTCCAGAACCAGTTGCCCGTTCCTGTCCGGCATTCACCCGGCTCGACGAACCGTCGCGCCGGACAGCTTCCGTGCCGCCGGAAATCGGCCCTCTATCCGGCTATCCCGCCCCACTCTCTTCGCTTCTGCTGGTTTCGGTCGCCCCCGCTTCGACTTCCGTCTAGGGAGGTTCAGGCGGAGAATCGGCTGCCTCGTCGGCGATCTGACCGCTGGCTTCGGTCAGCTCGTCGAGCACAGTCGCGGCCAGGGTGGGTGTTTCCTGACCGTTCCCATTGATATCCGCATGCGAGGCTTCTTCGGCCAGAGCCTCGTCGTGCAGCTCGGTCGAAATGGCTTCAGCACCCTCGGCGGCAGAACTCTCTTCGGAAACCTCTGTGAGATTCTCCTCGACCGCGGCTTCGTCCGTCAAAGCCCCATTGCCGCTAGGCACCGGAGTTTCCACGGGAGTCTCGACCACCGGTTCAAGCGCTTTGAGACGGCTTTCCGCCAAGGCCTTTCGCTCTTCTTCCTCGTACCGCGCCGCTTCCACGTCGGCGTAGGCGACGATCTCCTCGCACTGCTCTTCCGTCAGTCCGCCCAACTCGGCCAACTGATCCGGCTCGATCACCGACAGATCGTCGAACGTGAAGAATCCCTGCGCGACGAGATTCTCCGCGAGTTCGGCACTCACGTTCGGAATCTTCGAGAACATGCCGACCGACTTGTCGAGCTGCTCGTCGAGCTTCTTCTGGTTCATCACGTGGATGTCCCAGCCGACGAGCTTCGAGGCCAGCCGTACGTTCTGGCCCTTCTTACCGATGGCCAGTGACAATTGGTCATCGGGGACGAGCACGATCACTTTGCCCAACATCGGACACAAGATCACGTCTTCGACCTCGGCCGGCTGCAGCGCGTTGGGAACCAGCACCTGCAGCGAGTCGTTCCAGCGGACGATGTCGATCCGCTCGCCCGCGAGTTCCTCGACGACGTTCTTGATGCGCGAGCCGCGAACGCCGACACACGCTCCGACGCAATCGATTTTGCTGTCGTAGCAAGAGACGGCGACCTTCGAGCGATAACCGGCCTCTCGGGCCAGCGACCGCACCTCGATGATCCGCTCCTGGACTTCCGGAATTTCAATCTCGAACAGACGGCGGACCATCTCCGGATGCGTCCGCGACAGAATGATACGCACGCGGCTGCCGGCCTTGCGGACGTCGATCACGACGGCCCGTACTCGCTCGCCGACCCGATGCGACTCGCCTGGAATCTGCTCGCCCCGGGGGAGCAGCCCCTCGACCTTGCCGAGGTTCACGGTGGCCGTGCCGCCTTCGATGCGGGTGATCGCCCCGGTCACGATATGGCCGCGGAGCGCCTCGTATTCGTCGTACAGCGCGTCCCGCTCGGCCTCTCGGATTTTCTGGATGATGACTTGTTTGGCGGTCTGAGCAGCGATGCGGCCCAAAAGATCGCCGATCTCGTCTTTTTCGAGCGGCGTGGAATCGACGATGACCGAGGGTTCGCCGCTGTCCCGATCGATGTGCACCTCGAGCGGGCTCTCTTCACCGAAGTGTTTGCGTGCCGCGGAGACAATCGCCTGCTCGATCCCTTCGAACACAATCTCCTTGTCGATGTTTTTGTCGCGATGAATCGCGTCGACAATTCTAAGGACCTCGCTGCCGTTCATGTTATTCCTTCCGCAACCGGTCGACGGGCGGCCGGCCCGTCTCTTCCCGCTCTCTCCTCGCCCCCGCGTTGGAACAAAAAAAGCGGGCTCAAGTCCCACTTTTCTGCAAGTTCTCCTTCGGAGAACCAGCACCTTCCGACCGCCCGTGCGGTACAGAAGCCAACGACGTTTGCGAGGAACGAACTCTCGGCTTACTGCACGGTCACATCTCTGATGCCCTCTGTTGCTTACGCACCAGTCAAACGCCTGCGCCCGTCAAAAAGCCTCTGAGCGGCCAATCCGCTCCCAACGTTCGTCCCTACAAACGTACGGGACTGCTATTCAGACCTGTCGGGGCCAGGCCTGTATTCACCAGCCGGATTTACACACACTCCGGCTTCACATTCTATACCTTCTCCCTGCGGCGAACATCCAAGACGTCGTCGAAGGGTCAAAACGGACACTAGTGACGATACTCGCGGCGAACCAAACAGTCAAGCAGCCAAGGGCTTCCCTCATTCTGAAAATGCCGTAAGAGGCAGTTTTTGACGCCCGCGCGGGCTAGTCATTTGGTTCTGTCCCTGCGTGCTCAAATCGGGGCGATTGCCGACGCTGGATCAGTCCGAGTCGTGCCGATACAGTCTTGAGGAGCCCGACTTCCGCGAAATGTTTGGGCTTTCGGATCTCATGGTTAGCGAAGGGGATCGCGATTCGCGCATCCCGTCTGCGCTCTCTTCGTCGAGTCGGGGGTCACTTCATGGCACGCCGTCCGGTCATCGCCCTGCTGTTCATCGGCTCCTGGTTCGCGCTGTCGGCGACGGCCGAAGCCCAACTCCTCCCTTTCCTGCGCCGTCCGGAGCAGATGGAGCGGGATACCAACCCTCAGCACGAACAGAAGAAAACGCAGGCCCAATCGGCCTATCAGGGAGGCGACTTCCCGAAAACGATCGAATTGATGGACTCGGTCATTCGGGAAAATCCACGGGATTCGGTCGCCTACTACCTCCGTGGCAGCGCTCGGGTCGACTTGGGAGCGCGAACCTTCGATTCCAAGCTGGTTCGTGAGGGCGTCTCCGACGCGCGAGAGGCCATCCGCTATGACACACAGCGAATTCCCCTCTACTATCTCCCCTATCTCTTCGGAATGAAGAGCCTTGCCGCTCTGGAGAATCGTAAGGATCATGCCGAAACGGCCGTCAACATCGCCACGCAGGTCCTGGCCACTCCCACCCTTAAGGAAGATGAACGGGCCAACCTGCTCTACCAACGAGCACAAGCCGAGGCTTGGCTGAGCAAAAGCGACGAGGCCATCAACGACCTACAAGAGGCGTTAAAGCTCGCTCCCTCGCACTTCGGCGCGCGGGCCACGCTCTGCGACGTATACGTCAAGGCAGGCAAACAGCCCGAAGCGCTGGCCTCCTTCAACAAACTGGTTGAGCTGTACCCCGAGAACCCGCTGAGTCTGAACAATCGGGGCATGTATCTGCAAAGCCAGGGAAAGTTTGACGAAGCCATCGTCGACTTCACGCGGGCCATCGAGCGCGATCCCAACTACTTTGTCGCCTACGCCAATCGAGGATTCACGCTCCTGCAGATGGACAACCCGACCGCTGCGGAAACCGACTTTACGCAATCGCTGAAGGTCAATCCCCAGCAGGCCTTCGTTTTCAACTTGCGCGCGCAGTCGAAAGTCGCCCGCGGAGATTTGGCAGGGGCCGTCAAGGATCAGCAGGCGGCACTCGAACTGTCACCCAAGGATCCGGTCGCGCTCGGCGATCTCGGCTTCGTGATGTTCTTTGCCGATGACTATGCGGGCGCGCTTGCCCCGTTGGATGCCGCCCTAGCCCTCGATCCGGAGTTCAAACACTTGAACCCGTGGAAGATCGTCTCTCTCCAGCGGCTCGGCAAAACGAGCAACCTGAAGGAGCAATTCAAGGACAGCCTCAAGAAGGACATCAAAGTCCGCACGTGGGTTGATCACGTGAGCGCCTTCCTGTTGGGTGCCGAATCGGAGGGCCAACTGTTGAGCGCCGCCCAGACGGCAAAAGATCCCTTGAAGACGGAAGAGACTTGCGAGGCCTACTTCTTCATCGGACTGAACCGACAAGACGCCGGCAAGAAGAGCGAAGCCGCGGATATGTTCCAGCGGTCGATCGCGACCAAGGCTCGTCAGCTCTCGGCGTATCGCGGGGCCCAATTGGCGCTGCGAAAGCTCGGCGGGGATAAGACGGGCGCAGCCGCGGCTGTGCCTCCGGCCTCGAGATAACCACTCGGAGCCCTCCCGACCGGCTGGGGTCAGGCGCCTTCGACGACCAGTGCAGCCGCTTGACCGACGGTCGTCACGTTAACGGTCAGCAAAACCCGGTTAGTGACGGGTAGCGGCTGGTCGTGCACGACGTTGAGGCGACAGGCGGGGTCGGGAACGCGATAGTTCTTGGTCGCCGGCACGACGCCTTGCCGCAAACCGGCTAGCGATCCAGCCAGCTCGAGCGTGCCACAACCGGCGCCTGAGTTGGCCAGCACGCTTTTGAGAGCCGTCACGGGAACCGTCTCAGCGGTGGGGCCAAAGAGTTCGTGAATGGCCTGGGCCTCGTCGGCATCCATCCAGGAAGTCCCCAGGCCGTGGGCATTGATGTGACCGACGTCCGCCGGCGTCAGGCCCGCGTCACGCAGGGCGGCGCGGGCCGCGTTCACGATCGCGCGGGTCACCTTGTGAGGGCCGTTCGCCTCGAACGCACAAGAAGAGCCGGCACCCAAAATGCGACCGAGCAGTTTTGCGCCGCGGGCGAGGGCGTGATTTTCTTCTTCCAAAATGAGCGAGCAGGCGCCTTCTGCGAGGACTTCACCCGTGCGCGTCTTATCGAACGGGCGGGACCAGGTTTCGGGCGGTTCGTCGCCGTGATCGGCCAGGATGTCCCAGAGGGCGGCGTGCATCGACTTGACCGGGTGAATCCGCGTGCCAGTGGTGCCGGCGATCATCGTGTCGGCCAGACCGCGCATGATGACGTGGAAGGCTTCCGCCACGGCTAGGTTTCCCGACGCCTCGCTGACGGTGATCGAATTGCTCGGCCCGCGGGCCTCCGCGTAGATGCCGATGTGGCAAGCGGGCATGTTGGGCAGATATCGCAGCAGCCAAAGCGGCTCGAGGTTGCTGAGCCCTTTGCCGCCCCACTGCTCGTGCCGGAAGCGGAACGTCGGATCCCCGTCTTCGACACAGAGCCAGCAGGCATCCTTCAAAACTTCCGGCGGGCTGAACATCAGGTTGGCGCCGAAGTCGACGCCAAACCGTTCGTGGTCGATCGCTTCCAAATCCAGGCCGGCATTTTCGATCGCCAGCGACGCCGAGGCCACGCCGAACTGAATCTCCCGGCACATCACCTTGATGCTCTTGCGCTGCTTTTTGAGATACTCGTTCTTCGCCGTCGCGTCGGTGAAGTCCTTGATCTCCGCCGCGACGTTATGCGGGGCTCCCGAATATCGGACCGACTCGAGTCGCGAGATGCCGCTGCGTCCTTCGAGCAGGTTTTTCGCGAAGGTCTCGAAGCCGATTCCCAGCGGGCTAACCACGCCGGCGCCGGTAATCACCACCCGTCGGGGAGAGTCGCAACTGCGTGTCATGATCTCGTGTGGAATGAAAGCGAAGGTGGAAGCGTGCGGACCGCATTTCGGCCCGCATCAGCCCAGATCGATTCGAGACAGGGCGGTCGTAAGCGAGCGACCGCCAAGCTCGTGTATAGCAGAGAAGATACGTGC
>DASRXU010000071.1:0-5965 GCA_035687365.1 Planctomycetaceae bacterium | reverse complement strand
AAGGTATGTGCGAACTCCCTCGCGCTGGAAGCTCGAGGAAGAGGGCGCGAATGGCCAAATCTGACGTCCGAGTGACGACAGGTTTCTCACTTCCGCGACAGCCGGGTTCCTCTGCTCGGATGCCCCGCGGGAGGGAAAAAGCAGCCGTTTACCGGGGTTTCGGCTGCATTTCGCAGCCGATGCTTCGCGCGGCATCGACCTTGCGTAAGTAAATACGCACCACGGTGGGGCAGGCACCTGTGAGTCGGTTTCTGCCGGCAGAAACGCCGGGGCCTTTCGGCCAATGCGGAGGGGCAGGGCGAGAGGTTCCCGGCGCTTTCATTTCTTCTTCCTTCAAGGATTCCTGCAAAGTCGCACACCCACGACGGGCTCATCCGTAAACGGAGGAGTCATGATCCCAGCCATCGGTTACACGATGTGCGGAGCCGGCCGACGTCGGTTCCAGGCCGCTACTTCCCTCGACGCTCATCTCGCCCAGAACTGTCCGACAACACCCCATCACACTGCGGTTGAAATCGATCTGGACGATTTGAGCCGCAGCCTCGACTCGGCCAGCGAATTCGAAGCCGAACAAGTCACGCTGCACGCGGTTTCACTGCCTGCCGGTTCGGCCGATTGTCGCACCGAGCCCGCGCTCTCTCGACTGACCGAGCTGGCGCGACAGACCAGTGCGCGGGCCGTCATCGCTCGCCTGGACGCGATGCCCACTGCCTCGGCCGAGGGCGAACCGGCTGCTCGCCCGCGCGCTTGGAAGGCCGAGTCGGCCGACCTCTGCCGCCAGGTCGAGTTCGTGCAAACGCGATTGGGCGAGATTCCCTTCTATCTCGAGTCGACGGTCGAAACCGAGTGGTTCACTCGCAACAGCCACGGCAAACGGGTCTTGCGTAAGGTGCTCGCGGGCACCGGCTGCGGTTGGTTTTTGGATGTAACCGCGCTCTACGTCGAGGCCATGAACTCCGCTCAGGATGCCTGCGATTTCATCGAAGAAATGCTTCCGGCAGCCGACCACGTGCAACTGCGTCTCTCGGGCGTCTCTTTCGACGAAAAGGCGGAGCGCTGGGTCGTTAGCGATGCGCATCCGATTCCCGAGGCGGTCTTGGAACTCTACGCATTCGTGCTGGAAGTCGCGTTCGAAAAGGTCGACGCGGTCTTCGTACAGCCAGAGCCCGCTGCTGCCGGGGGATTTGATTCGTGCAGCGACATCCGCACGGTGCGCGAAATCGCCGAGGGCGTCAGCGCGATCGTGTGATGTTGGCGACGGGCTTCCCTCTCGAATCGATCAACACGATTTGGTCCCCCAACTCCCATTTCCCGGCGTGATAGGGGAACGTCACGCAAAGAGCTCCTCTTTGGTCAGTCGTCGCGGGGCTGTCGACGGGCACTTTTTTGTCAACCCGCGAGCGGACGTATTCGTAGTGAATCGATGAGCCTTCTCGCTTGAAACGAACTCCCGGACAGTAATATCCAGCCTCGATGGGCGGTTGAAAGTGGAGTCGCAACCCATCCTCGTTCAGTCCCACCGCAACGACTTTGACGCTGTCGGTTGCATAGACCGTGGAATTCCGCTGCACGAGGAGAAAGAAAGTCAGTCCGAGGAGGGGCAGGGCCACGATGACCGCAGCGAAGACCTTTTTCATCGTTGTCTCCATCAGCAATTTTGTTTGAGCCGGGCGCGCGTTTAATTTCCTTTGATCAGTACAATTGCCGACACCGATCCATTGTTCTCCACCTTCTTGCCGAAGGAAAGCTCGACTTTGGTCGCAACGTCGAAGCCGGGCACGCTGACCGAGGGGGCCGAACTGTATCCCGCGCCCCCGTTGGTCACGACGAATCGCTCGATCTTTCCGCCCTTCACTTCGGCGTAGGCCGCGGCCGGCTTCGTGGGCCATAACTGGCCGCGACGTCGGACGTATCGGTAATGGTCCGAGACCTCGTCGAGGCGGTCGTTCGTGACGCCGTAAGGGCCGAGGGCGTTGAGCAGGGCCTCTTTATTCTGTTGCACTTGCTCACGAGAAGGTCTCGACCCGGCAGGCGCGGGGCGGACGTGGCTGAATGCCTGGCGAAAAACGTCCGCCGGCACGCCCAGCGCGGCAGCAATCAATACGACCGGCCGGCCGTGGTCCCGCCGATCGGTCTCGTGTCCGCCGGAGAACTTGACCGGCACGCGTGTCATGGACGGGTCTCGATCGTCCTGACCCAGCGAGTCGGCCCCGGAACAACCGGCGAGCGCGGCCATCATGAGGCAGGCGGCGAACGATTGATTCACAGTCGTTCCGATCTTGGCGAGCGGCGGGTGTCAGCCCGCCGGTTCTGGCTTTGACAGAAAAGGTTCTTGCTTTGACGGAAACACAGAACCGGCCGGCTGACACCCGCCGCTCGCCTTCACAGATAGTCGTTGACGATGTTTTCGAGCAGCTCTTGCCGGCCGCTTTCGTTGGCGGCCGCGTTCCCCTTTTCGAGCATGTACTTTTCCAGGCTCTCGAAACTGGCGGTGCCGCTTTCGATTTGCTTGCCGATGCCCGAGTCGTAACTGCGGTAGCGGTTCTTGACGAAATCGGACAACACTCCGTCAGCTCGCATTCGAGCAGCAATCTTCAAACCGCGGGCGAACGCGTCCATGCCGCCGATGTGAGCGTGAAACAAATCGATCGGCTCAAAACTCTCCCGCCGCACCTTGGCGTCGAAGTTGACGCCCCCCGGTGCGAGTCCGCCCTGCCCGAGAATCACCAGCATGCACTGCGTAGTGAGGTAAATGTCCGTCGGGAACTGGTCCGTGTCCCAACCGAGCAACACATCGCCCGTGTTGGCGTCGATGCTGCCCAAGGCGCCTTGAATTGATGCGTAGATCAACTCGTGCATCATCGTGTGGCCGGCGAGCGTCGCGTGATTCGTCTCGATGTTGAGCTTCACGTGCTCCTTCAGGTCGTACTGCCGAATGAAGTTGAGGCAGGCCGCGGCGTCGAAGTCGTACTGGTGCTTGGTCGGCTCCTTCGGCTTGGGCTCGAACAGGAACTGCCCGTGGAAGCCGATCGACTTGGCGTAATCGACGGCCATGTGCATGAAGCGGGCGAGGTGATCCAGTTCCCGCTTCATGTCGGTGTTGTAGAGGTTCGAGTAGCCTTCGCGTCCGCCCCAGAAAACGTAATTGGTGCCGCCCAGCTCGTGCGTGGCGGCAATCGCCCGCTTCACTTGCGAGGCCGCGTAGGCAAAGACGTCGGCATTGGGGCTGGTCGCCGCCCCGTGCATGTAGCGCGGATGCGAAAACAGATTCGCCGTCCCCCACAACAGCTTGATCCCCGTCCGCTCCTGAGCCGTTTTGAGGTGCGGCACGATCGCCTCGAAATTGCGATGAGCCTCGGCTACTGTCGCGCCGTCGGGCGCGACGTCCCGATCGTGGAAGCAATAAAACGGAGCCCCCAACTTCGAGATGAATTCAAACGCCGCGTCGACCCGCCGCTTGGCATTGTCGAGCGATTCGCTGCCGTCGTCCCAAGGCCGCGAGAGCGTCGGAGCCCCAAACGGATCAGCCCCCGTCGCGCGAAACGTGTGCCAATAACAAACGCTGAACCGCAAATGCTCGCGCAGAGTTTTTCCCTCGACGACTTCGTCGGGGTTGTAGTGTTTGAACGCCAGCGGATTGCGGCTCTTCGGGCCTTCGTAGGCGATCTTCGCGACTTGCGGGAAGTAATCCATGAGAATCTTGCAAATTTGAGGGTGGCGAACTTCGGAGAAGCCGACCAAATCGGCTTGTTCGATCGTTATATCACAGAGCCGGTTTCCGAGACGACGAAGCGACGAGCCAGGCGGTCCCGCCAACCGCCGGCCCTGCCCTTTGTTTTGCGCAGCTTCTCCCCGAGAATGATGGCATGAACGACACCAAGCCCAAGAAGCCACTCTTGCATAGGCTGGCCGGCTGGCCATCGCTCGCTCTGGGCGCGACGGTACTGTCCCTCAGCACCTTCTTTCAAGATTGGATGCTCGCGCTGATTGGTGGCTGCGTGGTAGCGTTGGCAATCGCGGAACTGATCGCAACTCCGTCGGAGAATGGTTAAAGGGGACGGAAGTAGTTTCGGTCGAACCCGCCAGAATGCCGACGATGACTCGCCTATCGTCCGGCCTTCCACAGGACGAAGGCAACCGCCGCACCGAAGAACAGGACATAAGCGAAAACGGCGACCGCCAAGGAGACGACAATCCGTACGCCCGTCGGCCATTCTTCGTTTTGTGCAATCGCAAGGCATCCGGCGGCAAACGCGAATCCCAGCATTCCAGGGATAGCGCCTCCCATTGCCAGAATTGGGATGCCGATCGGCAGCGCAGAGATTACCCAGAAATACCAAGGCAATGAGTACGCGCTCAGGGTCGGCGCCGCGCGTTGGCCGTTGAGAAACGAGACCAGGTCTTTCGCCAGTCGCTGCTGATAAATGCCGAACTTGTTCAGCGCGAGTTCAATGCGCCCGTCGTCGAGTGCGACGGCGAAGCGGTTCTTTTGTATGTACTCGGCCCGCGTGCCGACGGGGATCTCCAACTCGCGTGAACGGTCCGTGAGAGAGGCGTACCCGATCGGGCTCGATCTCGGCACGATAGGCCCCTTTCACGATCGACGGGGACACCGATTGGACCTTGACGTTGAGCGACATCGGGAGGGTTCGGGGGGTGACATTGGGATCTCGCAATTGGGCGAATTCGTACTATGTCGCAATCGCGAGTTGCTCTGCAAGGAGCGGTTGAACGCGGCGCGCACGAGAGCGATGGATATTCGCCCGCCGGAGTCTTGCGCCATGTTTCTACGCCCGTAGAAACCAGCTCTCGCTCGAAATTCAAATCGGCGGAAAATGGATGATGGACGCGCGGAGTCCTCGCGCCCGAAATCCGAGTGTGGTCAGCAAGATCACTGAGACTGGTCGATCCCTGTCTGGTGGGAACGGGATTCCCGGCGGGAACAACAATTCATTCCCGGCGGGGTGGGAACGGATTTCTTGATAGAGAGGAGGCCTTCCCATCGACCGCGTCAGGGCCCGATTTCCGGACCGATTCAGAGGTCAGGTCCGCCTTCACAATTGGGAAGTGGACCTGTCGAACTTATGATGGAGCAATGAGTTATGGCTCGGAAATGTCAGGTCCGGACACTTTCGGCTAACGACGGGACCGGAACGCGACCAGACTTGTGGGGATGGCTCCGGGGCCGCCGCAATGGGCTTGAGTGAATTAGGCAAGATTGGGACACTACGACCCCTTTTCTCGGTCCCCCGGCGGATGGTCCGTTCGCCTTCGGTCGGTTCTCAGTCTGTCGTTTGCTTTCGTCATGACCCTCAAGCACCTGTCGCCATTGGCTTTGGTTGTATGCGCGCTGGCCGCGTCGTGCACCACCGTTCCGATGGCTGGGCAGCCGGGATTCGTGGCGAACGCTCCCCAGCAAACGCCGCCGTTGTTTGTGGCCTCTCCGACCGATCCCAATTCGGAACTGGTCGTCAACGAACGTGCGATGGACGTTTTGCAGCACTACAACTTTGAGGTCGACACGAACAACCAATTGGAGGGGACCCTTTCGACGCAGTACAAAGTCGGCTCGGGCATCTTGGAGCCCTGGCATCGCGAGTCGGTGGGCATGGCCAATCGTCTGGAGAGCACCGCTCAGCCGATCCGCCGCAAGGTGCTGATCCATTTCGTGAAAGTCGAAGGGGGCTATCTGGTGAGCGTCGAGGCGCTGAAGGAGATCGAAGATCTGGCCAGCCCGACGCCGAACTCGCCCGGCAACTCGACGTTTCGCGACACGTATCCGCTGCAGCGCGATTTAAATCTGGTCGTTGGCCAATCGACGCCGTCGGGCTGGATTCCGCGGGGTCACGACGTGCCTCTCGAGCAGGACATCGTGGCCCGCCTGAGAGCGGCGTACGCCTGCCGATAGGTCTTCACTTGCGAATGGGCGGCCGGTTCCACACGATTCAGGGGCCGGTTAGCATTG
>DASRXU010000070.1:0-13273 GCA_035687365.1 Planctomycetaceae bacterium | reverse complement strand
CGCCCCACGTCTCGAGGAAATGAGCCTGGTTCACATGCCAATTGCAACGGTGAGCCGTCTCGTCCTGATACAGGCCCAGATGGACGCGCAATGGCACGCGCTCCATCGCTTCGACGAACGTGAACTCGGGCGGCGCGGAATAGACCGGGTTGGCATCCAAGACGATCAGCAACCGCACGCGGTCTTGCCGCATGTCGTCGGCCAACTCGCGTAGGGATTCGACGCGGGGCGCGGGCCCCTCCGTCACTGTATGAGTAAAGAATACCGTCTGGCCGAAACTTCCCAGGTGCTCATTGATTGCCAGGGCCAATAAATGAACGGCCACCGGCTGACGCTTGCCGGCGACGACCAACGCGCGCCCGCGATGAGCTTGCAAATCCTTTGCGACGGCTGCGACCCACTTTTCGTGCGAACCCATTGATTCCGACGGCGTACCATTTAACACGCCGAGCTTGGAGGCAATCGCCCGGGCCAGGCCTTCGATGTCCTGAGCGCGAACCGCCAGTCGATGGTCGGCCTTCGCCCCCGTGCAGGTCACGTCGGTCTCGACGCAATACAGGCGGTTCATGCTGGCCTGGGCCGACTCGGCGCTTGCCGTCGGCATCCGCCGCCGCGACGTGAAATCGGCAATCGACCGCAGATTGCCCGGCTCACTCCCCAGAAAGTCGGCGTCGAGCGACAACACGACGTCAGCCTTCTTGAAACTGAAGTGACAGTCCGCCTCTTGCCCAAACGCTAGGCGGATCGCTTCCAGACGCGCGTCCTGAGGCAATGGCTCGTAAACGTACCACTTGGCTTTGGGGAGCGACTTCAGCAGCCGCGCGCGCTGCCGAGCCAGGGTGGGCGACATGATCGGCTCGCTAAGAATGCGTACCGCGGCGCCGCCGTTCTTTCGTTCCGTCTCGAGCGCGGTGCGGAGTGTGGCGGCCGCCTCGGTCCAAGCCCGGGTGCGTCCCTGATAGGTCACTGCCTGCGAGCGGTCCGGATCGTAGAGCGTCAGGATCGAGGCCTGGTGATAGATGCTTGTTGCGCCGCCGCTGGCCGGATGTTCGGGATTCCCCTCGATCTTCGTGGGGCGCCCCATGTGGCTTTCGACCAACAATCCCACCGCGCCTCCTGGCAACGGTTGAGCCGTCGCAAAGAATAGGGGCTCACCGGGAACAATCGTCCGCGGCGGCTGCACGTAAGGGACGATCTTCCCCATCGGGGCCGGCTTGACCGAGCATCCCGAAAGTCCTGCCAGGGCGAGCGAGGCCCCCATCAGCGTGAGGAAATGGCGGCGACTGAGTGAATCGGGCCAGACCTCGGCCTGATTGGGAAACTCCCGCCGCATCAACTTTTGAAACGCCGCGGTCCCCGCCAACTCATCCAAGCTCCGCCAGTACTTTTTGCCCGAGGCGCCGTCCAGCGCTTGTTCCAGCGTCGCGAGCTCGGTAGCGAGGTCTTTTCGCAGGCTCATCGGTGGCACACGCTGCAACTGGTGAGTTTGGTCGAATCTTTGATGTCGTATTCTTTCATCAAGTGTCGGCCCAGCTCGAGCTGGTTCGCCGGCTGCTCGTATTTCATGTTGAAGACCTCGGCGCGCGGGCGAAGCTCACGTTCCGGATGGCGATGGCAGTCGAGGCACCACTCCATCAACAGCGACTTGGCCTGATAGGTGAATGGCATTTGATCAATGCGTCCGTGGCACGAGGCGCAGCCGACACCTTTATTCACATGAATGCTGTGATCGAAGTAGACGAAGCCGGGCAGGTTGTAGACCCGGTCCCACTCCAGCGGCTTCTGCTGTTGATAGCTGGCACGCACGGGCTCGAGCACTTCGCTGCCCACCCAGATCTGCGAATGACAATTCATGCAGGTCTTCGTGGGAGGCAGCCCGGCGAAGGAAGAGTGCTCAACCGTGGTGTGGCAGTAACGGCAGTCGATCCCTAACACGCCGACGTGATGCTGATGGCTGAAGGGAACCTGCTGCACGCGCATCACGCCCGCGGCGGTTCCATAGGGGGAGCGGGTATAGACCAGGCAGATCCACAAGACGAGGGCTGCCACCAGCAGGCTCCCGAAGAGCGAAGCCCTCGAGAGGATGTTCATCGCGCGCGGAAAAACTTGCGGCACGAATGGGCTCCGGTTCGCTTACTCCCTCAACGACCGAGCTGCAGTTCACGAAATAGAATCCGCCAGAGCCCAACTTTCAAGTCGCAAAGTTCTGCGACCTCTGAGAGTCTTAGAATCGGGAAACCGAAGAGAGCGCCTGCGAGCCGTTGATGGGCACGCGTTGGGTGGGATGCGTACAGTTCGTTGTTCGTCCACCCTGGTCGAAAAGTCGTCGCCGATTCAACTCCGTCGAACTGTCGCGCTTGCCATTGGCTGACGCGCGTTCAACCAGCGATTGGCCGACGTCGAAGCAATGCGGCGGCCGAGCAACCGCCTGGCGGGGCGCCTCGTCGCCGTTTTCGGGGGAATAGCGTCGCTCAGCTACGAGAATCTAAGGAAGTTTGGCTCTGCGACTGTTGGGCACGTCATTTGCCAGTGAGGTAGATCAGAACTGGGAGTCTGCACGCATGTGAATTCTGTGACGTCATGCGTGGGTGACGTCGCAGACCATCGGCGGCCGAGGGCCGGCAGCTTTGCCGGCCCTGGCCGCTCGTTTTTTTGGTGCTGTCCCTGTTCCTCGTCCGAGCCGCGTCTCTTCAAGATCTGGCTCTACCGGACCCAATGCCCCGCTCCCAAGCTCAAAGGTGTCCGGGAATTCGGGCTGAGATTTCTCAGTGCTCACGCGTCGGTAGCCCCCGACAGGGGGCGGCAGCGCCCTGGGCTATGCTCTTTCGCCCCTTCCGGGGCTTGCAGACTCCGGACCACCCGATCCAGTCGCTTTGCGAATTCCCGGATCTCATCGAGCAAGCTCAGCCGTGGCACCCGGCGGTCGAATCCCGCAACAGCCTCCCTCAAAAACGGCGGCGATGACGCCCGGTCGCGCCCGATTCTCCGCGCCTTCTGGTCCCACGTTCACCGATGCTTCCGCATTCGAGGCCGCGCCCTAAGCGCCGGCCAGATCCTTGACCGCCTAGAATACGGCGTCCATAATGGGGTGCTTTTCTCAGCGGCACGTGCGGCAATCGGAACTTGAATTCATGTTGAAGAAGCCTGAGCTGATGGAATTCAAGAGCGCTCTGCTCTTGCTTCAAGCTCGAATCCGTGGTGACGTTCAACAACTGACCCGCGAGGCCCTGGATCGCAATGAAGGCGGCGGCGAGTCGAAAAGCCCCACCCATATTGCCGAGTTGGGCACGCAGACCTTTGAGCAGGATTTTTCCCTGCGGGTCGCCGAAAGCGACCAGGATGTTCTGGCAGAAATCGAAGCCGCTTTGAAGCGCATCGAGGCGGGTACCTTCGGTGCCTGTCTGGCGTGTTTAGAGGAAGGCAAGACCGCTGCCAAGGCTCTGATTCCCAAGCTGCGGCTCAAAGCCATCCCGTACGCCAAGAATTGCATCGAATGCGAGCGGAAGCGCGAGAACCTTACGCCTTGAACGGCGTTCCGCTGAATCGAGTCGTCGTCTTCTTGCTGCTGGCCGCGGTGGTTCTGGCAGTGGATCTGGGATCCAAATCGCTCGTGTTTCGCGATTTGGGTTATCCAGGGACCGACTTGGACCCGGCCGTGCGCGGGACACACGCTGTCTTCGCCACCCCTCGGGATCGTGACGGAACGAGCGTGCCCTACCTCAAAGGTTGGCTCTCTTTCCGTTTGTTCACCAGCTTCAATCGGGGCGCGCTTTGGGGAGTGGGGCAGGGTTACACGTGGCTCTTCGCCGCGTTGAGCACGGCGGCCGTCATCGGCATTCCGACCTGGCTCTTCGTGTTCAAAGCCGGACGCAGTTGGTGGCTGACAGTCGCGCTGGGACTGATCCTGGGCGGCACAATGGGGAATCTGTACGACCGAATCGGCTTGCCCGGTTGCATTGATGAAAATGGCCTGACCGTGTTGGCCGTCCGAGACTTTCTGCTGTTCACGTTCGGCAAGTTTCATTGGCCCGTTTTTAATTTCGCCGACATGTCGCTCGTCACCGGGGCCGGCATGTTGGTGATTCACTCGCTTCAGCCGGCGCGACCCAAGTTTGGGCCCGAGTCCCCTACGCCGGCTGAGTTTCCAGCCAGCGCCGCCGCGGAAAGTCCGCTGCCGACGGCGCCGCAGTCGCACTGAACCTCCTGTCCTGAAGATCACGCGTCTTGAAGATCACGTTTTACGGCGCGGCGGGAGAGGTCACCGGCAGCCAGCACCTGCTCGAGACAGACAGCCTGCGAATTCTGCTCGACTGCGGCCTGTTTCAGGGACGACGAGCCGAGGCTCACGCCAAGAACAGCCAATTCCGCTGCCAGCCCAAGCTGCTCGATGGCGTCATTCTGTCGCACGCGCACATCGATCACTGCGGCAACTTACCGGGTCTCTTCCGAGCTGGGTTTCGGGGGCCGATTTTCTGTACGCCGGCCACCGCCGACCTCGCCGCCGTCATGCTCAAAGACAGCTTGCACATTCAACAGGAAGATGCCCGCTACCTGAATTTGCACCGAGCGGCCGATGCACCGGCAATCCAGCCGCTGTACGGCGAGCCCGACATCCAAGGCGTCATTAAGCTCTTCGAAACGTTGGACTACGCCGAGTGGCACGAGCTGTCTCCCGCCTTTCGGCTGCGCTTTTCCGAAGCGGGTCACATCTTGGGCTCGGCCATCACGGAAATGGATGTTGAAGACGGAGGAGACGTTCGCCGCGTCGTTTACACGGGCGATCTCGGACGCCGTGGCCTGCCGCTGTTGCGCGATCCGCAGCCCGTCGGTGGCTGCGATGTGCTAATCACCGAATCGACCTACGGAGGAACAATCCACGCCCCCGCGGAAGATCTCAAAGAACGTTTGCTGGCGATCGTGCAGCGCGCCGAGGTGGAAGGGGGCAGGGTTATCATTCCCGCCTTCAGCTTGGGACGCACCCAACAAGTTGTCTATTTTCTGCACGAACTGGCCCGCGCGGGTCGCTTGCCGCGCGTGCCGATTTTTGTCGACAGTCCGCTCGCGAATCGCGTGACGGAAGTCTACGAGCGGCACCACGAACTGCTCGACACGGCAGCGCTGCGGGTGCTGCGCGGCGGCCGCCAACTGTTCGATTTCCCGATGCTCAATTACATCCAGTCGCAGCGGGAAAGTGTCGAGCTGAATTGGCGGCAAGGTCCCTTAGTGGTGATCTCCGCCAGCGGAATGTGCGAAAGCGGTCGCATTCAGCATCATCTCAAGCACGCGATCGAAGACCCCCGCAACACGATTGTGTTGATCGGCTTCCAGGCGGAGCACACCTTGGGCCGCCGCATCGCCGAGAAGCAGCCGGTCGTGACGATTCTCGACCGTTCGTATCAGGTGCGCGCGCGGGTCGAATCGCTCAGTGGACTCTCCGCACACGCCGACGCGGAAGATTTCCAATGGTATTTCTCGCAGATGTCGGCCGAGTCACACATCGGCCGGGCGTTTCTCGTGCACGGCGAGCGTCCGGCTGCCAGATCGTTGGCCCAGATCCTCCACGACCTGTGCGACGAGGATCCTGTGATCCCGAGCGCGAACTCGTCGTTCGAGGTATAGATTTGAACCCGCTCTCATTCCGATGGGAGAGGGCAGGGTGAGGGCTCTTCACGTGGGTGCTTCAACCCCGCGGTCCGGAAACCGGATCTTGAACTCATGTCTGTGTGCCACTGCTGAGCGGCAACCGCTCAGCAGTGTCGTTAATACGAGCATCGCACAGGTCATCGCAACAGACTCGGCATGTGATCGCGTTCTCGCTTCCGGCGAGACGCACTGCTGACCCGAAGACGTCTCAGCAGTGGCACACGAACCAAGAGTCTGTTTGGGTCGCCCCCCCGCTTCGTGCCCTACGCCTGCGTCGCGGAGCCCTTGGCGTTATGATCCTTCCCAACTCGGCACCAAGTTCGTTTTTGAATTCGGCAAGAAATCGACCAGCCAGGTGAGGTGAATGGCCCGCGTCCTGTCGGACAAGCCAGCGACGAAGGATCCGGCGGCCAGCGACGGACAAGCCAGCGGCTCGTGGCGCGAAGGCTTCTTTCGCATTGTGCCGGCTTTCGACTCGCTGCGAACCTATTCGCGTCGGTCGCTGTTTCTCGACACGATGGCGGGGCTGACGGTCGCCACGGTCGCGGTCCCGCAAGCCATGGCTTACGCGCTGGCCGCCGGGCTGAAGCCGGAGTACGGGCTTTACACGGCTATCGTGATGACGGCGGTCGGTGCGCTCTTCGATTCTTCGAAGCAATTGATTAACGGGCCGACGAACGCGATTTCGATCGCCGTTTTGAGCGCGCTGGTCGCGTTCCCTGAAGCCGATCGCGTGCAATTGGCGGTCGTCCTGGCCCTATTGGTCGGCGCCGTGCAATTGTTGATCACTTTGCTGCGGTTAGGCGACCTCAATCGCTACATCTCGCACGCGGTGATCGTGGGATTTACCCTGGGCGCCGCCGTGCTGATCGTGCTTGATCAGCTCAAGAATCTGTTCGGGCTCCCCAAGATCGTCACAGCAGACGAACACTTCGTGTTCCGCTTCTGGCACACCATTTCGCACATCGACCAGACTCACTTCCCGACGCTGATGGTTGGCCTGGGCACGGTTGCCATTGCACTGACTTTGGGATTCATCAACCGGCGATTGCGGTTTCCGCTCCCCGCGCTACTCATTGCCGTTATGGGGACGGCCGCAATAGTTTGGGCTTTCGGACTCAAAGAGCTGGGAGTCGACGTGGTCGGCAAGATTCCTGCCGAGCTTCCGGCGTTTGAAGTTCCCAAACTCGATTGGGCCCATGTCCGCGCTCTGGCCGGCAGCAGCTTGGCCATCGCTCTGCTCGGGCTGCTCGAAGCGATCTCCATGGCCAAGGCGATCGCCGCCCAAACCGGACAGAAGCTCGACATCAATCAACAATGTCTCAGCGAGGGACTGGCGAATTTGACAGGGAGCCTATTTCACTGCTACCCGGGCTCGGGCTCTCTCACGCGCTCCACGATCAATCAGCAGGCCGGCGCTCAGACGCAATGGTCGGGAGTGATTAGTGCGGGAGCCGTGGCGCTCATCGTGGTCTTGTTTGCCCGCTTCGCCTACTACATTCCACGCTCGGGGCTGGCCGGCATCTTGATGGTGGCCGCTTGGCGGCTGGTCGATAAGCAACAATTGGCCTACCACCTGAAAACGACGCGGTCCGACGCCTGGATCGTCTGCCTCACCGCGATCGCGGCCGTCGCCATTTCGGTCGAGTTCTGCATCCTGATCGGCGTCTTTTTGTCCTTCCTGTTTTATGTCCCCCGCGCGGCCCGCATCCACATGACCGAGCTGGTGCTGGCCCCCGAACGCGTTGTTCGCGAACGCATCACGTCGGATCCCCAGTGCGGACGGATTCGCATCTTCAGCCTCGAAGGCGAATTCTTCTTTGGGGCGGCACCCGAGTTAGAAGATCACTTCGACAGAATCGCCGCCCTCACCCGGGAAGGGATTCGCGTCGTCGTGCTGAGGGTGAAACGCGCGCGGAACCCCGATCCCGTTTGCCTCGCGGTGCTCGAGCGCTTCATCGAACGCATGGACAAACTCGGGGCCACCGTGCTCCTGTGCGGCATTCGCCCCGACTTCATGCGAATCATCGAAGCGGGCGGATTAGTCCGCCGCTTGGGGCCCGAGCGAGTTTTCACCTTTCAGGAAACCGGCGCCGTCTGGTCGAGCACTCTGGAAGCCATCCGCTTTGCCTACGAGGTCCTCAAGGGCGACGTGTGCGCAATCTGCCCGCGCTATGCCGAGAGCCTCGAAGGCAAAGAGGGTTGGTACTACATGATCTGAAAGTGTTGCGATTGCACCTTCGACGTGGGGCGTTCTCATAACACACACTTTTCCCAAGCCGACAGCTCCGCTGTCGTCCCGGAGCGACGGCAGAGCCGTCGGCTTGGGAAACAGGCGCCCGGCAATGATTCCAGGCGCCATTCGCCCAGGCTGAGCGATCTCGCGACCGAGATGCGAGAGAGAGCCCCACCGCTAAGCTACGGCTCAAACTTCAGCTTGAGCACGTATTTCTCCCAGCGTGTTTGAAACGCATCGAGGTTCTCTTCCCCGAGGACCGACTTCAGCGTTTCGAGACCGGTCGGGTCGGCCGCTGCGTGGCGGCGGAATTCTCGGTAGAACTTGGCCAGCAAGCCGTGCTCTTGGAGGTAGTAGCAGAGGTAGCGAGCCTGCGCGTAATTCGTGCCGCCGTCGCGGTCGTAGAATTCACGCGTCGTCGTGCTGCACAGTTTCTCGAACGACGGCACCTGTCCATCGTGAATGGCCGCGTGCAGTCCGCGCAACCGCCAGTTGGTGAGGCCGGCGATGTGTCCCGCGCGATCGTGGGCTTGCTCGTAGAGCGAGGCCAGCCCCTCGTTGAACCAGGAGGGGCAGTCGGGGAAGTTCGACCCCATGAACGGGTGCACGATTTCGTGCACGAGCGTTCCGCCCCCCGTCGCGATGTTCATCACCAGGGCCCGGTGCCGCGGCGAGTAAAAGCCGTAGGGAGTGGTCGGCTTTTCCCCCAGCAACTTTTGGGTGTACTCCTCGTATGTGAAGCCATCCTGGAACAGCCAGATATCGACGATTTCAGACGGGTCGCGATCGAAATAATCGCGCTTCAGACGCGAGACGGCCCACTCGATCGTGTTCTTGACGCGGGCATGCACCGTGTCGGGCGGTTCGTTACCGAGGACGACAAATGGCCGTTCGAGCACCAGCGTGAAGCCTTCCGGCACTCGCGATTTCAACTTGTGGATATGTTGGGCATAGTCGGCATTCGAGATGCCATCGACATGCCGCGGCGGGGCGATCAAACGGCCTGGCTCCAATCTCATCCGGATGAGCGTCCACCTGTCCTCGTTGGCTTTGAGGGGCCACAACCGCAGAAATTTCGGTCGCGACATGCGGAGGTAACTGCCCTCCACCTCGGCCGGATCGTGATACAGAACCTCGTCGCTCTGCGCGTCGTAGCCCAGGACCAGCCGAAAATGCTCGGGCGCTTGAGGTTGATCGTCGAACCGCGTGCAGACGATCGACGGAACGCCGCGCCGCAAGTCGGCGTGCAGGGCGGCAAATTCGTCGTTGAGGCTCGGCCACGCGTCGTGCGCGGGAATCGAATACCAGACCGGCCCAATATTGAACCCGATGTGCTTGAGGGCCCGCACCAGATCGGCCGTGTAGCAACCGCGCCCTTGAGCGGGGTCGAGCCCCGATTGGTCGAAAACTTGGTCCTGATCGATGGGCAAGTTCAGCTTGCGCAGGTACATCTCCGCGCACGCCTCGCCGCAAAAGTCGGGCTTCTGCTGGACGTGGGGCACACCCGAAATCTTGACGCTCGGCAGCTCGAGAGGCGGAGCGGCGGGCGACGAGCCCACGCAGACGATGGCGATCAAGCCGCAGATCGCCACCACACGCACGGCGTAACCGATCGCAGAGCGGCGCGTCGAACTCGAGTTCGAGAGTCTCGCGTCCATCCTGGCACTCCTGCCGGGCTCATCTGGAACGCAATTCCTGCTGAAAATCCAGACGCTAACCGTGCCTGAATCGTTCCCTGATTCGGCACGAAATTCTTAGACGCTATGAAAGGTTGACGGCCTTAGCACTCTTAGTGCACCCGCTGACCAGGAACGGCTCCTTGGTCGGGCCGCAGGACGAAGATTTCCTGTCCCCCGGTACCGGCAGCCAACACCATCCCCTCGCTGACGCCGAACCGCATTTTCCGCGGTGCGAGGTTCGCGCAGCAGATGACCAGTTTTCCCACCAAATCCTCGGGCTTGTAGACCCCTTTGATTCCCGCGAAGACGTTGCGCCGTTGGTCGCCACCCAGACTGAGCGTCAGCCGCAGCAGCTTGTCCGATTCTTTGACCTCTTCGGCCTCGAGGACCCGGGCGACTCGCATGTCGACCTTCACAAAGTCGTCGATGGTGCAAAGTTCGCCCGTGAGGGGCTCCTTGGCCAGCGCTTCCGGTCCGTCGGCCGGCTGTCCGCCATCTGACTGTCCGACGGACGGTTGCGGTCCGCTCGGCTTACTGTCTTCGATCATGGCATCCACCTGCTGTTTTTCGACCCGTTTCATCATGTGTTCGAACACGCCGACCTTGGTCCCTTGCTGCGGTTTCGACGCCTGGTTCCAATCGCCCGGCCCAATTGTCGCGTGCAAAAGTTTGCCAGCCTGCTCGGCCAGCACGGGCAACACGGGGGCCAGGTAGATCGCCAACTGCCGAAACAAATTCAGCGAGATCGAACAGACGTCCCGCAGCTCGGCCGCACGCGTCGGATCCTTCCGCAACGTCCAGGGCTGTCGATCGTCGACGAATTTGTTGGCCCGATCGGCACAGGCCATGATCAACCTCATGGCCGCGTTGTAATCGCACGCTTCGTAGGCCGCCGCAATCTGCTCGCCGTCCGCCGCCGCTTGATCGAACAAACCGCCGTCGCCCGGATACTGGTCCGAAAGCGAATTGTTCTCCAAGAACTTCGCCGTGCGACTCGCCAGATTGACGACCTTCCCGACCAGGTCCGAATTGACCTTGTTCACAAACTCTTCGAGGTTGAGATCGAGATCGTCGAGCGCCGTCCCCAGCTTGGAGGCGTAGTAATACCGCAGGTACGCGGGATTCAAATGCTTGAGGTACGTTGCGGCTTGGATGAATGTCCCTTTCGATTTGGACATCTTCTCGCCGCCCACGGTCAGAAACCCGTGGATGTGCACCTTCGCGGGCAAGTTGTAGCCCGCCGTTTTGAGCATGGCCGGCCAAAACAGCGTGTGAAAATACGTGATATCTTTGCCGATAAAGTGATGCACTTCGGTGTCGGCACTGCGCCACCAGCTCTCGAAGGATTCGCCCCGTTGATCGCACCACTGACGTGTTGAAGCCAGGTAACCGATCGGAGCATCGAACCAGACGTACCAATAGTTGCCCGGACTATCGGGAATCTCGAAGCCGAAGTACGGCGCCGGCCGCGACACGTCCCAATCCCGCAGCGGCTCGCCGAGGAAGTGCCCTTTCAGATAGTTGGCGACCTCGGTCTGCAGATGCTCGCCCGATTGCGTCCACTCCTGCAAAAACGGGTGGAGCTGCTCGATGTTCACGAACAAGTGCGGAGCGCTTCGCACCACGGGCGTCGCCCCAGACAGCGTGCTTTTGGGGTCGATCAAGTCGGCCGGGCTATAGGTCGAGCCGCACTTTTCACAACTGTCGCCGTATTGTCCGGGCGTTTTGCAGACCGGACAGGTTCCTTTCACGAACCGATCGGCCAGAAAGGTCTTCGCCTCCGGGTCGAAGAGCTGGGTCACATCCCGCTCGTTGATTAGGGACGCCCGTCGCAGCGCGGTCCAAAACTCACCGCACAGGGCCCGATTCTCAGGGCTGTTCGTGCTGCCGTAATTGTCAAATTCGATGTGAAACTGGGTAAAATCGCGAAGATGCTGCTGTCGCATGTCGGCGATCAGACTCTCTTCGCTCCGCTTTTCCTGCTGAGCCCGAATCATGATGGCCGTGCCGTGCGTGTCGTCGGCACATATGTAGATGCAACGGCGGCCGCGAAGCTTTTGAAACCGCACCCAGATGTCGGTTTGAACGTATTCGACCAGGTGACCCAAATGGATCGGCCCGTTCGCGTACGGAAGGGCTGCGGTGACAAGGATTTTCGCTTCGCTCATTCGGACGTTCTTACTCGCGGTTCGGCCGGCCACGTGCGCGGACGCATTCTAATGAAGGCAGCGCAAAAGCCGCAATCGGCAAATGCGGCCAGTCGTGAGGCCCAGAGTTTCGACACAACTTTTGCATCAACGGATCATGCGCTTAGACGCGGCGCGGAACGAGCGGCGGAAGAAAAACGGCCATTTTTCCGCAGAAATATGCTCAAGCTGGAGTTCCTCGCGCGAAATTAAATTTTTTAGGCTGCGGGAGTTGACACCCTCATGGCCGATGCTAACATGACCTTTCACTTGCGGACGCTTTCTCGAATGATCGGGAGACGCGTTCGCTTTGTTCTTTGACAATTTGGTTGGTGAGTCCGACAAGTCGTTTGAGTTTTTAGGATGCGGCTGTCGTCGATCGTCTTAAAATCGTCGGCTCCTTTGGTCTAGAGGCTCGCTGTTGCAAGACAGTGGTTCACAAGACCGCAAACGGGAGTCGATTCGTTTTTTGGCGAGCTTCGACAACATCAAACCTTCCGTTCTGCTAATTGACATGGGCTGTTGCGTTCCTTCGGGGACACGTGGCCTGTGACTAAAAGCGTACATTATGAAGGGTTTGATCCTGGCTCAGAATGAACGTTGGCGGCGTGGATTAGGCATGCAAGTCGAGCGAGAACCCGCAAGGGGGACAGCGGCGAACGGGGTAGTAAGGCGTAGGTGACGTGCCCTTAGGACCGGAATAGCCACGGGAAACTGTGGGTAATGCCGGATAATCTCTGGATTTCATTTTTCAGAGCAATGGGTGTGATTCCGCCTTTGGAGCGGCCTACGTGGTATTAGCTAGTTGGTGAGGTAATGGCTCACCAAGGCGACGATGCCTAGGGGGTGTGAGAGCATGGCCCCCACCACTGGGACTGAGATACTGCCCAGACACCTACGGGTGGCTGCAGTCGAGAATCTTCGGCAATGGACGAAAGTCTGACCGAGCGACGCCGCGTGCGGGATGAAGGCCTTCGGGTTGTAAACCGCTGTCAGAGGGGATGAAATTCATTTGGGTACTCCCAGATGATTGACAGAGCCTCAGAGGAAGCACGGGCTAAGTACGTGCCAGCAGCCGCGGTAATACGTACTGTGCGAACGTTATTCGGAATCACTGGGCTTAAAGGGTGTGTAGGCGGCCAGCTAAGTAGGGTGTGAAAGGCCTCGGCTCAACCGAGGCACTGCGCTCTAAACTGACTGGCTTGAGTGAGATAGGGGTGTGCGGAACTTCCAGTGGAGCGGTGAAATGTGTTGATATTGGAAGGAACGCCGGTGGCGAAAGCGGCACACTGGGTCTCGTCTGACGCTGAGACACGAAAGCCAGGGGAGCGAACGGGATTAGATACCCCGGTAGTCCTGGCTGTAAACGATGAGCACTAGTTGGGAGGGGCTTCGGCCCATCCGAACGCAGCGAAAGCATTAAGTGCTCCGCCTGGGGAGTATGGTCGCAAGGCTGAAACTCAAAGGAATTGACGGGGGCTCACACAAGCGGTGGAGCATGTGGCTTAATTCGAGGCAACGCGAAGAAC
>DASRXU010000069.1:0-3098 GCA_035687365.1 Planctomycetaceae bacterium | reverse complement strand
CGGCTCATTTCGACAAGAAATTCCAGAGGTATGAGGAGACACCCGATGGCCGGGTCGTTGCCCACTTCGACGATGGCAGCTCAGCGATCGGGGACATCTTGGTCGGAGCTGACGGCGCAAATTCGAAGGTTCGTGGTCAGTTCTTGCCTCATGCCGAGCGCGTCGACACCGGAATTGTCGGAATCGCGGGAAAGGTCCCGGTCAATGACGAAACCCGCGCATGGCTGCCGCGGCCGATCCTTGACGGTCTCGCAAGCGTCTCGGGCCCGAAAGGGCGCTTCATGTTCTGCGCGTCCATGATCCACCGCAAGGATGTTCCGACCCACGGCAAGATCGGCGGACCAGACGCGGCGGAGGTCCTACACCCTGGTTTTTTGTTTGACAACACGAGCGACTACATCTTCTGGGCTTTTTCAGCCCGACGCGAATCGTATCCGCACGGGGCCGATCTCAGTGAGCGAGACGGTGACGGGCTGCGCCAGATCGTTCTGGGGATGATCGCGGACTGGCATCCGCAGTTCCACCGGCTCGTCCGCGCGGCAGACGCGTCGACGATCGCGTCGCTGAAGATCCGGACGTCAGTGCCCGTCTCGCCCTGGCCGACCCGGAACATCACGTTGCTCGGCGACGCCATCCACAGCATGACCCCGTTTCGAGGCATCGGCGCGAATATCGCTCTGCGAGACGCGGCGGTGCTATGCCGAAACCTTGCGTCGGCACACCGCGGTCAGAGCACTGTGCTCGAAGCGATCCACGCATACGAGTCCGAGATGCTCGTCTACGGTTTCGACGCTGTACGTACTTCGCGAAAGGCGATGGAGCAGGCCCACACGGACAGCCGTGTCGGCAAGGCGATTGCGAAAGTGATTTTCAAGACGCTCAATCTCGTGCCTCCACTCAAGCGACGAGTGTTCCTCGGAAATACCTAAGAGACGCTAACAGAATGACATTTCCGGGAGGGCGAGGCTGGGGTGACGAAAAGTTGGCCTGGTGCCAATTCATCGTTCATCCCGGATTTGGTGCGCATTTTGGTTTGCCGTAAGCCTTCCTTCTCTGCGATTGAACCGATTCGCCCAGCTTCGCTTTGCACCACGCAAGCACATCGCGAACACGACATCGTTCCAGGGCCTCGACGATGGTTTCCGAACTCAGTGATGTGACCATCGCGCCGAGGCTCAGCACCAATCCGGTAAATCCACTCTTGGATTGGCCATTTTCCAACGCCTTCAACTTCCCGAAACAGGATTCCAGTACCTCCGTCGTTCCTGGCAGAACCTCCCCACTTCGAGACTTCGACGACTCGGCGGTCACGAACGCGATCAACTGCTGCCGCAACTCGTTGGCGGTGTGTTCCGATGGGGTGGGTACTGCAGCAGCCAGATCCTGACCTGCTCCCGCGTAATATCCACGGCACCGAACAAATTCCAAGGTCTTCTCAATCACATCCTGGTATGCCGACCATTCGGCCAGCGCTTCGCGGAACTCGGCCAGCCAGCCGAATTTGGACCGCACGTGCTCCATCGACACCCCAAGACTCTGCAGTCGTGAGGGCTCGTCCAGCAACGCGAGGGTCAGCCATCCCCATTTTACCAGTTCGCCAAGGTTCATGAACCGTGACTTAGATCGCTGGCTGGGAGGGACCAAGAATGCCATCCCGGTCTGCTGAGTCGCAAACTTCGTCTGCCCTGACAGGCTGGCGAATCGCTTCCACTGCTCGTCGCCCTCCAGCAAAGCCTTGAGCAAGCACGCCGCCTTGTGCTTGATGTCGTAAAGTTCATCCGTCTCAGGATGCAGTTGTTGAATGATCGCGACGGCCCCATGGAGATCGGCCCCGTGATCGCTCAGGATCGCGCGAGGGACCCCCGTCTTGGCCACGGCGTCCTGCAAGCACTTGGCCACAGTGTGCTTGGTCGCGTTCTTCATTGGTACCAGGTCGATCAGTTCCATGTCCTGATGATCGAGCGGTCGAGCGATCGTAAAATCCCGGAGCCGAAGGCCAAGGATGACCAGACACTTACTCTGCCCGATCTGGATCGAATGGTCGATCATCCAGATCCAATCATCGGCGATGACTTTGGGGCAGAGAAGAGCTGCCAGCCCGATCCGCATAAGCCACAGCCTCCCGGTCGAAGAATCGGGAGCCGTTTCGTCGTGGCGCGCCGCCGGGCCCAAATACCTGATCACGCTGGCCGTGCAATTCAGGGATGCACTGCAGTCGATCACCAGCGACACAAACCGCCGCACCATGCCAACGGAATACTGCTGGCCGCGGGGTACGTACTGCTCGGCCGTATCGAACGTTAGCGGGTAGATGCCCGGGTCGTTTTTTTTTCCGTCGACACGGCAACCAGCACGCGCAGACTGGCAATCTCGGCTTCAAGGACAGACACCTGGTCGCGGGCTTGTTCCGCCTTGGATCTCCACTGCTCGCGGCTCTTGGTAAGGTCGGCCACGCGGTTCTTGAGCCGCTTGATCGAGTCCTTGAGCTCCTTATACTTGCGCTTCCAGCCGTCCCGGCTGATTTCGAGGAATCGCATCCATGCGCCGGGTCGCTTCCGGGATTTCTTATCAGCCCGAGGCCGAGCCTTTGTTTTGCCTGACATGGTCGCGTCCATGCGTCTCTCCTGTTGCCGCGTCCTTGGGATCATCCTAGACTTGCACTAGCGCAAAAATTGGCGACTCGGGCAAGGTAAATCTGGCAGGTCAACACCAAATTTTCTGAAGGCCAGCCTCGCCCTCCCGGAAATGTCATTGTGTTAGCGTCTCTAAGGCTCGTGGCGGCCTTGTAGAGCGTGTTGGGGACATAGCCGGAATCAATCGCCAGCGCGCGAACATCCTTGACGCGAGCGGGTTGGGTGCTGAGCTGATCGACGAGCCACTCCTTGCACGCGTCGAGTTTGACGGGGGCTTTGCCGCGCTTTCGGGCGGCGGAAGCCTCTTCGGCGGCCTCCGCCGCCGGACTGCTGTCGTATTCGTTGCCCGCCTCACCAATGGTCACGCCGAGCGCGGGGGGCTTGACGTCAAACGACTTTTCGACCCAGAGTCGTAACCGCTTCGGTTGGTCGGGGTCGGGACAGGCGAGGTGGATCAAAGTCCGG
>DASRXU010000068.1:0-8293 GCA_035687365.1 Planctomycetaceae bacterium | reverse complement strand
AACGATGACGTTGTCGGCCCCGGGGGGAACCTTCAACGGCAACCCATTTCCCGCCACGGGCACCATGGCCGGAGACGTGGTAGGCGTGGACGATACACCGGGCCCCACCCTCGAAGGCGTCGCTCCCACCTTCGTCTATTACACGGGCACCGCACTCAACGGCACTCCTTCGTCGACGCCCCCGACAGACGCAGGGAACTATACCGCGGAGGAGAACTTCATCGGCAGCCAGGACTATCGCACGGTCGTCGAAGACCAACCGTTCCGCATTCTTCAAGCGACCCCAACCGTGACCGCCAGCGATGCCGGCGGCACCTATAACGGCAATCCATTCCCCGCCACGGCCAAGGTGGCCGGTGTCGGCGGCGGCACCGTCGACGGCACGTTCGGGTTCGTCTACTTCATGGGAAGCACGCCGACCGGCACCCCTTCGGCGAACGCACCGACGCTGCCCGGCACCTACACGGTCGTTGCCTCCTTCCTCAGCAATGATCCGAACTATGCCTCCGACACCCAGAGTCTGCCGGTCACCTTCACCATTGGTCCCGTGCCGCCGACTATTGCGGCGCCGACAACCGCGTCTGTCAATCAAAACGGCAGCTTGGCTTTCACCGGAACGAATGCCATCAGCGTGACTGACGTGGGTGGCACAGCCGAGCAGTTCTCACTGAGCGTCAGTCACGGCACACTCTCGCTCACGGCGACTCCCGGTGTGACGATCACCAATAACGGCACGGGGTCGGTCGGAGTCACCGGCCAAATATCGGACGTGAATCTGGCTCTGGCCACGTTGACCTACACGCCGGGCTCGGGTTATAGCGGGCCGGACAAGCTCAGCCTTTCCGACACCGACACGTCCGACAGCCTGACCGGCACTGCCAGCGTGGCAATCACGGTCAACGCCGTCAGCACTCCGCCATCGGTGACGGCACCGGCAACTGCCTCGCTGGCAGAGAATGCATCGCTCGTTTTTTCAAGCGCCAATCACAACGCGATCAGTGTCGCAGACGCGACCGCCGGCAGTAGCATCGAACAGCTCACGCTGGTGGTGACGCACGGGACGATCAAGCTGGCGAGCACCACCGGGCTGACCTTTGTCACCGGGTCGAACAACTCGGCTTCGATGACCATCAAAGGGACGCTCGCCAACTTGAATGCCGATCTCAACGGATTGACCTTCACTCCGACGGTCGGCTTTTTCGGGCCGGCCTCGTTGACCGTCACGTTCACGGACCTCGTCAGCAATCAAACCGCGTCGGCAACGGTGGCGATAACGGTCACCGCGCCCGCCTCCAACGTGACCGTTTCGATCAAGACGCCGCTACCGTTCGCCGTTCCGTTCGAGCCAGTTCCCTTCTTGATCGTCGCGTCGGACACAAATGCCACGGCGCAGGCCGCCCCCTACACGCTCAATTTCAACTGGGGAGACGGCCACACCGAAAGTCTTTCTTCGAAGAGCCCGCTCCTGTGGGCGCACATCTTCACGCGCTCGGGCACCTATACGGTCACCGTCACGGCAACCGACGAGTTCGGCCACACCAGCGCGCCGGCGACCGTCACGATTCGCGTGTTGTTTGTGTTTATCGGATTCAATCCGTTCAACATCCACCAGACGGCCCTGTTTGTCGGCGGCACGGGTGGGAATGACACGGTGAGCTTCACCACGGCGAGCGGGGGCATCGCCGTCACGCTCAACGGCGTGGCGCAAGGCGTGTTCAACACGGGCGGCCCGCTCATTGTCTTCACCGGCGGTGCGACGGACACGGTCACGAAGGGCGCGGGAGTCACTGCCTCGCTCTACGTCGCCCAAAACCCGACCGACTACAACCTCCAAGCCGATCTCGAGGCCGAAGCCTACAGCGGAGTTAACTTTAATCCGGTCGGCTTCAATGCGGCGATGGAAATCCTGGCCTCCTAGAGTGGGGCGGCAAGCCAACCGCGCTCACACTCCAAAGGAGAAAACCAGCACCGAGAAGCTAGCGAGCAACACGAAGACGCCGAAAATCGACCAGGCCAGCGCATGGCGGGCAGGGAGCCGGAATTTCTTTTGGTCGCCTGTTTCGACCTGCTTGATCCGCCAATATACGTAATAGGCGAGGAGTGCGGCGGCCGCGACCAACCAGGCGGAGGAGGCGCGAATGTCGACGCCTGCCAGAGATCGATAAGTTCGGTGTGCCGTGTTCTGCCCGGGAGTGGCCGGCCAATCCCAGGCATTCAGCACAAACCACGGCGAAGGAACGCCGATCCGGCTGACCAACCCGCGACTCGACTTCCGGACCGTCGCGGTGAAGAACATCAAGCCGCCCAAGATGTAGGTCGCCAGCAAGAGTGCTTTGACGACGTTGACGAAAAATTTGTTTCTCTCCGACCACAACGCGCGAGAAGCCTCTCGGATGACGTGGTCTGACATCGGACTTCGCGTCGCCGGCGGCTGTGACGTTGCCAGCGCGCCGATCGCGCTCTCTGGTTCGCCTGCTGTCGGCGTGGGCACGGCCTGCGGTCTCGAAGCGAGTTCCACATCGGTTTTCACGTCGCTCGCGTGTTGATAGCGCCGGTCGGGTTCGTTCTCGAGTGCGCGCAGGACAACCTGGTCCAGTCGCACGTCGACGTGGACCTTTTGTGAAGGGAGTTCGAATCGGCCGATCGGCAAATGGCTCGTCAGCATTTCGTAAAACACTACGCCCAACGAATAGATGTCGGCCCGGTGATCGACCGTGTGGGCCTGTTGCAACTGCTCGGGCGCCATGTATCCCAGCGTTCCCATGAGCTGCCCGGTTCCGGTGAGAGAGAAATCTTCCGTTGCCTGACCCAGCAGTTTTGCCAATCCGAAGTCCGCGATCTTCAGCCGCCCCTTCTTGTCGATCAGCAGGTTCTCGGGCTTGATGTCGCGATGAACGATCCCCTCGTCATGGGCAAACTGTAAGGCTTCGCAGATCTGCGGCACGATTTTGAGAGCTTCCTCGGGGGTGAGCTTGCCGTCGCGCATGAGGGCCCGCAGGTTCACGCCGTCGACATACTCCATCACGAAAAAGAACAAGTCGTCGGTCTGCCCAAAATCGTAAACCTGCACGATGTTCGGATGATTGAGCCGAGCGAGCGCCTGGGCCTCGCGCGTAAATCGCTCCGCGAAGGCGGCCCGCTCGCCGCTGGCAGGCGGAAGGATCTTCACGGCAACCGGCCGGTTCAATTGCCGTTGCCGCGCCTTGTAGACGATGCCCATGCCGCCCTGACCCAGATGTTCAAAGTCATCCAGGTGAGGCAACTTTCCGGCTAACGTCTCCAGATAGGGAGTGCGGCGCGAAGGCGATGGAGGAATGGTCGCGGCCTCCGCCAGGCTGGGAGTGACAACCGGATCCGTCGCCATCCGATCGGCTGCCGCGACTTGGCTCTCGAGTGCCGCTGGTGGTAAGCACTTCGGGCACACTGTCTGGACCGCGTCGAGCGACAGATCGGCTCCGCATTTCGAGCACTGACGTTTTTCGGTCATGGGGGTGTGGCTCTGATTCCTGGCTCTCCCACTCTACTAAGGAAGATCCCGAGGTGGATTGCAACATTTCTTGCAGATTTTTAGCCGAGGCCGCAGTGCCCGTCGTGCGCCCCATTGAACGTCCGTGATGAAAGGGCCGGAGCACCCAAGATCTCGCGCGGAGTTTCTACGCGCGTAGAAAACCACTCTCGATGGAAATCCGAAACGCTGGAAAATGGAGAATGGACACGCGGAATGTGGCGTGCAAACTCCGCAATGAAAAGCCCTAGGGTCCGCCGATCGGGCTTGCTTCTGTCCGGCGGGAAAATGCTTTCCCGCCGGGAAAAACTGTATTGTTCCCGGCGGGGCGGGAATGTTTTTCCTGATATAGGGAGTCTTTCCCGCCGCGGCCGCTGCGCCCGGATGTGAGTCGCTTTCGGGACTCGGCTGACACTCGCTTAGATGCGGTCCGGTCCCGATCGGTCCCTTCCAGCAATTGTGAAACGGACGAATCTAACGACTGACCTGCAAGAGAGTTAGAACGGAGCAATATCAGGTCCGGACACGGGCGCGGAGACAGGCGGCCCACTGGGGACCGGACTCATTCAGGCGAGAATAGGCGCCGTCCCTCTGAGCCGATTCGCCCCCCATCTTGAGGCTGACTTTCCGATCATTAATGGCCTCGGGGTTGACCCAAATTTCCCAAACGCATAACACCCCATACATGTAACTTGATTGATGCGTGGCAGTCTGCTCTAATTCGGGCCTGCCCGCCTGGGTGCTCTGACTGCGTGCCGGCCCCGATGTCGGTTTCGCCGAGCCCCCTTTTCCCCCGCCTCGAACTTCTAAGTGATGTTCTCGATTGGAGGGCCCGCCATGAAAGCTCTAGTGGCCATTTTGTCACTGTCGACCACCGTTGCCGCAGGCTCCGCGGTTTACCTGTCCACCAACCGGGTCAAATTGGCCCCAAGCCCGCAGTCCGCCGCGGCTGTTCCCGCGGTCGCGAAAACCGATAGCCCAGCCACACTGCCCCACACCTCTTCGGAACGATCCGAACTCGTGGGTAGGCTCGCCCCGGCAGCGGAATTTGAGGTTCGAGCCTCCGCCAATAGCTCCGTCCTCCGCGCCCGCGTCGACCCAGGCGATCTCGTCGAAAAGGGCCAAACCTTACTCGAACTCGAGAATCCGGCCATCGAGGAGACGGTGCGACGCGCCGAAATGACCCTCGAGTTGGCGAAAAGCGAGCTGGAGAACGTGCAACTTCGGCAGGCGAGCGGCGACCAACGTCGCCCGCGTATGCTTGGCGGACCCGCGGGAGGCGGCCGCTTCGGCCATAGCGGCGAACCGCAGGCTCGCGCCCGAGTGGCCGAGGCAGAAGCCGCCCTGACCCGCGCGCGACAGGCCTCGGGGGAAACCCGAATCAACGCACCGATCTCGGGCTACGTGGCCGAGCGACGCGTGAGCGTCGGCGATCGGATTACGCCCGGCATGGTCGTGCTGCAGATCATGGATGTCTCGACTCTAAAGCTGACCCTCGATTCGCCGGCCGCGGATGTTGCCCAAGCCCTGACGCCTGACACCCACGCGGCCCTGATCACTTTCGACGCGATGCCAAACCGTCAATTCACAGGCCGGGTCATCCGCTCATTGGGCAGCGACCTATCGGCCGGACATTCCGGCGACGTGTCGATTGAGGTCCCGAATCCAGACCGGATGCTGAAACCGGGCATGTCCGCGCACGTGCGGCTGGTCGGTGATCCTTACGGCGACTCGAAACTCGCGTCCACATCAGGTCGATTGGGGGCGTCCCGCTACGAGTCGCGCAGGTCCGTGGAGACTGTGAGTGACGCGGAACTCGTTCGGGGTATGCTCGCCAGCATGAAAGGGTTGGCAATCACCCTCACGGTGGCTGCCGACGTGCAAACAAAGGAGTTGACGCGGAAACAAGAAGCCGCCAAGGTGACGGTCGAGGCCACCACCAAGTACTTCGAATCGCTTGAGCGGGAACTTGTCGAATTGCGTCCCGACAACAACTTGCACCACGCCGTGAACCTGGAAAAAGCGGCCGACCAGATCGACAATCTGCCGCTGTTGCACGTCGATGAAGAATTGCTGGCGTTTGGAGCCGAGGTCGCTCAAAGCCTGCGCGCGATGGCCGAACGCAGGCGGTCGATCAGTCGGGGGCAGAATTCCGACGTGAGTGTGTCGGACGTCGCGCAGGTGGAAAACAGCGCCATCCGCACGCAAGGGATGCAAAGAATCCAAATCGGCGTGGCCAACATGCGCCGCAAGATGACCAAGAAGTACAATCTGGAATTCGTAGCCCTGGCGACTAACATGCGGAACACCTCCGCCTCGAACAAGCGACGGGCCGCGAAACATTAACACGCGGCCCGTATACGGTCGGCTCGAAATGGCCGGCTGACCGGGTTGGCACGAAAGCGCGAACATGACTGATGCCAAACCGGGAGACGGTCTTCGTGATGCCACGCGGGTCGTGCGCGCGGGGCTTCCCGCACCCGCGCAAGGCGAGCCCTTTCTGCCGGGGCCCGTCTTTTCGGCGATGTACCACCTGGCCGGCGATCCGGCGACCTCGCCGTTCACGTACGGGAGGTTTCATAATCCGACGTGGACCCACTACGAACAAGCACTCGCCGAATTCGAGGGGGGGCCGGTTGTTGCCTTCGCCTCAGGCATGGCGGCCGTCGCCGCGGTGCTCGGTACAGCGCTTGGCCGTGGTGACGTCCTCGTGATGCCCGCGGACGGGTATTACACCTGCCGGCTCCTCGCGAAGGGGCATTTTGCGAACGTCGGAATCGAAGTCCGAGAAATCCCGACCGCGGGTGACGATCACAAGTCGCAGCTCCGCGGCGCAAAGCTGTTGTTTCTCGAGACCCCCAGCAACCCTGGCCTGGAAGTCTGCGATATCGCGGCCCTCGCGCAGGCTGCGCACGAGCAAGGAGCCTTGGTCGCCGTCGACAACACGACGGCCACGGTACTTGGTCAGCGTCCGTTAGCACTCGGCGCGGATTTTTCTCTCGCCGCCGACACGAAAGCGCTTTCCGGACACGCTGACTTGATGCTGGGACACGTCGCCTGTCGCGATGAGGAAGCGGCCGTGCGACTGCGGACATGGCGGACGCAGATGGGCGCCGTGCCCGGCCCGATGGAGGTTTGGTTGGCACACCGATCGATGGCCTCGCTCGACGTGCGGCTCGAGCGGATGTGCGCGAACGCACTGGCCATCGCACGACTGCTCGCGGAGCGACGCGAGGTCAAAGGCGTGCGCTATCCGGGATTGCCGAGCGACCCGGGGCACGCGGTCGCCAAACGTCAGATGAGCCGCTTCGGCCCGGTCGTCAGCTTCGAACTGGCAAGCCGGCAGCATGCGGAGCAATTCTTCAAGCACTCCAAGCTGGTGGATGAGGCGACCAGTTTCGGCAGCGTGCGAACGACGGCCGAACGGCGCGCCCGTTGGATCAACGATCCGGTTTCACCGGGTTTGATTCGTCTGAGTGCCGGCTGCGAAGACGAGGCCGACTTGTTGGCTGACCTGTCTCAGACTTTGGACACTGTGTCGCGTTCTTGACACGCGCCGGCCCTCTTTCCCCCGCGCCAGCTTCGTTAAATCGGGTAGAGTGCGTCGGCGTTTTGGCTGTTTTTGCCAATTCCCCGCCGGTCCCATCGGGATCGTAAGGCAATACTTCATTTCGAGTTGCGCTCTGACTTGGGCCGTCGAGATTGAAGGTGCCGGCATGCCGCTTGCACTTGTTACATCCTGGGGCGCGCGAGGGAAAGCCGCAGTCCCCAAGGGGCAGCAACACAGTCAAATGAAACCAATGATGGGGAAGTCGCTATGAGAACTGCAATTCGAGGTCTGGCGGTGGCCAGCCTCCTGGGCATGACGATGCTTGCGGGCAATGTCTCCACAGCCAAGGCCGGGCCCTATTGGAACCGACCCGGCTATCGCAATTACTATCCGGGGTATGGGGTCTACGCTTATCCCTATGCCTACACGCCGTACACTTACAGCTACCCGGGTTACTACGCCAGCTATTCGCCCGGCTATTACGGCTACGGCTACGGTTCTCCCGGCGTGTCTGTCGGCGGGTATTGGGGCGGTCGCCGCGGCTACTACGGCGGCCACGGATACTACGGGCGCCGCTGGCGTCGCTAATTTCCATCAGCAACGAACAGGCGAGGGCGACCACCCTCGCCTCTTTCTTTGGAACCTTGCGCTGCAATAGGAGTCAGCTTCAGCGCGCCTTGGCAGGCCGATTGGCGGCTGCGTGTGGGTGCGATTTCTCGTACGTCTCTTGCAGCCGGCGCGTGCTGACGTGCGTGTAGATCTGCGTGGTGGTCAGGCTCTTGTGACCCAACAGTTCTTGCACGCTACGCAGGTCGGCTCCACCGTCGAGGAGGTGCGTCGCAAAGCTGTGCCGCAGCGTGTGTGGCGTAGTCAGCGTCTCGAGTCCGGCAGTTTGAAGATGTCCCAATAACATCCGCCCGATGCTGCGCGTCGTGAGCCGTCTGCCATACTTGTTGAGAAACACGGGCGACGGGTCGCTCGGATGCGGCTTGCGAACTTCCATCCAACGATTGAGGGCCCGGACGGCATAACTTCCCAGCGGCGCGACCCGCTCCTTACGACCTTTGCCAAGGACGCGCAGCACGTTGGCATCGCGATCCCAGCTATTCACGTTCACGCTGACCAGTTCCGCGACTCGCAGACCGGCGGAATAGATCGTTTCGAGAATCGCCCGGTCGCGCAGCCCCATCGGCTTGTTGGCCGGCGGCGTCTCGAGCAAATGTGCCACCTGCACCGTC
>DASRXU010000067.1:0-1715 GCA_035687365.1 Planctomycetaceae bacterium | reverse complement strand
ATCCAGTGGACTCCCGCGAACGGCCAGGGCGCGAACTTGGTGCCCGACGCTCAAGACCCGACCAAGCGACACGCGCCGATCATGTTTACGACGGACATCGCGCTCAAGACCGACCCCAGCTATAGGGAAATCACGACGCGCTGGAGGCAGCATCCCGAGGAGTTCAAACTCGCGTTTGCCAAAGCGTGGTTCAAGCTGACCCACCGCGACATGGGGCCGCGCGCACGCTACCTCGGTGCGGAGGTTCCGAGTGTGGACCTGATCTGGCAGGATCCGCTCCCCAAGGCTGACTATAAGATGGTCGACGGCACGGATATCGCGGAACTGAAATCCAAAATCCTGGCATCGGGCTTGACCGGCCCAGAGCTTGTCCGGACCGCATGGGCGTCGGCCGCCACTTTCCGCGGCACCGACGAGCGCGGTGGCGCGAACGGCGCGCGAATACGCCTGGCACCGCAGAAAGATTGGGACGCCAACAACCCGCGGGAGCTCGCCAAGGTGTTGCAGCGTCTGGAGGGTATCCAGAAGGACTTCAACCACTCACAGTCGGGCGGGAAGAAGGTGTCACTCGCCGACCTGATCGTCTTGGGCGGCAACGCGGCCGTCGAGCAGGCTGCGAAGAAGGCGGGCTACAACGTGCAGGTTCCCTTCACACCAGGCCGCACGGACGCATCGCAAGATCAAACCGACCCGGTGTCCTTCGCTGTGCTCGAACCGACCGCGGATGGTTTCCGAAACTATTTCGGCAACGGTGTGCCCCGCTCTCCAGCGGAAATGCTCATCGATCGGGCGAGCAATCTGACGCTGACCGTTCCTGAAATGACCGTGCTGGTCGGCGGCATGCGGGCCCTCAACGCGAATGCCGGACAAACCAAATACGGCGTATTCACCGATCGACCCGGGACCTTGACGAACGACTTCTTCGTGAACCTGCTCGATATGTCCTACACGTGGAACAAGTCCGCCGCGTCCGAGGGCATTTACGAAGGACACGATCGCAAGACCGGCGCGCTCAAGTGGACAGCGACTCCGGTTGACCTCGTATTCGGCTCGAACTCCGAACTGCGCGCCGTGGCAGAGGTCTACGCTTCCTCCAATGGACAAGAGAAGTTTGTGCACGACTTCGTGAAGGCGTGGACTAAGGTGATGACTCTCGACCGCTTTGACTTGACTTGATTGATTGGCGGGGACGCGTTTCAAAGCCTGAAACGCGTCCCCGCCGCAAGCGCTAGCCGTGTGTACTTACGGCTACCGATCGGGTCAAAACGGATCGTGTGCCGCTGGGGGGATTGGCGATGATCAAATCACCGAGCAACGCGAGCTCTCGCGCTTTAGGATAGCCCCGACGCCACACCAGTCCGATACGTCGGCTGTCATTGGGAGATTGCAAAGGCCGAATGACGAAGGATGGCCGCGCGCGTTGCGGCGGAAGCGCAGCCAACGCCGGCAATAATGTGCAGCCAAAACCGGCTGCGACCAGCTGGCAGATGGTTTCGAGGCTCACCGCGCGGAAATCATCGATGACCTCATCAGCGTCGTCGTTATCGCCTAGTCGACCGCAGGCGGCCAGCGCCTGACCACGCAGACAATGCCCATCGGCCAGCAACAACAGCGGTATGCCGCGCAAATCCGCCTGCGCAACGCTTTTTAGTTTCGCTAGAGAATGTCCCGATGGGCAGGCGAGCCAAAATGGCTCGTCGAACAGCGCAAGCTCT
>DASRXU010000066.1:0-5443 GCA_035687365.1 Planctomycetaceae bacterium | reverse complement strand
TGTGGCTCGGACCGCCGTCCATGAACAGAAAGATCACGTTCTTCGCCCGAGCGGTCAGCGTTCCCGGTTTTGCACTGGCACCGCGCGCAGACGGCCCCGTTTCCGCGGCAGAGCTTTTCTGCGATGGCAACAATCCGTCCTGCGCCAACAGGCCCTGCAGGGCGATCGCGCCGAAGCCACCTCCGGCCCGACACAGAAAATCGCGGCGACTGCGGGCTTGTTCATAATGGAGCATGGCGGGCGTCCGTTGCGGTACTCGGCGGGCAGGAGGATCAGTCGACGAACAGAAACTCGTTGGCGTTCAGGAGGGTGTGACAGAAATCGGCGAAGGCCGTCCGCAAGGCGGCTTCACTTTGCTGATGATCGGCCGTGTCGGCATGCAGCTCGTGTTCGGGCAGCAGATGACCAGCTTGCGAGCGGAGGAACGTCATGGCGTCAGCGCGTTCGTCAGCATCTGGAGGCCGGCCGAATACGAGGCGATACGCCTCGTCGGCCCGCGCGCTCCAATCGGTGAATCGGCGATCGCGCTCAATGCGGCGGGCCAGCGAATCGGCACACCCGACGACGAACTCCCCGTTGAAGAGAGCCAGCGCCTGCGGCGCGATGATCGTCGCAGTCCGCCGAGCGCAGCTTTCGTGCATGTCGGGCAGGTCGAAATCCTTGAGCAACGGGAACGGCAGATTGCGTTTGGCGAAGACGTAGACCGAACGCCGCTCGCGTTCGACGAGCGAGGTCGTCGGTTTCCAGCCGTCCTGACGCAATGCGGCTGGCAGCGCCGGGCGGATGCCGGGGCCGCTCATCTTCTCATTGAGCCGTCCGCCCGCGGCCAGCAGCGAATCGCGAACCTCTTCGGCTCTGAGCCGCCGACGATTGTGATGCCAATAGAGATTGTTGTCGGGATCGAGCTTCGCGGTCAGCGACGCCGGATCCGAATCTCGGTGCCGGTCGCTGCTTTGCCGATAGACTGACGACGTCAGGATCAGCCGGTGCATCGTTTTGATGTCCCAGCCGCTCGCGACAAACTCACTCGCCAGCCAATCGAGTAACTCGGGATGACTCGGAGGCGGCGTTTGAGTTCCCAGGTCGTTGGCATTCTCGACCAGACCGCGGCCGAGATGGCCCTGCCAGATGCGGTTGACTATCACCCGCGGGACCAGCGGATTGCGTGGATCGGTCAGCCACCGCGCCAAAGCCGTGCGTCGGCCGGTCACTCCCTCGCGCGGCGGCACGATCTTGGCCGTCGGTTCGGCCTCGCGAAACAGTACCGAGAGAAAACCGGGCTGCACTTCGCGGATCGGCTTCTCGTAGCTGCCTCCCGCGTTGAGAAATGTCGCGGGGATCGGCCCCGAAACTTCGACCGTCGCCATGACTGCGCTTGAACGCGGTGGCTGAGGCCGAGATGCCTCAAGTGCGGCCACCTGCTCACGCAGCTTGGGAAGCCGCACTCGGTCGCGCGCACTCAACTGGGCAAGGATTTGTTTCTCGGCCACCTCGATTTGGCGATCCGACCAGAAGACAAACTGTCGCTCGAGCGGCGTGCGTTGCTCGGGCAGCTTGTCGATCGCCGCGAGCACTTCCGGCGGAAATCGTTTGCGGCGTTCGGCGGCCGCCCGCGCGCGGGCCGTGCCCAGCACTTGGAACAAGTCGTCTCGCACCGCTCGCGTGCGTGCCTCCCAATCGGTCAGTCTCCGCTGGTAGTCGGCGATTGCGGTCGACGATCCGATCGCAACCTTTTCGACCGGCACAATGCCGGCGAAGAACGCCTCGAGACGATAGAAGTCGTGCTGCTTGATCGGATCGAATTTGTGATCGTGGCACTGCGCGCAACCGATCGAGAGGCCAAGAAAGACCGATCCGACGTTTCCGGTCAGGTCGTTGAGCGCGTCCTGACGGGCGAGAGCGACGATCGAAGCGTTGCTTTCATCGGGCCACATTCGCAAGTAGCCGGTCGCGATCTGAGCATCGACATCGTCAGGAAACAGTTCGTCGCCTGCGATCTGCTCCTGCACGAATCGATCGAAAGGCAGGTTCGCGTTAAAGGCGCGCACGACGAAGTCGCGATACTTCCACGCCAGGGGCCGTAGCGGGTCGGCTTTGTAACCGGCCGTTTCGGCGAAGCGAACGAGGTCGAGCCAGGTTCGTCCCCAGGCCTCTCCGTAGTGTGGACTGGCCAATAGCCGGTCGATCAAACGCTCATAAGCATCCGGGGCCGGATCGATAACGAAAGCTTCGACGTCCGCTGGGTCGGGCGGCAGGCCGAGCAGGTCGAAGGTCACGCGGCGGATTAACTCGCGGCGATTCGCGGGAGCCGAGAGGCCCAAGCCACGCTCTTCGAGCTTTGCGAGCACAAAGGCATCGACAGGCGTTCGCACGCCGTCGCAGGCGTGTACGCGGGGAACAGGCGGACGACGCACCGGCTGAAACGACCAATGGGCCCGCTCGGCGGTCGAAAAAGACTGCCCCGCCTGCCGTCGCTCGGCTCCTAGCAGGTTCCCGGGGCCAATCGACATCGCCAGCGGGCAGATTGCCGGCAGGCAACCGAGCAGAACCAAGATCAATTTCGGCGGGCAGATGCCGGCGGTGCGCATCGCGGCCTCTTGAGCAAATCGGCGGGTTCCTGTTCACTATACCGCGATGTTGGGGCAAATTGAATCGCGTGCGCAAATCTTTGGCAGCACGGGGATTGGCATCACTTACTTTCGAGTATGGTTTTCAAGCGGTCCGGGGATTGCTATACTCGCAAGTGAACGGCCGTCTGATCGGATGGCCTCAGCGGGCGTCTCGCAGCGGACGTCTCTCGGGGGGCGTCTCTCAGGAGACGGCAAGTCGGGGGCGGCGAGTCCGAATTTCTGGATCCTCGGCGGGAAGTCGTCGTGTCACAACTGGCCTCACCGGACAAGGTCGTAGCGGAAACTGTTGACTTTAAATCGCTGATCCACAAGTCCGGTCCCTTTACCGTTGACGATGTGCGACAGCTCGACAATCTCCTGGCGACGCCACACTTGGCGGAAATACGCCAGGAATTCATCGCCCTCCAGCGTGAGTCCAGCAGTTCCGGAAAGCTGGCTCCCGATTTGGCCGCACGGCTGGGTGTTGGGCTGTATTTGCTCGGGCATCCGCGCGAGGCCGAGCGGGCCTTTTCGAGCGCATCGGGAAACGCGGTTGCCGCGTTCTACCATGGGATGGCGCTCTCGGCGTTGGAGCGACACGAACAGGCCGAAGCCAGTTTTGCCGAGGCCGCCAAGCTCGGTTACGACAAAGTTGAAGCGACGATGCGGCGGGCCGGCGAGCTTCGGGCGCAGAACAAGCTGACCGAAGCCGAGGCGATGCTTCGTAGCGTCGTCAACGAGGGAGCCCGCCGAGCCGAGTATTCCTATCAGATGGGGAGCATCCGGGCAGATCGGGGCGATACCTACGGGGCGATCGAATACTTCGAGCGCGCCGTCGATATGGACCCCCGGCACTCGCGGGCCCTGTTTCGGCTGGCCGTCGAAAACGCGACCCGTGGCAACGACTCCGAAGCGATCCGACTGTATGAGCAGGCTCTTTCACGTCCGCCGATTCACCTCGGCGCGCTGATGAACCTGGGCCTGATGTACGAGGACGATCAGAACTATCGGGCGGCCGCCTTCTGTTTTCGTCGCGTATTGGAGGTCGACCCGAACAACGAACGGGCGCGGCTGTACCTCAAGGATATTGAGGCGGCCAGCGACATGTACTACGACGAGGACGCCGCTCGCGACGTCGCGAAAATGGAGGCCATCCTCGCTCGTCCCATCAGCGATTTCGAGTTGTCGGTTCGCAGCCGCAACTGTCTCGAGGCGATGAATGTCAACACGCTGGGTGATCTGACGCAGGTCACCGAGGACGAACTGCTCAACGGTCGGAATTTCGGCGAGACCTCGCTCCGAGAAGTGCGCGATCTGCTGGGCGCGCACGGACTGCGGGTCGGTCAGAACGTCGGGATGGGGCGGATGCGCGAGCCGCTGTTCACCCCGACGGCTATGTCCCCTCAGGAACAAGCCGTTCAAGTCACGCCGCTCTCGGACCTCAACTTGTCGGTTCGCGCCCGCAAGTGCATGTCGCGGCTCGGGCTGACCACGCTCGGCGACCTGATTCAAAAAACGCCGGACGAACTCTTGGGCAGCCGCAACTTCGGCGTAACGTCTCTCAACGAAATCCGCGCGAAGCTCGCCGAGATCAACCTCAAGCTGCGCAACGACTGACCTCGCTTGTGGTACGCGCCGGCACTTGCCGATGGCCCACACGATCCAGGTGGCGGCCGGTTGAGCGTGAACTCCAAGGACGGAACGGATCATCGCCCATGAGGGGCAAGCTCGTCATCTTCGTGTTGCTGCTGGCGATTGCGGGTGTCGTGGTCGGCTGGAGGTTCGCGGGCGAGTCCGCTTTCTTTGATTCGTCGTCGATCCCCGCCAGTCTGCATTCGTTCCGAGAACTGGAAGATGTCCCCGAACGCCGTGGGTTGACGGTTCCAGAAGAAGTCCGCGTCGCACTGACTAATAGCGCCGTCCCGCAAGTTGAAGTCGCGGTCGACGGAGCCTACACCATGTCTGCAGACGGTATCGGCGATTCGGCCCTTCGCGGAAGCGGATTGAAAGCCACGCTCGTAACGCCGCTACCGAACGGATTCCACGTGGGACGTCGTCAGATCACGGGCACCACCCTCGACATCGTGCCCGAACGCTCGCCCGGCATCTGGATTGCCGAGCGCCAATATCGGGGGCGCGTCCGTCTGGTACGACAACGCGGCAAAATTGTCGTAGTGAACATCGTTGGCCTGGAGGATTACATCGCCAGCGTCGTCGACGGCGAAATGCCCACCGCCTTCCCCGACGCGGCCCGGCAAGCGCAGGCGATCGCCGCCCGGTCGTATGTGATCTTTCAACTTCGCGGGAGTACGCCCAGTCCGCACTTCGACGTCTTCGCGTCCACGCGCAGCCAGAACTATGGCGGTTACCAGTATCGAGGCCGCGACGGACGCCGCTATGCGGCCGAATCCGACTCGAGCCGGCACGCCGCTCATCAAACGGCGCGGATCATTTGCCTGTGCGACGGTCAGCCTTTCTGCACCTATTACACGGCCGTCTGCGGCGGACGCACGGTCGGTGGTGCGGCCGTCTTCGACGACGAGAGTTCGGCGCTCGCGTCGGTCGATTGCCCCTGGTGCCAGGCTGCCGAACTATTTCGCTGGACGCGGGAAATGCCGTTGGAACAGGCTGCCAACCGTCTTCAGAAATTTCTGGTCTCACAGGGGAAACCGTTCGGCAGCCTCGTTTCGATTCGGCGAATCGGTCGCAGCGATGCGATTCGCGAGCCGACTTTCGAGGTGAGCGACGGCAGCCGACGCTATCGGCTCGGTGCGGCTGACCTGCGGCGGTACCTGAGCCCATCCAACGTTCCGAGCTATCAATTCGAGGCCAGG
>DASRXU010000065.1:0-12247 GCA_035687365.1 Planctomycetaceae bacterium | reverse complement strand
GCGTGCTGGGCCAGTTGAGCTTGCTGCTGTGTGCCGGCATCCTGGGCGCTCTCTTGCTGGTGATCGTCTCGGGGCTGCCCGACCTGGACCCGAAACTTTTGCGTGTGCCGGCTGGCACTTTCAGTTCGGCGAATGCTTCGCACTTCGCGCATGGACTGGGTGCGGCGATGACCATCGCGATTTACGACTACTTCGGCTACTACAACATCTGCTATCTGGGAGATGAGGTCCGGAACCCAGGTCGCACGATTCCTCGCGCAGTGATGGGTTCGGTAGGGGTGATCGGCGTTCTGTACCTCCTGATGACGGTGGCCATCATTGGCGTGATTCCGTGGGAAGAGGCAGCCCAATCCGAAGCCGTCGCCGCCACCGTCGTTGCGCGAATCTTCGGGCCGCGCGTGGCGACCGCGTTCGCCTGGTTGGTCGTCTGGACGGCGATTGCCGGCGTGTTCGCGATGTCGTTGGGATATTCACGAATCCCATTTGCTGCTGCTCGCAACGGAGATTTTTTCAAAGTCTTCGGCACGCTGCACGCTGGAGGATTTCCAGTGGTTTCAATCCTCTGCCTGGGGTTGCTGACCGCCGGCTGCTGCTATGCGCTGCGGCTCGAGGATGTGATCAATGCGTCCGTCGCAGTTCGAATTCTGATTCAGTTCATCGGACAGATTGTTGGCCTCCACATTCTGCGAAAGACTCGCCCCGACGTCCCGCTGCCGTTTCGCATGTGGCTCTATCCACTCCCCAGCCTGATCGCTTTCGCCGGTTGGCTGTTCGTGCTCGGGACCCAAGATGCGTTCGTCCTCAAGGTAGCTTTGGGAGTGACAGCGGCCGGCGTGCCGGCGTTCTTTATCTGGCAATCTTTGACGAAACCGCAGGCGCCATCGCCGACCATCTAACTCGTTGCCGAGAAAGCGAAGCTCCCGGTTGAGCCGGTTCTTTCATCTCCAGGAGACACCGCCGTGGATCGTGTTGGACAGCTCGCCGAGCTTCTGAGATCGATGACGGCCGTCGATTTGGCGCCCCGTCTCGAGCGGGGCATGCCGCGATATCCGGCCCACCCGCATTTGATCATCGACCCAACCGTCACGCACGAGCGCCACGGATATTACTGTCAGAGCCTCTCGATGCCCGAGCACATCGGTTGCCATGTCGACGCGCCGGCACACACGGTTCCGAAACTGATGGATTCAACCGTCGATACTCTGCCCGTCGATCAGCTCGTCGGTCCGGCCGTCGTGTACAACTTCTCCCATCGCGACTTGCAACCAGGCCAGACTTTAACGGCCGACGACTTCCTGGCCTACGAGCGCGAACACGGAGTGCAGGCTGGGCCCGGCGACATGCCCCTGGTCTGTTTCGGCTGGCACCGCCGCCACTGGGGCTCTCCCGGTTTTTACGAACGCAATCAGCCGGGAATGGACGAAAAGGTCACGGTGCTCTTCGCCGAACGCGGGGTCCGCGCCGTCGGGGCCGACACGATTGCCTGCGAGATCCCGTTCGAAAAAGGCGTTGCCGGCGACGCTCCCGGCCACCGCAAACACTGGTTGCCCAACGGCATTCTGATCGTGGAGTGTCTGGCTCAACTCGAGAAACTGCCGTTGCGCGCGTTTTTGGTCGCAGCTCCCCTGCCGATTCACAACGGCTCCGGCTCGCCCTTGCGGCCGATCGCGTACTTTTGAGATGAACCGACTGAGAAGGCGGAAGCTATCGCGAGGGAGGAAGGCTCGCCAAGATGCGCCTTTTGCGGGGATTTGCTGGCTTAGAAATAGAGTTGGCAAAAAAGGCGATTGAGGTTACAAGTTTGTTGGCTGGAAGGTTGCGCGCGGCGCCTCCAGCACACTTTCACTTCCAATCACTTTCCCGCCACAGTCCCCTCGATCCAACTCCGGCGTCAGCCCTGAGCCCAAACTCATTCCTGAGCCAATTCCGATTCCGGAACACGCCCCCGTTTCAGAGCGGGTAACGGCAACATTTCGTTTAGTTCCCACCTCCGACATCAAGTTCTGTGCGAGTTGTCGATCGGTCAATGAGTGACCCGCGTTCGGCTTGCGCGACAAATCCCAAATAGTGACTGCGTGCTGAACTCCCAGCAAAATTCGACGCAGAGCCGATCGGCGTGTCGCCCGATCGTCGGACTTTGCGTTTTTCTGCTGGGCATTGTTCTACTGGGCCTGTTCGGAAATGTCTCATTGAGTGCCGCTTCCGACGCTGCTCCTCCAGCCACGAGCGGTTCGTCCTCTGCTGGCGGCGATGCAAAAACGTCCGCGCCCTTGACCAGCCTAACGGGGACGATCGCCGGCGATTCGCCGCTCAACCAAACACCGTTTGAGAACGAAGAGCCTCCGGGAATTGTTGCCAGCTTTGCGCCTGCCCCCGGCACTCCGCCTCCGACAACCAATCAGACCGCACCCAGCCCGGATGCGAATCCCCCGGCCGCAAAGATCCCGGCAGACTCGGTGCCCGGAGCAACGGACAAGAAGACAGACGACGACAAGGACAAGACTGACAAGGACAAGACTGACGACAAAGACAAGAAAGACGAATGGACCTTGCTTCCCAAGGGATGGAACTTACACGCTCAGACCACGCTCATTCAGAATTTCGACCCCGGAATCCGTGCCCTGTACTCAGGTCCGAACAGCCTGAGCACGCAGCGCGATCGCGAGGGAACGATTAGCGCGGACCTCTTTTTCGGCGCGCCGTTGTGGCAGGGTGCCGAGTTTCACGCGGACTTCTTGATGTGGCAGGGATTCGGCCTGAGTAACAGCTTTGGTCTCGAGGCTTTTCCCGATTCGGACGCATACAAAGCCGGCAGCGCGAATCCCAGGTTCATGTTTTCACACTTCTTTGCTCGCCAGACGATTGGCTTGGGCGGGGAACAAGAGGACGTGCCCGACGGCCAATTCACGCTCCCTGGCAAACGGGACATTTCGCGAGTGACCATCACGGCTGGCCGGCTCAACATGGCGGAGCTTTTCGACCAGAACACCTACAACCACGACCCGCACACACAATTCATGAGCTGGGCGAGCACGATGCTCACCTGGGATTATCCCGCAGATACGATCGGATTCACCACAGGACTCGCCTTCGAGCTGAATCAGCCGAATTGGGCAGTGCGCTATGGGTGGTTCCAGTTGCCCAGCATTCCGAATGGTTTCACCTCCGATGATCGGATCTTTCTGTATCCTGTCGAGCCGGGGGACGTCACCTCCGATGGGAACTTTTGGAAACAGTGGGGCATGATCACCGAAGTGGAGCGCCGTTGGCGCATCGAGGATCACCCAGGAGCCATCCGGCTTCAGGCGTGGATCGACCACGGTTTACTCGCGAGCTACAACGCGGCGACCACTCTGCTGGTTGCCAACCCTCCGCCTCCGAATACTCCTGCAGGAGCGGAAATCACCATCCCGGGGGCCGCCTTCAGCTACCGTTCCAAGTACGGCTTCGGAGTGAATTGGGAACAGGAGGTTGCGAAGAACGTCGGCACGTTCGCGCGGGTAGGGTGGCAAGACGGTGAAACCGCGGCGGCCGCCTTCAACGACGTCGACTGGACGGTTCAACTGGGCGTGAGCATCAAAGGCGCCGCATGGCACCGTCCGGCCGACACCTTCGGTCTGCTTGGTAATTTGGCCGGTGCTTCGTCCGACCAGCAAGCCTTCCTGAAGGTGGGCGGCACAGGCCTTCTTAACGGGGACGGCAATTTAACCTATGCCTGCGAGAAGTCTTTGGAAACCTATTACGATTTTGCGCTCGCAGCAGGCTGTCGCCTGGCGTTCGACTACCAGTTTTTCGCTGACCCGGCCTTCAACAGCGACCGAGGCCCGGTCAATGTCTTCGCGGCCAGACTCCACTGGGAGTACTGACGTGACTCTCCCTCTCCCCGTCCGCCGGGAGAGGGCCGCGTTTGAGAAACTATGAGGAGCGCATCAATAGCCCTCACCCTACTCTCTCCCATCGGAATGGGAGAGGTTTGAAAATGCCTTTAGCCAGGAACTTCGTCCCCTTCGCTCTGGCAACCGCCCGAATTCCTCTCGACGCATTCTGGCCGCGGAGATATGATTCGGCCCCTTCCTGTCTCACCGTCGAATTCTCCCCGCTTCCACGCTTAATCCCGGGCCTGTTCCACTCGCCTCCTCGCCTTTTCTACGCCTTCCAACTTCCCGTTTGAAGATTGCGGATGAAGCTCCACTTCGCCAAGCGCCCTGCGCGCGACGAGTTCTGGCGCGCGCGTCAGGCATGGATTGCGGCTGTCTGTGCCGCCGTGATGGTCGGGGCATTGAGCGTCATTGGCTGCGCGAATCCGCTGTTTAACGTGCATGCGTTCGGCGACATCGACGCGAACGCGGCCCTGGCTCCCAATCCCAAACAGACGCCCGTGTTTGCTTCCCTGTTGCCGCACCGACCGCACTTTCCTCGTGCCTGTCGAGTGGCGGTAATCGACGTCGACGGCGTGCTCCTCGATTCCGACGCGACCGGATTCGGATCGATGGGCGAAAACCCCGTCGCGATCTTCCGCGAGCGGTTGGACGCGATCGAGCACGACCGCTGCGTGCGGGCCGTTGTCCTGCGGATTCACACTCCGGGCGGCAGCGTGACCGCGACCGACATCATGTGGCGTGACTTGCAGGCGTTCAAAGCCCGCACGTGCTTGCCGGTCGTCGCCTGCCTGATGGATGTCGCCGCGGGTGGCGGCTATTACCTGGCGACCGGTGCAGACTGCATCATCGCTCACCCGACGACGGTGACCGGTGCGATCGGCTGCATTCTCAATATCTACAACCTTCAAGATCTGATGGCCCAGTTCAACATCGTCGGCATCCCAATCAAGGCCGGCAAAAATGTGGACCTGGGAACGCCGGTGAAGGCCATCGATCCCGAGGGCAAAAAACTCCTGCAGAACATGGCGAACGAATTCCACGAGCGATTCAAGTACATCGTGCAGTGCCGCCGGCCGCAGGTCGATTCGCAAAACGGCACGACGTTCGACGGACGCGTCTTCACCGCCAGCCAGGCACTGAACCTCCACCTGATCGACCAGATCGGCTACTTCGACGATGCGGTGCAACTGGCCAACGGCATGGCCCATCTCAACTATTCCGAGGTCGTCTTCTACCACCGTAAGGGCGACCCGGCTCTGTCTGCCTACTCCGCAACCCCGAATGTGCCGCTGCAGGACAAGATTCTGCCGGTCAACATTCCGGGCATCGAGCGTTCGCGCTTGCCGAGCTTCTTGTACCTCTGGCAGATCGAGCCGTCGGAAGAGCGGATTAACGGCAAATAACCCGCTTCGCTGTACCCGCGGGCCCGCAAATTCGCTAAAGTGTGACTCGCGCCGGGTGGACCTCGGTCGCGTCGCAACGAGCGGCGTCGCAAAGAAGGGAGTCGATGCGTTGGCGGCAAGGCGGCCCCATCGTTGCGGCTCCGATTTTTGGGGGAGCATTCGAGATGGGCAAGCTGTCAGCCGTATTCGTTCTGGTCGCGTTCGCGCTGCTTCCTTCCCGGTGGTGCCGGGCTGAAAATCCGGTTTACGACGAGCTGATGCGGCGCGGCGTGCCGATCGATATGCGCGAGATCGTTCGGCTGCCCGCTCCCACGGTCGCCGACGGGCTGACCGCGGCAAAACAGCGCCAGGCAATCGAAGCGATCGCCGATGGTCGCTCGTGGGAAGAACTCACCCGTCGCTCGGTGAATGCTCCGTTCGTCTTCAAGATCAGCAGGGACGAAAACGACCCGAGCCGCTTAGGGCGCCGGGTCGATTTGTGGTTTGTGGCCTACGGCAACATGGCCACCCTCGAAAACAACGAATGGCTCGAGAAACAGTTCAAGGCCACCGGCAATGAGACCGATCCGGAGAACGGCGTCGTGGTGAAGGTTTTGACCGATGCCGACTTGGCGCGTCACGGCCTCAAGCTGGGCCAGGGAGCCTCTGGTCCCCAATTCGTCTTCGCCGAGCTCACGCTGCTCGATCGAGTGCGGCTCGCAGTGACCACACGCGGCTCAGTGCACCTAACACCCGAATCGGTCATCTCCGCGTCGATGATCGACCCACATTTCGCCACCGATCCGCAATATGCCAATCGGTGGAAACCCGTCCTGCGCGACGACAATAACCGCCGATCGCTGGGCAAGGCCCAACCCTATTTCGGCTACGGCAGCTATGCGAAGGCGACCCGCCTGCAAGATCCGTCCGGCGCCATCCTGATCGAATACCACGCGGCATTCGCCGAGCCGGAAGGCTGGTTCAACGGCAACAACTATCTCTGCTCAAAGTTGCCGATCCTCGCCCAAATGATCGTGCGACACCTGCGGCGTGAGTTGGCGAAGAGCCACTGACGTGACTCGATGGCCCGCGTTCGTCCACGTAGCGAAGCCTTGTGGCAATGGTCGGTATTGCTGACGGCGGTTGCTTCCCTGCTCTGCTTTTATCGGCGGCCCGCTCAATTACCGATTCCTGATTACTCGCCGGCCGCGCTCGAAGCTGGGCTGGCTGACGACCGAATCGTCATGGTGGTTGTCCGCGGCTGGGACGCCTTTTCGGGCTTCGCGTCGAACTACGTGCGCACAGATCCCGTCGCGAGCGTCATCGAAAAGAAGAACGTTCTCGTCCTGAAAACTGACGCCGACGAGCAGCGGGCCCTTCTGAGCGGGCGTCCAACTGACAGTGTCGTCTGCCCGATGGTCTTTGTGTACTACTCGATTGGTAGAAGTCCTCGTGTCGTGGACATATCCGACATTTTGGGCTCCCCGCAAGCCATCGTCGACGCTCTCGAGCAGCGATGAGCGCGCCGGCTGTTGACGGGCGCGCTTGGGCCGCTTATCACAGACAGCGCCGCGGCTGCAGGGTCTTTACGAGGGCAAGCGATGTCTGGCGAAATCGGGCTGCGCGTCAACGGCGTCAAACACAAGGTCGAAGCCGAGCCCGACCGCATGCTCTTAGGAGTCCTGCGGGATGAGCTGGGGCTGACCGGCAGCAAGTATGGCTGCGGCGAGGGTCAGTGCGGCGCATGCACTGTCGTGCTCGACGGACGTGCTGTTCGCTCCTGTCGCCTCTCGGTCGCCGACTGTGCGGACAAGCCGATGACGACGATCGAAGGGCTCGCTCACGACGGCAAACTGCACCCGCTGCAACAGGCCTTTCTCGACGTCGGCGCGCTGCAATGCGGCTATTGCACGGCGGGCATGATCATGAATGCGTACGCTTTACTTGCCAAAAGGCAGGCTCCCTCGCGGCAACAGGTGATCCAAGCGATGGAAGGGAACATCTGCCGCTGCGGCACTTATCAGAGGATCCTGCAAGCCATCGACCAGGCGGCCAAGTCGTTGCAAGGAGGTGCCGTATGAGTCGACTCCTGAACAAGTCGCAGTCAGCAGTTCGTGGCAAAGTCGATTTGCAGGAAATCGACTCTCTGATCCTCGAGCCCGAACGATACGAGTTGCGCGAAGAGCCTCGCTATCGGTTCGAAGTCGATCGTCGTGAATTTTTGAAAACGCTCGGTGGCGGAATCGTCGTTTGCCTGGTGGCCGGCGTTGCTCGGGCACAGCGGCCCGGTCGGCGCGGCACGGGCGGAGGGCGCGGGGGCCGCCGCGGCAGCTCGTCGCAGGAGGTGGGGGCCTGGCTGCATTTGAACGAGTCCGGTGAAGTCACCGCCTGCACGGGCAAGGTCGAGATCGGACAGAACATTCGCACGTCGTTGACGCAGGCCGTCGCCGAAGAGTTGCGGCTGCCGCCCGAGCGAATCCGCATGATTATGGCGGACACCGATCTTGTGCCGTACGACTTCGGAACCGCCGGTAGCAGGACGACCCCCGCAATGGCGCCGCAGTTGCGGCGCGCGGCGGCCACGGTGCGTGAACTGCTACTCGATCTGGCGGCTAAAGAACTGGCCATCGACCGCGGTTCGCTGACGGTGGTCGACGGCAAGATCGTGCATTCCCCGACAAATCGTTCCCTGACCTTCGGCGAGTTGTCCAAGAAGGGGCAATTGACGAAGACCATCAGCAGTGACGCCGCACTCACACCAGCGGCTGACTGGAAGACTGCGGGCACCTCCGTCGCGAAGGTGGATGGAGCGGCGATCGTCACCGGTCGGCACGAATACGCCTCCGACGTCCGCCGGCCGGGCATGCTGTTCGGCAAAGTCCTACGACCCGAATCGCTGCACGCGAAGCTGGTTTCGGTCGACCTCGAAAAGGCGAAACTGCTGCCCGGTGTGACCGTCGTGCATGACGGAGATTTTGTCGGCGTAGCTGCACCAACCGTGCCTACTGCGGGCCAGGCGATCGCTGCAATCACCGCCAACTGGAAGACGGAAACCAGCGTTTCTGATAGCCGGCTGTTCGAAGATCTGAAGAAAGCCGATGACGACGAGGGAGGCGGAGGTGGCGGATTCGGCGGGCGATCGAATTACTCCCGTGGCAAGATCACGGAGGGGATGAAAGCCGCCGATCGCAAGCTGCATGTGACGTATACGATTGCATACATCGCCCACGTGCCGCTCGAGCCGCGGGCCGCGGTGGCCGAGTGGTCGGACGGGAAGCTGACGGTCTGGACTGGCACGCAGATGCCGTTCCGCGTGCGGAGCGAGCTTGCTCGGGCGTTTGGCATCGCAGAAGAAAAGGTCCGCGTCATCGTGCCGGACATGGGTTCGGGTTACGGCGGCAAGCACACGGGCGAAACCGCCGTTGAGGCGGCCCGACTCGCCAAGGCGGCCGGCAAACCGGTGAAGCTCAACTGGACACGCGAGGAAGAATTCACCTGGGGCTACTTCCGCCCGGCCGGGGTTATCGAAGTGGCCGCGGGAGTTCGCAAAGACGGGACGCTCACCGCTTGGGAGTTCCACAACTACAACTCAGGCGGCTCGGCTATCCGACCGTTGTATGAGATTCCGCACCAGCGAATCGCCTTCCATCCGGTTAACGGACCGCTGCGGCCCGGTTCGTATCGCGGGCTTGCGGCGACGGCCAATCACTTCGCGCGCGAGTCCCATATGGACGACCTGGCTCACGCGGCCGGCGTCGACCCGCTCGCAATGAGGCTCAAGAACCTGAAGGATCCCCGGTTGCGCGCCGTGCTCGAAGCGGCCGCCAAAAAGTTTGGCTGGGGACCGCACAACAAACCGACGCCCGAGCGCGGGTTCGGGTTGGCGTGCGGCTCAGAGAAAGGAAGCTACGTGTCGACGTGTGCCGAGGTCTCGATCGACTCGCGGACGGGCAAGGTTCGTGTCGTGCGAGCCGTCACCGCGTTTGAATGCGGGGCGATCATCAATCCTGAGCATTTGACCAACCAGTGCGAGGGAGCGGTCATGATGGGCTTGGGCGGTGCGCTCTTCGAGGCGATCCGCTTCGACGACGACAAAATCCGCAACCCGAAACTCGCGCAATACCGCGTGCCACGCTTTAATGACTTACCCGTGCTCGAAACAGTGCTTCTGGACCGTAAGGACTTGCCCTCTGCCGGAGCCGGCGAGACGCCAATCGTCGCAATCGGTCCAGCAGTCGGCAACGCGATCTTCCAGGCTACGGGCAAGCGACTCACCTCGATGCCGATGGTCCCTCGCGGTCTGAAGGTCTGACCTGGTTGAAGAGGAAGGCCAAACCACCAAGTCACCAAGAGCACCAAGGAATGCAAATCACGCTCGCTCGAAGTTGGCTTCTTGGTGCCCTTAGTGCCTTGGTTGTTCAATCAATTCCTTTGGAAGGAACCTGAATGCCCCTGCATCACGTGCGAAAGCCCGGCCAACGCAGGCACGTCGCCTCGGATGATATCTACACCGCGGCTGTGCTCGGCGCCGCCTTGCCTCGGGATCGGTTTCCTAAGCAAGAGGCGGCGGGGGATCAGGTTTACGCTGCACTTCGCGACGAGCTACTCCTCGATGGGAATTCGCGACAGAACCTCGCCACTTTCTGCCAAACGTGGGTCGAACCGGAAATCCGGAAGTTGATGGATGACTGCATCGACAAGAACATGATCGACAAGGAGGAGTATCCGCAAACGGCCGAGATCGAAGCCCGTTGCGTGCACATGCTGGCCGATTTGTGGAACGCGCCCGACAGCAGCAACACGATTGGCTGCTCGACGACCGGTTCCAGCGAAGCGGCCATGCTCGGGGGCTTGGCACTCAAATGGAATTGGCGCGAAAGGCGCAAGCAGGCGGGCAAGTCAGCGGAAAAACCGAATCTGATTTCTGGGCCCGTGCAGATCTGCTGGCACAAGTTCGCGCGTTACTTTGACGTCGACCTGCGAGAAGTGCCCGTCGAGCGTGATCGTCTCGAACTTTCCCCCGAGGAAGTCGTGAAGCGCTGCGACGAGAACACCATCGGCGTGGTGCCGACGCTCGGCCTGACGTTTACGCTGCAATACGAGCCCGTCCAGCAAATCTGCGCGGCGCTCGACGCGCTCCACAAGAAGAACGGGCTCGATATCCCCGTGCATGTCGATGCGGCTAGCGGCGGATTTCTGGCTCCGTTCGTCGACCCCAAACACGTCTGGGACTTTCGACTGCCGCGCGTCAAATCGATCAATTCGTCCGGACACAAGTACGGCCTGGCCCCGCTCGGCTGCGGCTGGATCATTTGGCGCGAGGACGCCGACCTCCCGAAGGATCTCGTGTTCGACGTGAACTATCTGGGCGGTCACATGCCGACGTTTGCCCTCAACTTTTCGCGCCCGGGCGGCCAGATCGTCTGCCAGTACTACAACTTCTTGCGGCTGGGCCGCGAGGGATATCGCAAGATCCAACAGGCCTGCTACGACACGGCTGCCTGGCTGGGTAAGGAAATTGCGAAGGTCGGCCCATTCGAACTGATTTATTCCGGCCAAGGCGGAATCCCCGGCGTCACGTGGACGCTCAAGACGGGGGCGACGGTTTCGTATTCGTTGTACGATCTGGCCGACCGTTTACGGACCCGTGGCTGGCAAGTTCCTGCGTACGCGATGCCGGCGAATTGCGAGGATCTGGTCGTGCAACGAATTCTCGTACGGCACGGCTTCAGCCGCGACATGGCCGGAATGCTCGTCGACGATCTCGTCCGCGCCATCAAGTACTTCGAGGCGCATCCAGTCTCCCAGCCACTGACCGCGGCAGAATCGACGGCGTTCAATCACTCGGGCGTGCGGCCGAAGTTCTAAGAGATTCGGACCGATAACGGCAAATTTTAGAGCTGTTCGATAAGGCCATGAAGGCGAAGCGTCCTAGCTACCCGTTTGTCCCGAAGTCAGCGAACTGGCTCATCGCGGGCCAGTTCTGGGCGCTCCCATTGTCGGGCGGAACATTTGGGTGCGCACGAGTTATCGAAGTGCCACGCTACGAGAACCGGGTGTCGCGGATGATGTTCCTTGCGGGTGTGCTTGATTGGCATGGGCCAGCCCTTCCTACGGCTGAAGCGATCGCTGGCGCGCGGTGCCTGGAACAGGGGGAGGCGCACATCAGGGCAATCACCCGAACTGGCGGAAAGATTCTCGGCATTCGTGATCTTGCGGCCGACAGAATTGAGCCATGGCTTTTTCGCGGTGCTGAGTTTTGGAGGAATAGCAGGGTTTCCCGAGGCCTTGTCCCAATTCGCTCCCAAACGCCCGACGACGATAATCTGCCAGTTCTTTCAACGTGGGGAATTGATTATCCGCGCTTCATCGCGGAATCTCATTTTGGCCAAGACAAGGGCTAACAAAGTGTCGCGTTCGACTTTGCCACGACTACGGTTCCTCGAGTCTTGGCGTGAGATCGCTGACCCACTCAACGAAGGACAGGGATGAGCGCTGTTATTGCTGAGTCCGCAGCCGTGCCGTCGGTCCTCGTCACCCGACATGACGTCGACGGCGGCAAGATCCTCGAGATCGTGATCAACCGGCCGGACGTGCACAACGCGGTGAACGGCGCCGCGGCCAAGTTGCTCTTGGAGGCCTGGCAGCGCTTTCGGGACGACGATTCGCTGACCGTCGCCATCCTGCGCGGCGCGGGCGATCAGGCGTTTTGTTCGGGAGCCGATCTGTCCGGTTTGGATGCGCTCGCCGATCTCGGCGCGTCGCGGGAGGAGATTGCCCAGTTCGTCCGCAAGGGGACGGGCCCGATGGGGGGCACGCGGCTCGTGCAGACCAAGCCAGTCATCACCGTTTCGCAAGGCTACACGTACGCGGGCGGATTGGAGCTGTTTTGCCACGGGCATATCCGCTTGGCCGAGCCGCAAGCAACGTTCTCGGTGGCCTGTCGCCGGTGGGGAGTTCCATTGGTCGACGGCGGCACTGTCT
>DASRXU010000064.1:0-11768 GCA_035687365.1 Planctomycetaceae bacterium | reverse complement strand
GAAGTCGAACCGCCGGTGAGCACGAGGGCCCCCGTAGACGTCGCACCACCCGTGATCGTCAATCCCGCCGTCGAGCTTGTGCCAGCAAACGTCGTAGGGGCGTTGGAACCAGCGACGAGCAAGCCGTTGGCCGCGCCTGCCGTGGCGTTCGGGATGGCGGACAGGCCCAGATGAACGGCGTCAAACAGATTCGGGCCGAGCAAGTCAATCTCATAGGTCGAGTCGAGTAAGCTGGTCGCGCCGGAGACGCTGATAACCAATCGCTTTGCGCTCGTGACAGCGAACCGCGCATCCGCGAACTGAAACTCATATAGGCCGGGGTGGTTGGTCGAGTCCACTTCGCCGAATCGGCATTCACTAGCGCTCGGCGCAACGAACGTGCCCAGCGTAGAAATCGTCTGGATGTGCGTGGCCGCTGCCGTGTAGTTCGTAGCCGTCGCTTCGTTGTCGCAAATGGTCGAGATGATGAGGCCGCTCGACGAGCCAGTGAGACCCGTCAAACCCAAGCCCGTGCTTGAGCTGCGCAGCTTGAAGCGGACGAGGTTCGACGTGCCGCCAAAGAGGTAGGGAGCGCCCATTAGTTAACAAAGCCTCCGCGCATCGGATCTAACCAGAGTGCGAGAACAACTATCGAGGCGCCGCCCCCGCCCCCCGTGTACGTGATGCTCAGCTCGGCGGCCTGAGATGGGGTCCCGTCCCACATCTCGATCGTCGCGGCCTGGCTGCTGCTTCCGGCCAGAACCGGGAAAACCATCGAGTTGGCGCTGGCCCAGCCGGCCTGCCCAATCAGTTCGGTGATGATCGCGGAGATATCGGGGGACGCATTGAATTGATTGGTACTTAGGGTCGCGCTCCAGAAGGTGCTGGCCGTTGTTTGCGCGAGGCTCGCCAAATAGTTGCTGGTCGCCTGCAGTGTGCCGGGGTTCGCTACCTTATTTCCGAAGATCGTAGCGAACATCGCCGTATTTCCGCCCGTCGGACACCACAGCGAAAGACTGGCCGCCGTGATCGTCGCGCCTGCCGGGACCGTGACGTTCTGAAAGCGAAAGCCGGCCCACTTCTTGGACGCCGTCGTGTTCTTGAGGTTGATCGAGGCGCTGGTCAGCGAGTTGGTCGTCGGAACTCCGAACACCTGATCGCTGTCGTCGCTCGACTGGGAAACCTGGCCGGAAAACGTCGTCATAGCGTCTCGTGAACCTTAATGTCACAATTGCCGTTATGAGAGGCATGAGGCTCAGCCGAATAGCCCCCGTCCTCCTGATGCTGATCGTGACCACTTCGACGATCGCAGCGTTTGCGGGAGTTTCTTACTGGGCTGGTTCTCGAACCGAGCCGCTGCTCAGATTTCTCGACGGCAGTCGCGCGCCAACGATCGATGAAGCGATCATCGCTTACCCGATGGAATATGCGCTGCACTCGACTGAGGCGAATGACGTTATCTTCCTGGGCGACAGCACCTGCCATGATGGGATTGACCCGCGTCGGCTGAGTGGATTCACGTCGTATAATTTGGGAAGCGTCGGAGGCGTGGGGCCCGCTGCAATTGCGTTGACCGCGCAGGCCTACTTGAAGCATCACCCCAAGCCTCGCGCGGTCGTTCTTTGCCTCAGCCCGTTCCGGCTCGACAACGATCCTGGATCTGCCGGCGGACAGCTTCCGTTCCGGTTTATCGCGACATATGGCCCCGGCGTCCCTGGTGCCGTCTCGTGGCTCGATTCGACCGGCTATTTCGTGAAGCGCGGGGCCGCGGGATTGCTGGCGGCCAAGTCGGTCACTTGGCGAGAGATGCGCGATTTGCCGTTGCTCGGAATGAAGAGCGAGACCTATCACACTCTCGAAGCTAAGACTGTCAAAACGCGGGGGTTCTTTGATCTCCCTGGAGAACACGGCAGCCGGTGGACCGTCGAAGTTCCCAAAAAGCGACTTGTGCATGAAGCGTGGACTGACGGCGTCGAACGACTCGCCTTGGCTTGCCGAGAATCTGGCGTAACGCTCGTGATTCGATTCGGACCTGTTTGGGACGGCGTTTCCGGGTCCAGGGACTTCACGCAGCTTGAAGATTGGGCTGATCGAATGGAGTCCAAGCGCAACGGTCTGAAGTTCTCGCGCCCACTCGTTCTCGCGTGGGACCGCAGCGTCATGTGGGACGCGCTGCACGTGAATCACGCCGGCGTCGACAAATTCATGCCGCTTGTCGCGAAAGAGGTGCAGGCCGCGCTCGTGAAGTAAGTTCATGCCGTCACCCGCGCTTTCGTGGCGGGCGGAAGGGGCCACGTGCTGTCTAAGCGGGTTGTCTACGCGGGGGCTTGTCTTCGGGTCCCTTGCACTGGTTTTCGCACGTTTCGCTTTTGCATCCGGAGAGAGTCGCGCGCAAAATAATGGGGTATGGCGACGCGGGCCGCGGAGCATAACGAGAGTGGGCTGAGAGTCCCCCTGGCGATTGTGGTGTTGGTTTGCACCACGCTCGCCATCGCGATTCTCGCGTCGGTTTCGTATTGCTTCGGACGAGCCCGGCACGGCGAGTTGCACTTCTTCGTTTGGTGGGCGCCGCCGACGATCGATGAAGCCAGTGCCGTGTGCCCGGTTGAATATGCGCTGCGGACAGAGGACAAGCACGACGTCATTTTTGTCGGCGACAGCGCTTGCCGCACTGGCTTCGACCCGGCTCGATTCGAGCGACTGACCGGGTTGAATGCTTTCAGCCTGGCCAGCTTGCGCGGCATCGGAGCGTTCGGGTTTTTGATCACGGCCAAGGCCTATCTGATCCACCATCCGAAGCCCGCGGGCGTCGTGCTGTGCGTCACGCCGATCTGTTTCGAGGCTGACCCCGCGCTGGTGGGCGGCACGTTGTCGGAGCGATTTACCGCCAACTATGGCCCGGAGGTTGCCGAGGTCGTCCCGTTCGTCGATCGCGTCGTTTACTTTTCCAAACGAGGCGCGTGGTCCGCGTTCCCACAAGGCTTGGCGACTCATTCGAACCTGCATGGGCAGGACGTGCGCGATCTTCCGCTCTCGGGATACAAGGCCGAGACGTACCATACACTGCAACAGAAGATGCAAGAGTCGCGCGGATTCTTCCCTCTTCCCGGATCGCACGGCCCGCCGCGGGGAGTCGACGTGCCCACAGGGAAACTCGTGCGTCCTGATTGGGACCAAGGCATTCGCCGGCTCGCGGAAATCTGCGGCGCCGCGGACGTGGCACTCTTGATTCAGTTCGCGCCCGTTGCGTCGGAAGTTGCCAAGGCGCGAGATTTCGGGCCGCTGGAAGCCTGGTCGCACGAACTGGAAGCGACTTACCCGCGCACGACCGTCGCGCGTCCGATCGTGAACGTCTACGACGCGGCATGCATGTGGGACTGCATCCATTTGAACGCTGCCGGCGTCGAAAAGTTCGCCCCGGTTGTCGCCGAGAATGTTCAGTTCGCGCTTGCGAAGTAGGATCACGCGGGCACCTGCGCGTTCTGGTTGGTGCCGATCGTTGCGGTCGACGTAGCCGACATCGTTACCTTTGTGTTGGCGGAAACGGCGTAGAGGGCCGGGTCGGTGTACGGGCCGAATTGGGCGTAGACCGTTTGGCCGCTGGGGCTCTTGGTCATCGTGCCATAGACGCCGTTGGTGGGCGCGAGCGCGACGCTGGCGTTTGGCTGCGATGAATTTGTCGATCCGGGTCGGAGGGAGATGTCGTGAAATCGCGCGACCTGGGCGGGCAGGCCGGCCGTGATCACGGGGTCGACGCGGAAGTCGTAAACGTCCGGCCGCCAGAAGGGCGAACCCTCCGAAAAGACGGGGGAGTGAGCCCACGAGTAGAGCGCGAGGAAATCGACGTCCTGCGCGATGGCCGCACTCACCGCGGCGGCCAACACCTGCGACCGCTCGGTCGGCGGGTCTTGGGTGTTGGGTCGGTATTGGCAGACAGGTCCCCATTCGGTCACGAACTGCGGGAGGGCGTGGCCGTCTGGTCCTGTCAAACTGCAGCCGGCCAGCACCGCGGCGAAGCGGCTGCGTGTCGCGTTAGGGCTGGCCGGGGCCGGGGAAGTTGACGCCGTCTGCCCACACAGAAATCCGTTGCCCGGGTCGCTCGCTGAGTAGTAGCTGTAGAAATGTGAGTCGATGGCGTCGCCCACCGCCGCGAGCGAAACGAGCATCGAGTAGGGGCCGTTGCCGAAGTAGTTGCCAGCGATCACCAGCGCGGGCGTCAGGGTTCGCACGTGGGAGGCGTAGGCGGCGAACACCTGCGTCTCCTTCCACGCGGCGTATTGCGAGTGCTGAATGCTGCCCGCCTTGGGCACGGTGATGTTCTGCGCCGCACACCAGTGCGCGAAGTCGGCATTGAATGCCGCATTGAGTTGCGGATGGGCATTGAACGACCAAGGGGCGACCTTCGAGAGCGATTGCTCGTTCTCGAGCACGACGGCCATCAGTCCGGGGCCCGCGCCGATCGTTGTGCCGGTGAATGGGTTGACGTGGCCGAGCAAGTTGTCGCAGTACTCGCGCGTCAGCTGCATCAATCCGTCGTCGAAGAACATCCAGGGATTCATCAGTCCGACGGGCGCGTTGAGATAAGCCTGCGTCGAACATTCGGCGAACAGCGGGCAGGCCCACGGCGGCGCATCGGCCGGCACGAGTTGCCGCGTGTAATGCAGATCGAGCACGTAGCGCAGATTTCGCTGCTCGAGCGCGGCGAGAAACCAATCGAGGGCCGAGAGGGCGGCCGGATCGAACTGACGTGTGGTCGTCGGCGGGCCGGGGTTGGCGAAGAGATTCGGCTCACCCTGATTGTCGAGTCCGTGAATCCGCACGGCGCGAATGCCGGGCGTCACCAGGTTGTCGAGCTGCCGGCTCCAAACGGCTTCTTGCTTTGAGTCGAGTTTGTAGACGACTGCGCTGGCACCCGTTGCACCGCTGACCTTTGTCGCGTTGAGCAACGAGAGGATGGCCGAAAAGTCGATATTCACCGCGAAAAAGGTGACTCTCTGCCCGTTGACGGCCAGGTGCCCGTTCTCGACGCTCACCGGCCCCGCGCTCAGCGGCGGACCTGCCGGCGTCGGGAACCAGATCGTTGAGGGAGAGGGGGTATTCACGGGATTGGCTTGTTCGTTAGACAATTTCGTGTTGGTTTTGGGTGACACTGGCGGCTCGTCCGCCAGTGGTGTTTCGCGCGTGATCCGAATGCACACTGGCGGGCAAGCCGCCAGTGCCACCCGAGGGAAGCGCTACAACTGTTTCACGCTCAAGCAGACCCACTGCGTGTCGAGCTTCACGCGGCTCACTTTGTCGATGCGCCACTTCACGCTGTTCGTGTCCTGGATGACGTCGCCGTTTTTGAGCACGTTTCCGTTCGCGCTCGGATTGAGCAGCGCGTCGGGGATCGTCCAAACTTTGGTGTTCGCGTCATGACTGAAGTCGCCGAACACGCGCCGAGCCTGGTGCTCGTTGAGTTGCGACGCGGTGGCGATGCTGACGTTCGTGCCGCTGCCCGGGCCGCCCGAATTGGCAAAGATTGTCACGGTCACCGCTTCGGTATCGACCCACGAGGTGTATTCCGCGTTGAGGATGTCTTGGATCGTCAAATCCTTCCTCGTGTTTGAAACTGATACGGCCCGCCGACGATCGAGATCTGTTCGTTGAGTGCGGCGAGTTCGTCCAACAGCGATTTGCGGTAGCCGACTTGGTCGACGCTCACGCCTTCGCCAGTGGTGTTCGGTCCGCCACCGGGCGAGGTCGTGGTCATCGCGGCCAGCTGGGCGTAGATCGCGCTGCGTCTAGCGAGCAGATTCGTCAGATCCTGAGGACTCGGAAGACCGGTCATTGGTCACGCTTTCGAGAATTTCGGATGCAGTCACGAGCCAACGTAAGCACCATCGGGCTGACGCCCGACGCTCGCCGGGCTCGAGACCGAGGCGAGCCGCTGGCGTAAGCCAGCGGGTGCTTCAATTCGCACCAAGAGCCGTGCCGCGATTTACGCGGCGCCCGCGGTGAGTTCGAACTGATACGCCTCGCGATTCCAGTTGAGGCACGCATTCGGCAGGAACCGCCGGCTCTCGGTTTCGTAGCTCGCCTTGGTCCAGGGCAGGAGCTGCGCGCCCATCCAGAACTGCTGCGTCTGTTCACGACCTTGAGCGTCGGTCGTGGTGCGCGTTTCTTTCTTGGTCTCGCACGTGTCGACGATGTGGTAGTAGCCGTTGGGGCCGATCTGTTGGCCGTTGTCGTTCCTCATCCGCGTCGCGAGGTGAATTTGCGGCGCGTCGCACCATTCGCACTTGAAGCGATGGCGATGCGATTGGGGGCCGAGATTCTTGATTGCGACGTACTGCCCGATGGCGTCGGCCTCGTCCATGCCGTAGAAGAACATCGCCAGCGAATCGGTGCTGCGGGCAACGGCGAAGAGTTTCACAGGGACGAGCCGCTCGACGAGCGTTTGGCCCGGTCGCGAGGGATCCTCGCCGGTGAAGACGTAGGGTTTTTCGGTGCCGTTCGCGCCGACTGTCGCGGGGGCGCTGTTTTCGGCATTCGCGGGGGCAGGGGACGGAGTCGGCTCCTGGCCGATTCGGAAGTGCGCCTGCAGTGCCCGGTCGGCCCGGTCATCCATCTCCGCACTCGGCGCCTGGGCGGTTTCTTCGTCGAGCTTGCCCTCGGCGATCAGTTTCTTGACTGCGGAGACGACTTTCGCCGTCTCGAGATTGTGGGCTTTGGCCCACTGTTGCAGAGTCATTGGGTATGTCCTGTTTGGTATTAGTTTGTTGGTTTTGGTTTGTGTGCCACTGCTGAGACGTTTCGGCTCAGCAGTGCTGTGTTTGGTTTGCGCGCGGCCGTCGCAACAGTATTCGGCCCGGTTCTGCGTCCAAAGACACTGCTGATCGGCGGCCGCTCAGCAGTGGCACACAGACTTCCGCGCCACAACCGTCCGCGTTGCCTAGGCGGTGCACTTGGCGACGTAGCGCGGGTCGCGAACCGCGATGGTGCCGCGTTCGGTGACTTTGAAGCGGGCCACCACGTCTTCGGTGAACTCGGCCTCGTTGCCCGGCGGTGCCTGGATGACTTGGATGGGCCAGTTCTCCATGTACATGAAGGCTCGCTTGAAGTCGCCGATGAACCAGCTCGTGGCACTCGAGTCGCGGGCGAAAACCAGCGGACTCGAAAGCACCTCGAACTGGCTCACCGGGACTTTGCCGCCGAAGGCCGAGGGGAAGCCGGCCGGATTCGGGGCATGCGTGGACCAGGTGCCGCCCGCCGTCGTCGGCGTGTCGGTCGTGACGCCCGGGGCCGCCCAGACCTCGGTCGCTCTCTGCAGGGCCATCGCCGTCGGATGCAGAGCCGAGGGGACAACCATCGTGTCGGCCATCACTGCGATCGGTTCGCCAGTGAACGGGTCGGTCATTTTGTCGAACAGCAGCAGGGCCGAGTTGATGCTCACGAAGTCGATGAGCTGATTCGTCGGCTGCACGTTCACCCAGGGCGTCGACGATTGATACGTGTTGTAGGCCGTGCCCAAGAAGTTGTACGAATTGGTCACGCCCAGGACGTGGTCGAGAATACGCTTCTCTTTGTTGACGCCCATCCAGTACCCGACTTCGCCGGCGTTCTCGAGCACGAGGCCCGTGCGGTCGAAGAAGACCGTTTCGAGCGTGACCTGCACAATCATGCCCCGCTTGGTCGTTTGCGGCGTCTGGATCCACGACTCGCTGAAGGACGCGGTCGGGTAGGCTTTGCCTTCCCCGATCGACTCGGCCTCGTCGCCGATGCGGTTGATGCCGGGAATCTTTTCGCCGTTGAACTCGGTCGGGACGGTCGTCACCAGCTTGTCGCCGATGAAGGTGCGGTCCTTGTATCGATCGAGCAGCGTCGAATACATGATCTGCCCGGTGATGTTGGAAAAGTTGGCCGTGCTGATGGCGTTGCCGGCCTCTTCCAACAGCGTGCGACCGCCGCCGCGCGACGGATTGAAGCTATTCACCAGCTCGGGTCCGACGCGTTGGCCATTGGCTCGAGTCTCGACGAAATTCTCGAACAGGCCGCGGATGGAGAATTCGTGCGGCGAGATCTGTTTGGACTCGATGGCCCCTTTCAGTCCGGTCCAGAAGTCGTCTTCTTTGCCCCGGGTGCGACGGTCTTCGAGTTCTTTCCGCAAGTCGCGGTGGAAACGTTCGTTGTATGCCACTGTCTTTGCCTTTGAGAAAGCTGGGAATGCTGAGAGATGAGACGAGATTCCGGGTGGCTGGGGTCGAATCGCTTCGATTCGCCCCCAGTTCTCGAGCGAATGTTCTGGGGGCTCGCTTCGCTCGACCCCAGCCACCCAGTTGGACCGTGTGTGAAGCGCTGTTTTGAAGACCGGGCCCTCACCCCGGCCCTCTCCCAGCGGACTGGGAGAGGGGGGAAGAAATGGCTAGTCCGGGTTGCTGAGGTTCGGTGCGCGTTTTTGCCAGACCTGCACGTAATCGATGTAGACGTTTTCCATCCCACCGCTGACCGTCGCACCGTTCTTCACGCCGACGATCGGATACAGATAGGTCGTCACAGGCGACGTGAAGCTGACCGTGTCCTTGATCGGGTAGAAGCCCGAGCCGGCTGACACGTTTTGCAACAGCGGCTGATCGTTGAGGAAGTAGCTGACCGTGAGCGTCTGCGCGGCCGATTGAGCCGTGCCGCCGATTACCGGCTCGATCAGAATCCCCAGCTTCACGAAGCTCGACCCGCCGGCCGCGTTCTTCGACGTGTTGAGCGTTTGCGATGTTCCCAGGCTCGACACCGTCGACCAGACCGGCGAGCCGCTGGCGTGTCCTTGCTTGTAGATCATCGCCCCGTAGAAGTTGCTGCCCGGCCCACCGCTCGACGATTGCAGAGCGTTCGTCACCGTTCCGGAGAAGAGTCCCGCGCAGACGTTGGCGTTGTTGGTGTTCGCCTCGGCGTATTGAATCATCGCCTCGTAGAAGATCGGGCAGTCGGCCACGAGTTGAAACACGCCGTTGGTGCCGTTGATGTACGCGGCATCGTTGGCGGCCGGCGAGACGCCTGACGGCACAAGTCCCAGCACGCCGCCGGCAACGTTGCCCGACGTCTGGATGGCGTTGGAGGCGCCGGTGCTGGTCGACGTCCACCGGCCGGTCGTCGCAGTCGACCAGAATTCGGTGAAGTCGTCAAAGAAGCCGTAGCTGTTGACGAGGAACGGAGCGTGCAGCGGAACGTTCGGAGTTTTTGCCACTGACTTATGCCTTTGTGAAAGCGGGAAGTGCGGGAATGTTGAGACTAAGTGCCGGGTGGCTGGGGTTGAGCGAAGCGAGCCCCCAGTGATTTGCGTCGGGAATTCTCTGGGGGCGAATCGAGGCGATTCGACCCCAGCCGCCCGCTCGATCGGGCGTCCGTATAAGGTCTGCTATTGAGCTACTGCAACCGGGCTCGTCCGAGGGAGAGGAGAAGATCTTGCGTCGCGTCGCTCGGACCGAAGCGGCCCGACTTGGCGGACAAGGCGGAGAAGGGGGATGCGCTGCGTGGCCGACTGACAGGAGGCTTCGCTCCCGATCGCGTCGATCCGATCTCGGGTCGTGCCGAGGCGAGCGATTCGATCAGCGCCTGCTGGGATTGATGGTCTCGTTGGGCCGCGACGGCCGTGATCATTTCGGGCGTCAGCGTCAACCCGCGCTCCGAGAGCAGGATGCAGGCGCGTTCCCGCGATTCGAGTAGCCGGATTCGCTTCTGTAATCCGGCAATCCGCGGCGTTCGTCGGAGCGATTCTTGCATCGACGCGTCGTCGCCATTATCGGCAGACTCTTCCGTTTCGGCGTCGTCTTCCGCGACGGCCACATCACCAGTATTCGAATTGTCCGCCGTCGAGCAGTGGGCGACCTTCACGATCGCCTGCAGCACGCGGAACACCGTGCCGGCTAAGTCGAGTTCGTCCTCGTTGCAGGCGGTCTGCAGGTCCTGACAAAACGCCTCGCGTGGGTCGCCAGCGTTTCTTGTGGTCTCGGCGGTTTTGCTCGCGGGGGCACTGTTCACCGTCGCGCTGTCGTCATCCATCGGGCTGCTCTCGAATAATGAAGTGGTGGTTCCCGGTCGTTCGGCGATCAGGTCGACCGAATGGACCTGATTGATTTTCGAGACCTTGCCCCGACTGTCGGTCCCCTTGTCGACTTCGCCGTGCGCGTGGTGCGACATGGTGAAGACGTCGGGCATTTCTTCGGCCGCTTCGAGCACCATCGGCGTCAGCGGGTGATTGTCGAGATAACGAATGTCGGCATAGGCTCCGTCTGATTCGACCCGCACGTTCTGCAATTTGCCAAACCGCTGTTTCACGTGCCGCGAGCCGTCTGGCACTCGCATGCCGTTGCCATCGCGCTTTGATTCGAGGTGGTCGAGGTTGACCGGCGCCCCTTCGTAGAGCGGCAGAGCCTGCTTGATCGCAGTCGGGTCGTAGTCGTAGCCGGCCATGTCGGCGAAGTCTTTTCCCAGGACCGAGCCCGGGTTCCGCGAGTGAAAACCGAGAATTTTCACGCCGCGGATGAGTTTTGATTTGCGATCGACTCGTCCGCCGGCGGGAGCTTTGCCGATGGTGACGCGCTCTTCGAGCAGGACTGATTTTGTCGTGTCGTGCAGCATCTGATTACGTCTTCGGTGCTTGAATTAAGGAGCCGCGCACGCAGTAAGCGGTGTCTTGGCGTTTCGATTCGAGTGGTTTTTCTTTGGGCGCGTCTTAGGGGAAGAACCGCTTACTGCGTGCGCGGCTCTTTCGGACGTCGCACGTTCGTGCTCAACCGCCGGCTTTCACCTCGGCCCATTCGACTGTGATGCCGACCCGCCAGGTGTTCGACGAGCCCCACCCGCCGGGAGTGCGAACGATGAGGGCTTCGTTGTTCGCAAGCACGAGCGGCCGAGCGGGATGCACGCCCCAGCGGTAGAGGTCATAGGTGCCACCGACGCCGACGGCGTTTCCCGCGACGGCCGCGTAACCGATGCCTGTCGTGTCGAGAGTCAGCGTTCCGGCCGTCAGCGCGCCGGTCGACGCAATCCGCAGGTCGCCCTCGGAATTGAAAAGCGACGCCGGATAGTCCTGACTCGAAAGAGCCTGACAGTCGGTCGAGTTGCCGGGGACGATGGCTGTTCCGCCGGAGGCAGCGATAGTCGCGTTACGTCCGATGATCGCCTGGAAGTCGGCCCCAATCCCGGAGCTGAATGCCTCGCACTTCGCGGCCACGGTGACGCGTGTGATCAGCGCGGAATACGTGCTGTCGCCCCACAGCATCGAAAAGAGTTGGCCATTCGCTACGACGCTTCCCGCGACGGCACCGCTCACGGTGCCGATGGAATACCAGCCTCGGACCGTGAACCGTCCGAGCAGGGGGTCTGAGATGACGTTGTTTAGCATGCGTATCCGTTTTCATTCGAGGGGAGCGGAGTTTTCACCACAAAGACACGAAGTCACAAAGTGGACTCGGGGACGTGGGACTACGGCGCGGTGGCCCCCTCACCCCCAGCCCCTCTCCCGCGAGGGGAGAGGGGAGAGGAGTTGGGAGAAGGAGTCTGCAGTCGCACTTCTGAGTCCTTTGTGTCTTCGTGCCTTGGCGGTGAACCCACGCTTTGATTTTTTTGCCGCACATCCACGTCCCCGTCTTCGCGGATGTGCTTCCGTTCGGTCTCGTAGTCCTCGCCGGCTTTCGCGGCGATGGTGCGATTCGAGAGGACTCCAAGCTGTTTGTAGACCGCGGCCGCCTGGGCGGTTGCCAGTTCGTCGCGAGTTGCGACGGTGGGAGGGACGATCTGTAACTCGACGAGTT
>DASRXU010000063.1:0-11413 GCA_035687365.1 Planctomycetaceae bacterium | reverse complement strand
TTATCGCCGGGTGGGTCCCCTTCTCCACTGTTCCTCCCCTGGCGAACGACGGCGATGGCCCTGCAAGGCGCCGAGTTCATTGGCTCGTTCAACCTGCCCGAGGGTAGCCGCAACTTTGCCTTCTCGCGCAAGGGCGACGTGGCGATCGTCGTTTGGAATCACGAACCGGTCGAGGAAGACCTCTACCTCAGCGAGGAATCAATCGTCACCGACGTACTGGGGCGTCGGATTCACTTGACGACCAACTCGGCCGGGCAGCGGCAGAAAATCCGAATCGGGCCCAGCCCGCTCGTCATTCGCCATTTCCCCGAACAAATCGCCCGCTGGATGGCCGCCATCTCCTTCGAGAAAGGACGCCTCCCGAGCAAAACGGGCAAGCAGCGCGAAGTCATCCGCGGCGTCAACACGTTTCATCAGGGCGTGACGGGGACGGTGCACATCACGGTTCCCAAGGACTGGAAGGTGGAACCGCCCGAAGCGAGGTTCTCATTGGCGGCCGGCGAGAAGTACGAAATTCCGATCACGCTCGAGTTGCCTTCGAATACCAGTCTCGGCAGTCAGCGGATCGTGCTGGACTTCGCCCTGTCGCCTTACACGTTTCGCGTTTACCGCGATTACGAAGTCGGCTTGGGCGACGTGGTCTTCTCCGTCGTCGATTCGCGCCTCGACAATGGCGACCTGCAGATCAAGCAGCTCATCGTCAACAACACCAAGCCCGAGGAGCGGCTCAACTTCGAGTGCAATCTCTATATCCCCAACCGCAAGCGCATGCAGCGGATCGTGACGAAACTCGGCAACGGCCGCGACACGCAGGTGTATACCCTGCCGGATGCCGATTCGCTCAAAGGTCAAGAGTTGCAACTGCGGGCTCAACAGATCGGCGGGCAGCGAATCTTGAACTTGCGGTGGAAGGTCGGCGAGAATTGGGACGTCAAGGGACGCGGCGCGACCGCAGAGCGAACTCCGTCGCGGCGCCGCGCGAAGATCCCCGAACCCAGACGGCTCCCCACCGAACCGCCGAAGACATGACTTCTGCCAATCCCGACGATGCACCCCTATCCCTCGGCACGGTGCTCGACTTCTTGCGACAGCTCGCGCCGCTCGCGGTAGCGGAGTCGTGGGACAATGTCGGCCATTTGTGGGGTGACGCGCAGGGCTCCGTCGCGCGGGTCATGACCTGCCTCACGCTCAGCCCCGACGTGGCGGACGAAGCGATCGCCAAGCGCGCCGAGATGGTCGTCGTACATCATCCGATTCTGTTTCGCGCCGTGCAGCGACTCACAAACGAAACGCCGACGGGCGCGATGCTGCTCGCGCTCGCTCGACACGGCGTCGCCGTCTACAGCGCGCACACGGCGTACGACAACGCCGAGGAAGGCATCAATCGCCAACTGGCCGATCGCCTCGGACTCGAAGCGGTGGCCGCGTTGCGAGTGGTCGAGACCGCAGAAATCGGACGCGTGGGCCACCTGCCCCAACCATGCACACTAAGAGAATTGATCGCCGACGTGAAACGGCAACTCGGGGTGACGGACGTGCAATACGTAGGCTCGCCCGAGTTGCGCGTCGAACGAGTCGCGATCGGCTGCGGCTCGGGCGCGGAATTCCTCGACGACGCGATCTCCCAAGACTGCCAGGTGCTGCTGACAGGCGAAGCCCGCTTTCACGCCTGCCTCGAAGCCCGCGAACGCGGCCTGGGCCTGATCCTGCTGGGCCACTTCGCCTCCGAGCAGCCGGCGATGCACACCCTGGCTGACCAGATCCGGAAACGCTTCCCGTCGCTTACGGTATGGGCGAGCACCGTCGAGAGCGATCCGATTCGAACGGCCTGAGGTTTCCGGACGCGTCACCCACACTGTTGCAGACTATCGACTCTGCCGACAACGCGGTGATGGGGGCGTCTACCACTCGCGAATTCCCGTTTCTGAAAATCGCACGACTCATTTCGCCCGGTTCCGGGTTAAATCCGCAAGTCTCGGTGTGCGCGGCGCGCGGCGCTGATTAACATCGCAGACCGGAGAAACCTGTATGAGCGAGTCGACCGCTCCTCGCCCAACTTTCGCGGAAATCTTTTGGCGAGCCATTCGCTTGCGCTGCCCGCGCTGTGGCCAGCGTCGGCTGTTTGCCGGCTGGTTTCGCATGCACGAGACGTGTCCCCATTGCCGACTGCGCTACGAACGGGCGCCGGGATACTTCCTGGGGTCGACGTACATCAACTACGGCGTCACTGTCATCGCGGTGATGATCGTCTACTTCGCGCTGCACTTCGCAGTCGGTTACAGCAACACGGCCTTGGCGGCGCCATTGGCGGGATTTTGCATGCTGTTCCCGCTCTATTTCTTCCGCTACGCGCGGTCGCTGTGGCTGGCGATCGATTATCACCTCGATCCGACCGGCTTCGAAGCGACGACAGAATGACCAGCGATCACACGCAGGGCGCGCGTTGAGGCGTTTGAGACGGGAGGAATCGAGAGCGAGAGACGCGCCCGCTTACGGGAAGACGAAACCCGGTCCGGCAAGGCCAGAACTCGGCTGTGCGGAAGTCGCACGCGGCTCGGACTCTTGCGTGGCCTCGACAACGGGATCGCTGGCGCCTGCCATCGCGTGCTCGGCCGCTTCACGTTGCATGCGGGCCGCTTTGCGGGAGAGTCGCCAAAAGCCGAGACCGAATCCCGTCGAGATCGTCATCGGCATCCCCATCATGAAGAGAATGCTATACATGTAGGCCTTCGGAAGCCGGGCGTCCGACTCGGCGGCCAGTTTGCACATCGGGCACGCGGACGCGGTCTGCGCGGCCGAGAGGCACATTACGAGACCCGCTACGATCGTCACAATCCGCGTCGTGGTTCGCACGTCGATTCCTCGCGTCAACCGCCGTCTGCCGCAACAGCCTTCAACGACTGCCCTGTCTCAACTGCCCCAGCCGGCGGGCAAGTGATACAGCATGGCGTAAATGATAACACCTGTGGCCGATACGTAAACCCAAACCGGAAACGCCACAACCGCCCAGCGCTTGTGCGAAGCGAAGCGGCCTTTCACGGCCAGGTAGATCATCCGCAGGGCCAAAATCGGCACGAAAAACGCCAGCACGATGTGCGAGATCAAAATCGTCAAATAGACGCCGCGAACTACACCGGTGCCGGGAAAGGCCCGCGAACCGCTGCCCGTGTAATGGTGCAGCGCAAAGTGATAGATCAGGTAACAGGCCAGGAAAATCGTCGAGGCGGCAAAGGCCGACAACATCGACCGCTTGTGCGCCTGCACGCGGCCGTTGCGAATCAGAGCAAACCCGCCCAAGAGCAGCACCAGCGACAGCGCATTCAGGCTGCCGTTGACGTGCGGAAGAACGAGCACCCACCCGGGGACGTTCAATGCTCGGCCCCTTTTGTCGTGGCGGGTGGAGACGACGGCAGTTTGGCGTCGGCCTTGGCTCGCTCGATGTAGGAACGCAAATCGTGCTCGAGCCGCACGATTTCGGCATCGATCGTCGCGTTATATTTCGCGACGACGACCCCCTTCTCGTTCACCCGCAAAATGTCGAGGGAGTGCAGCACTTCGTAGCCCGGCTCCCGGTCACGGCCGGTCTGCTCTTTCACCGGCATCTTGAAGCTCTCGTTGATCAGCCGATAGGTCTGGTCTTTGTCGCCGGTGAGGTACAACCACCGATTCGGGTCGGCGTTGAACGATTCGGCATAGCGGTTGAGCACGTCGGGCTTGTCAAAGTCGGGATCGACGGTGAGCGTCACGAGCTTCACGTCGGTCCCCTTGAGCAGCCGCTGCAAATCGGCCATGCGGCCGCTCACTTTGGGGCACGGGCCGGCGCACCGCGTAAAGATGAATGAGACGAGCCACGGGTGGCCCAACAGATCGGCCTTCGTCACTTTGCGGCCGCCGCGCTCGGTGAACGAGAAATCCTTGATGCCCGCTGGGTCCCACGCCATTTGGGTCGGCGCGGTCTTTGCGACGGCAACGCCGGGCGGCGGAGCGGCGTTTGGATCGGTGGTGATCGGCAGCACGGGCGCCGCGTCTCGCGCCTGCATCGTCTCGCGCAGTTGCTTCGACGCCTGCCAGGCATAGAAGGCCATCACCCCTGCCATGATCCACAACACCAACCCCAAGAGACGCCAGGCCCTGCGGCCGGTACTCATGCGAGGTTTGGGAACCTTGCCAGATTGTTTGGAACCGATCGATTCGTTGATTGGTTGCGACATCACAAAACTCAAAACTGCAAAACTCGAAAACTTATTACCGGGCATTGCGGACCGAGCGGCGGCCGGTGAGCCAAACTGCCGCGACAAACGCCACGACGCAAAACAGCCCTGTGACAGCCAGACACGCAGCAACGCTGGGCAAGGCGGCCTGTGCTGAGCCCTCCCCGCCAAGCGGCTGCCCGGCGTGGGCGAACAAAATTCGCTGCAAGCCGACGACGCCATAAGTCAGCGGATTGATCCGCATCACCCAAGCAAGCCAACCCGATTCGGGCACGGGGAAAAACGCGCCGGAGAGCAGCCACATCGGCATCAACAACACGCTCATCAGCGCGTGATAACCTTGCGTCGAATCGAGGGGCCACGCCATCACGTAGCCCAGCGCAGTCAGCGCGAATCCTTGCAGCACGAGGAACGCGAAGATCGCCCCCACGTCGACGAGCGAAAGTGAGAAGCTCATGTGCGGCGACAGCCCCACCAACCACAGGAGCGGGCCCAGGCACAGAAACAAACCGGCCTGAATCACGGCCAGAGCCGTTCCGCCGGCGACTTTGCCCAACACCAGCGACGCGCGGGGCAGAGGCGCCACGAGCACCGCCTGCAAGAAGCCCTCGCGGCGATCCTCAATGATCGAGATCGTCGAAAAGATGGCCGTGAACAGGACGATCAGCACGGCGACGCCCGGCAGGAAGTATTCCTGATAGCTCATGCCAGCGGGCGCCCAGGCAGGAGCGCGAAACGTACCGCCCAGGCCCGCCCCGAACAGCACCCAAAAGATAAACGGCTGCCCCAGCGCTCCGACGACCCGCGTGCGCTGGCGAAAGAAACGCACCAACTCGCGGCTGGCAAGCGACCAGGCCGGCAACCAAAAGCCAACCGACGGGCCTGCAGCCGGCCGCGCGCCGGGCAGGTCCGCCGGGTTTCGCGCTTGGGCGAGAGTTGTGGCGGTGGCCGTCATTGCGGCTCCTCGTCCCAAAAGCGATGGCCCGTCCGCTCGATGAACACGTCTTCGAGCGTCGGCTTGCCCAGCGAGATGGTCTTCACCTCTTGCGGAAACGCCTCGACCAGGTCCCGGACAAACTCGTGCCCGCGGCTCTTGCCGATCCGCAGGTTGCCGCCGATCTTTTGCGGCGTCACCCCGAACCGCTCGCGAATTCGCGCGCCGAGCACGTCGGGTTCGTCACACTGCACGGTGACGTAATCGTCCCCCAGCATCGACCGCAGCGCGAGCGGCGTGTCGAGCGCAACCAGCCGGCCGTGGTCCAAAATGCCCAAGCGGTCGCAGCGTTCGGCTTCTTCCATCAGATGGGTCGTCACCAGCACGGTCACCCCGTCCTCTTCGCGCAGGCCGCGCAGGTAACGCCACAAGTCGTGTCGAGCACCCGGATCGAGGCCGGTGCTCGGCTCGTCGAGCAACAGCACCTGCGGACGATGCAAGAGCCCCTTGGCGATCTCGACGCGTCGCTTGAGTCCGCCCGAGAGCGTCTCCGCTCGCTCGCGCAGTCTGTCTTTCAATCCTAACCTGTCGGCGAGTAAGTCAATCCTCTGTCGCAGGTGCGCGCCGGAAAGTCCGTAGATCTGTCCCTGGTATTTCAGGTTTTCGCCGACGGTCAATTTCGGATCGATGCTGGGCGACTGAAAGGTGACGCCGATGTGTTTGCGCACCTCGTTGGGCTCGCGAGCTAGGTCGAAGCCCAAGATGCGGGCCTGCCCCTCTTGAAGGGGCAAGAGCGTGCTCAACAGGCGAAACAGCGTCGTCTTGCCGCCGCCGTTGGGACCGAGCAATCCGAAGATGGTGCCCGGGTCGACTGCAAACTCGACATGGTCGAGGGCGTGCCTGTCGCCGTACGAATGACTCACGCCGCGCACGTCGATCGCCGGAGAAGCGTCCATCAGTGCGGGCTTTCGGACGTAGTCTCCAGTTGCGAGTGGGATCGCTCCGTCACTTTGGCCGAGTTCTGCGGGACGTCGGTCGTGTAGTAGTGGGCGCCTACGTCGGGAATCAGGGCCAGCGGCAGGCCGAGTGCCAGGATAACCGTGGGACTGAGGAGCAAGAACTTCCAGCGCCCCTCAAACTTCAGGTGCATGAAGTAGGTCATCACGAAGAGGGCCTTCGCCGTGGCAACTGACAGGACGAGCGCGGCCAGGACGAGGTTGAAGCCGTGAAATTCCTTCCCCTCGATGTGAAACAGATCGCACACCACCGAAACGGCCGTCAGGAAGCACAGCGCCCCAAAGATGGCGAAGTAGCGAACGTGGTGCGGCGCGTGAGAGTCGTGCTCGTGAGCGCCCGTCGCGTGACCGTCGGTCATAATTTCTGTCCTTGCAATCCGGCGAGCCGCCTGCGTAAGCGGGCGGGTGCTTAATCTCGTATTTCTCTTCGACTCAGATCGGCACTTCGACCTAAATGATGTAAATCAGCGGAAACAGGAAGATCCACACCAGATCGACAAAGTGCCAATACAGTCCGCTATTTTCGACATAGTCGGTCCAACGGTGGTCGAGCGGACTGTTGATTATGGGCAAGTTGATAATCCACAACGGAATGGCAAACAAGATCAGCCCCACGATGACGTGGATCGCGTGAAAGCCGGTCATTAAAAAGTACGACGACGCGAACAGGTTGCCGTACTTGATCGGATGATGGGCCTCGAGCCCGCCGATCAAGCCCGAAAACCGTGGGTCCTTCTCCAACTCCTCGAGCTTGTTGGAGAGGGGCACCAGTTGGAGCTTCAACTCCTGGTGCTCGGTGCGCAGGGCCAGGTATTCCTTGTCGAGCGCCTTCAAATTATCGATCTGCGTATGCTCTTGGGGCGCGACGTCTTTGGTTTTCGCGTCGATCGCCGTTCGCTTGTCGGCCAACCGCGCGGCCTCCGAGTCGGGGACGTAGTGGGCGTACTGGCGATTGAGAGTCTTTTCAAAATCGTTCAGCGTCTTGGTCATCGCCTGCGAATCGTCCTCGGCGATGTGGCCGGGCAGAATGTCGTGCTCCCACTTGCCGTAGTACTCGTAGCTCTTGATGCCCAGAAAGAGGCACGCCAAGACAAAAGTGCCCGTCAGAAATTTCTTGGCGCGAGGGATGTTTCTCGCGACCATCGCTTCATGCGCGACGACGACCAGGTAGCTCGACGCCAACAGCACGAACGTGTTCAGACCGCCGGCCCAGATGCGAATGTGCGTGACGTTGGGATCGTGGGGCCAGTCGGGCGAGCCCAGACGCAGCACGATGTACGTGCCGATGAAGGCCGTGAAGAACATGATCTCGGTGCCCAGAAAGAGCCACATTCCCAGCTTTGAGTTCGGAATGGGCAGCCCCATCTTGAGGGGCGGAGCACCGTGTGCCGTCTGCGTGTGTGCGTGTGACATTATTTTTGTTCTGAAGTCTCAAATCTCACGCCGGCCGACTGAGCTCGACCGGCTAACTCAACAACCGCAAATGGTCCCAGGTCAGGACCGCCAACAGGGCGGGCAAATAAACGAGCGACGAATACAACAGTCCCCGCGCGGTCTCACGCGACTCGTGCGCGACGAACCGCACGGCCGCGGCCAGGTACCCCAAACTCAACAAGAGTGCCGCGACGCGATAGGCTCCGCCGGCAAGTGCCAACTGGCCGGGCAACAAACTGACCGGAACCAACACGGCCGCGTATCCGCAAGCTAAAAGGCCCACGACCGATCGGGGCCGATCTTCGGCAGTCTCGTTTCCGCCCGGCAACATCCGCAGCCCGGCCGAGTGATAGTCGCGACGGTAGAGCCAGGCGATCGCCAGGAAATGGGGAAACTGCCAGACGAACAAAATCGCGAAGAGGGCAAAGGCGCCCCAACCCAGTTCGGCTCCCGAGGCCGTCCAACCGAGCACGGCCGGCAAAGCGCCGGGCACTGCTCCGACCACCGTGCAAAGAGCCGTGTATCGTTTGAGAGGCGTGTAAGCACCGACGTACAGGAACAGCGTGAGCGCCGCCAGGAGCGCCGTCGTCGCGTTGACCGTGAGGAAGAGCACGCTCAATCCCACCGCGGCACACGAGGTTCCAAACAGCGCGACCTCGGCCGGCAACAAACGTCCCGCCGGCAGCGGGCGATTGGCCGTCCGCGCCATGCGGGCGTCGGTTCGCCGCTCGATCAATTGATTGAAGGCTCCGCTAGCCGCCGCCACCAGGCTGATGCCGATCAGCGTACGACAAATGGCCGCCGGGTCCCAAGCCCCGCCGCCCAGCGTGTAGCCCACCATCACGGTGAGTAACGCCATCGCGGCAATTCTCGGCTTCACCAGCTCAGCGTAGTCGGCGACTCGCAATCGCAGTGCGAGCCGACCCAGTTCCAAATCGGCGGGCGGCGCGGCTTCGACTGCGACGCACGTCACGGGCGTCGCGGCGTAAGAGGGCGATGTGTAAGCCGTCGCTGTCGTCGCGTAGCTCGAATTCGTTTGACCGCGAGTCATCGGAGGCTGCCCTCCAGCACAGAGGGAACTCGCGATGCCGGGACGAGCACGGTTGCGGCGAGCGTCGGCTTCAATTGTTCAAACGGCTGGCGCGCGGCGCGACGCGTTGACTCAAGCCGTGCGACCCGCAACAAGAGAATGATCGAAGTCATCAAGAGCAACATGCCGACGACTGTGTGCGAAGTCAGCACGGCGATCTGCAAGGGCGAACGCTCGACGGCGACGTAGCCCAGCGGCGGAAAGCCGAACTTCGCCACCCAACCGGCGAGACCCAACAGCACCTGCGCCACGACGGCACATCCCAAGAGCCAAGCCGGACGCCGCAGCCAGCCGACCCGCGTGCGATGCGCGACGACCACCGTCGCGATCACACAGCCGAGCGCCACAGCGGCGGTGCCGACGTGCTCGTAGAGCGCGACTCCCAAGTGGCGGACGAGTCCACCGAGCGAGTATTGCAGCACGAGCACCAACGGCGTCAGTACGGCGAACACTTTGAGCGCGCCCAACCGCGTTCCCGTCGGTAGCGCCGGCGGCTGATTCCAGGAGCGACTCAAGAACAGTGCGACCGAAGACATGAACGCGAAGACGGCCGCGGCAAACGCTCCATGAAACATGGCGATCGCTCGCGCGTCGGCCAGCACGCGCCCGCCGCCGAGCATCCCCTGCGTGATCACCGCGAGCAACACACCGACGCCACACCACCGCACCCAGCGCCGGGGCTCGAGCGTGAAACAGGCGAGCGCGAAAACGATGCTGACGCAGCCGATCAAAATCCCTGCCAGGCGATGGCCGTGCTCGATGAATTTATCGCCGGCCGACTTGAGCCACGGATAGGCGAACATCCCCTGCCCGTCCGACGTCGGCCAGTCGGGGAAAGCCATTCCCGCCTTATGCGACGTAACCAGCGCTCCGACCACGATCGGCAGCAAGGCCGTCGCCGCGGTGACGACGGCCAGGCCAAACAGCAGCGGACGGTAACGGGCGGATCGCATCGGATCAAATCGAATCTACAACAAGCCAATTCTGGAACGGCTGGAACTAGTGGCCGGTGCCATCCGGCCCGTGCGAAATATCGGGCGAGTCGTCTTTCTGCGGCCCCTTCTTGGGGGGTTCGGTCTGCGGCCAGAAATCGCTTTCCGGATGAGCCGGCGACGAATATTCGTAAGGTCCGCGATACACCACGGGCGGCACGTCGAAGTTGCCATGCGGCGGCGGCGTGGGAGCGGCCCATTCCAACGTGTTGGCGTCCCACGGATTCCGACCGCACTTGGGACCCCAGAAGATGCTGTACGCGAAGTTCCCCAACAGCAGGAACTGAGCGAACCCCATCAGGATGGCCGAGCAGGTCATGAACTGATTCATCGGCAGCAAGTGCTCGAGATACGGGTGCAGGTACGGGTCGGCATAACGCCGGGGCATACCGGCAATTCCCAGCATGTGCATCGGAAAGAACGTGCCGTTGAAGCCGATAAAGGTCAGCAGAAAATGCAGCTTGCCGACCTTTTCGTTCATCATGCGGCCGAACATCTTGGGGAACCAATAGGTGATCCCGCCGAAGACCGCGAACAACGTCGAGCCGAACAAGATGTAGTGGAAGTGGGCGACGATGAAGTACGTGTCGTGGAAGTAAATGTCGACCGGGACGGCGGCCATGAAGATGCCACTCAAGCCGCCGACGACGAACATCGACAAGAAACCGCAGCAGTTGAGGAAAACCGTGTTGAACCGCGGTCGTCCGCCCCACATCGTGCCCAACCAGTTGAACGTTTTGACCGCCGAGGGCAAGGCGATCATCATCGTCGACACCATGAAGGTCATGCCCAGGGCCGGATTCATGCCGCTGGTGAACATGTGGTGGCCCCACACGATGAAGCCCAGCCCGGCGATGGCGGCGATCGAAAAGACCATCGGCTTGTAGCCGAAGACCGGCTTGCGACACATCGTCGCCAGCATGTCGGACACCATGCCCATCGCGGGCAAGAGCATGATGTAAACGGCCGGATGTGAGTAGAACCAGAACAAGTGCTGCCACAACAGAGGCTGTCCGCCGCCGACCGTTGCCGCGTGATTATTGACGATCAGTCCTGAAGGGATGAAGAAGCAGGTGCCGAATTCGCGGTCGGCCAACTGCATGAAGCCGGCGGCCGTCAGCACGGGCAGCGCGAACGCCTGCAAAATGGCCGTAATGAACATGGCCCAGATCGTGAGGGGCATCCGGAAGAGCGTCATGCCGGGCGCCCGCATGTTGATAATGGTCGTCATGTAGTTGACCGAGCCCATCATCGAAGACACGCCGACGAACGTCAGTGCGATAAGCCAGAAGGTTTGCGCCGTGCCCGAGCCGGGAGCCGCCCACTTGATGGCCGCGAGTGTCGGATAAACGGTCCAGCCGGACGCTGGGCCCCCTGCTCCCACAAAAAAGCTGGCCATGAAGAAGCCGATCGCCGGCCACATGAACCAGTACGACAGGGCGTTCAACAGCGGGAACGCCATATCGTCAGCACCGATCATCAGCGGGATGCAATAGTTGCCAAACGCTCCCGCCAAAACCGGAATGATCACCAGAAAGATCATCACCGTGGCGTGCATGGTGAAGAGGATGGTGTAGAACTCGGGCGAAATCTGACCGCCTTCGGCCGAGAAGAGCAGATTGCCGAGCACCGGCATGGGCGACCATGGCCAGGCGACTTGCCAACGGACGCCCAAGGCCAACAGACCACCCACCAGAAACCACAACAAGGTGGAAAACAGGAACTGGATGCCGATG
>DASRXU010000062.1:0-34092 GCA_035687365.1 Planctomycetaceae bacterium | reverse complement strand
AACCGGAGCTGCGTCGAATGCCGATCCGCCCGTCGAATGGAGCGAGGCGAAGAACGTTCGCTGGAAGGTGGCTGTGCCGGGCAAAGGGCATTCAACGCCGATTGTTTGGGGGGATCGTATCTTCCTGACGACGGCGGTGCCGTTTGGTGAGACGCTGCCCCCGAAATACAGTACGGCTCCGGGGACGCACGATGGTGTGCCGGTGACGCAGCGGCACGAATTCGTCGTCCTCGCGGTCAATCGGCGCGACGGCAAAGTTCTCTGGCAGAAGACCGTCAACAAGAAGTTGCCGCATGAAGGGGGGCATTACACCGGAAATCTCGCGTCGAATTCCGCGGTGACTGATGGCGAACACGTCTTCGCGTTCTTTGGCTCGCACGGGTTGTACTGCCTCGGCATGAATGGCGAAGTGAAGTGGGAGAAGCAAATCGGCGCGATGCAGACCAAACACGGGCACGGTGAGAGCGCATCACCGGCGCTCCACGGAGAGATGCTGTTCATTAATTGGGACCAGGACGGGCCGTGCTTCGTTGCGGCGTTCGACAAACGGACAGGCGAACAGAGGTGGAAGGTCGATCGCACGGAAGAGACTTCCTGGTCGTCGCCGATCATTGTCGAGAACGATGGCCAGCCGATGCTGATCGTGGCCGGGACCAATCGCATTCGGGCCTACGAACCCGCGACGGGGCGTGTGATTTGGGAATGTGGCGGTCTCTCGTCAAACATCGTCGCAACGCCCGTCGCCGCCGAGGGAATGCTGTTCGCGGGGAGCAGCTATGAAAAACAGGCATTGCTCGCGATCCGCCTCGATCGAGCGAAGGGTGACATCACGGGAACCGATCGCATCGCGTGGACCCGTAGTCGAGGCACGCCCTACGTACCATCGCCATTGCTCTATGGGGACTCGCTTTATTTCTTGTCGAACTTTCAGGGAATTTTGACGCGCGTCGAAGCCGCGACGGGTGTCGATAACCCTGGCGCGTTCCGTCTTGGCAGCATGGGCAACATCTACGCCTCGCCCGTTGCGGGAGGAGGCCGAATCTACGTGACTGATCTGGAAGGAAAAACCGTGGTCGTAAGTCGCGGCGACCGGCCGAAGCTTCTGGCACTCAATCGTCTCGACGATGAATTCGCCGCCTCGGCCGCCATTGTCGGACGAGAGCTGTTCCTGCGAGGGAAAAGACATCTGTATTGCGTTGCCGAGGATGCCGGGCGGTAACTCCTGCAATCTCAGTCGTTTCTGAGACGTCACATCAAACGATCGTCAGATGAGCGCCCCGAACTGGCTCGGCCCGGATTCTCACACGTTTTTGACGGCCTATTTCCCTGCCGAGAACTCAAAAGTTTTGTCGGAATCGCTCGCCCCTGAACGATCACCGCCAAAGTGGCTTGAACGGCAGCATAATGGAAGCATGCCGTCGCGGTGGAGTCGACGAGTTTCCGACGATCGCAAGTCGTCCACAATCCACAAGCGGCGAGATGTATTTGATTAGTGCCGTTGCACTCCCGGATCTCGGAAACTGTTGCTCGCTTAGGAGCAAGTCATGGCCGACATCGTGTTGATCAATCCGGCGTTTGAGACGTCTTATTGGGGACTTGAGCACGCGTTGCCGCTGTTTGGCAAGCGAGCCAACGTGCCCCCGGCAAGCTTACCCTTGCTGGCCGCGCTCACGCCAAGCGCGCATCACGTGACGTTGATCGACGAAAGCGTCGAGAAGATCGACTTTGATCGGCTGGCTCAGGCCGACATCGTGGGAGTCACGGGAATGAGCGTTCAGAGATTTCGCATGCGCGAGATCCTGCGGCGGGTCAAGGACCGCGGCGGATTCACTGTCGTTGGCGGCGCCTGGGTGACTGTGCAAGAAGAGTATTTCGGCGACCTCGCAGACGCGGTGTTTGTGGGTGAGGCCGAGGACACCTGGTCACGGTTCCTCAGCGACTGGCAGAGTGGACATTACCAGCGACGTTACGAGCAATCCGCCAGTTCCGACATGACGCGCGTGCCGAATCCACGGTTCGATCTACTGAAGATGCAGCATTACATGTTTGGCAGCACGCAATTCTCTCGCGGCTGCCCGTTTCAATGCGAGTTTTGCGACATCATCGTGACGTTCGGTCGGCGGCCGCGTCTTAAGACGTCCTCGCAAGTCATCGCCGAGCTCGAATCCTTGCGCCGCGCCAAGATGGAGATTGTGTTCGTCGTCGACGACAACCTGATCGGCAATAAGGCGGCAATCAAGTCTCTGCTCACTGATTTGGCCGAGTGGCAGCGAACAAATGGCTATCCGCTGATGTTCTTCACCGAGGCGTCGTTGGACCTCGCCGAGGATGAGCAGTTGATGCGGCTGATGGTCGAAGCGAATTTCGTGAGCGTCTTTATCGGCATCGAGAGTCCGAATGAGGAGTCGCTTCGCGAGACCAAGAAATTCCAGAACGTCCGCAAAGGCGGCACGATGATCGACAAAGTCCAGACGATCCAGCGAGCCGGTTTGGACGTCTGGTGCGGCATGATTCTCGGTTTCGATCACGACGATGCCGGCATTTTCGAGGCACAGAAGGAATTCCTGCAGGACGCGCATATTGCCCACGCCATGATCGGCATGCTGCACGCAATTCCGAAAACGCCCCTGTACGACCGACTGGCTGCCGAGAATCGGTTGGATCTGGATGACGAAACCGTGTACGGAACAAACGTAATCCCGTTGCGAATGAGCCGCGAAGAGTTGAGTGACGGCTACATCGACTTGATGCGAGCTGTCTACGCACCCGAGGCCTATTTTTCACGGCTCGATGCCCTCTTCTTGAATGGCGGGTTCCGATTTGCCACGGTGCGAGCCCAATACTGGCGCAGACATCCGTGGAGCGGCTTAAAGGCACAAACGATGAATCTCGTGCGGTTTGCGGGAATCTATTGGCGACTGATGCGCAAGATCACGGACAAATCGCTGCGGTCCGAATACCGTCGGAGGGTCGCGGGACTGTTACGATCGCGGCGCGACCCGTCGGTGTTGTTCTCGTACGTGGTGAAATGCGCAATGCACTACCATCATCATAAGATGGCAACACAGATGTCCTCCCAGGAGACGGCGCTCATCAATACGTTTTGAGACGGCGTCCGAAGCCTGTTAGGACGCAAAAGATGGGCATGACGCGAAAGGCGTTTTAGGGCGTCGCCGCACAGTACCACAATCAAGATTTCGCTCGAGGCAAAGGCCCATGGGGGGGGCCTTGATTTAGCGGGTTTAGGACGGCTTCGCGTGGATCGACGCGCTTGAGGGTCTCCCGTAATCCCGTTCTCTTTCTCCGAACCAGTCGTAAAGTCGCCCCCGTTAAGCCACGCACGCCCGGCAAGTCATCGAATTGGCGGCGACATACACGCTGCTTCGGTCCGACACACCGGTGCGGCGTTGTACTGAGGTATTTCGCGAAAGCCAAGCGTTTTTCGGGATCGCCAAAAATCGACCGTTTTCGCGAATTGCCGCCGTTCGCTCCTGACGCTCGATCGCGGGGGCTCGAGGCTCAAACAACGCGAGCCAGGTTTAGTGCGCGCCCTCGGAAGAGAGCGTGCACAATACCTGGGTTTCGTTGTCCCGCCTCGAAGTCCCGCTGCGGCTGCGAGTTACGACAGGCAAGCATGCCGGCTCATTAGCTGCTCCCCTCCATTTACGGAGCGAATGCCGCCAGAGCCTGCACAGCGTAATCGAATCCTCGCTGCATTTTCTGGAAGAAACACGAGTCCGGTGCTTGAGGCAGTTCCTTTCCCATAATTGGGTGGTTTTTCAGTCTGTCCGGAAAAGGTATGAGTTTCTAAGAGATTCATACCGCGGCTGAGCCAATGCCGAATCGGACGCAAGGAAACCCTGTTGACCCAGCCAATCGCTGAAGCGGTCGATCCAGGTGTCCGAAGGAAGTGCTTGCTTGCTAAGTGCGAAAGCCCCGACTGCACTTGGACTACATGTGCAGTTCGGCCGACTTGCCGGCCGCTTTCCAGGCGGAGTAAGGCGAATACTGTCTCTGGAAGAGAGGGGGCATCGCCGGCACAACAGGTGACGAGCGGCGGCGCAAAGTCGACTTACGGTTGCGGTCAATTCTCAATTCTCGACCGCCGCCAGTTGTTTCAGCAGTTCGGACAGTGCGCTTCGCACGGACTCGACGGTATAGGGATCATCGGGACGGCACGGAGAACCCTCCTGCTCGAAGTAAGGTCGCTCGCCCATCCGATTGATTACAGCCGACGAACGCCAACGGCGGATCACTGCCAGGAAGCCAATGAAGTCCCGATCACGTATTTCGGCAGCGCGTGGGGAACGCTGGGATTGGTGCGATTTGTGCCGCCGGATCTCGACATCGCGACGATGCAGAAGCGGGCGTTCCAGGCGCTACGCGGAATCGCCGGCACTTACACCGTGGACGAGAAGGTTGCGGGGAAGCCCTTGACCGGGATTCGCGTGAGATACGAGGTCGATGATGAGCAACTGGAATCGCTCGCGCGACTGTTGCCGGCGTTTCCGCAGCTTCGCGCGCTGGAGCTCAAATCACCGCATCTTACTGACGCAGCAGCAGCGCACCTGGCGGGCCTCGTGCACCTTCATAGCCTGGCGCTCGAGGACGCGGCGATCACCGACGCGGGGCTCGCGCACCTGAAGAGCCTCACGGGCCTCGAAGAACTGAATGTTAAGGGGACCAAAGTGACCGACGCGGGGGTCGCGAACCTCCGTCGAATGCTGCCGAAACTCAAAATCCAGCGCTGAACTTCGCTCCGTTGTCGCGGCGCCCGGGCGATCGTGCGAGTTGTGATGACTAACCCGCGAGATAATGCCTCGTTAGGCGCGTCGGCCACGTCGTTCCGACCTAGCGAAGCCTGTCGGCGGCGCATGCTGAAAAAGGTTCCTCAAACGGGACGCCCTGGATTCGACGAGTTTCTGGGACGCGAACGCTGCCCCTTGCGCGTTCGTAGCGTTCGGAACCGGACAAAGCGGCCTATTGCGGTGCGCTCGGCCCTGAGGCCGTTGCGGGCATTTCGCCGGCTCTCGCCACTTCGAAGCTCGATTCCCACAAAACGTATGGGAATCAGGTACGCAGAATCACGTGCCGAAATACGTATGGGTTTCCGGTGCGCGCCGTGCCGCCACTTATCGGTCGTTTTTCGGTTCGTCGAGAAACGGTTGAGTTCTTGGGAAATGGCGGTCGGCTCTTGATCCCACGTCGGCCTCGGCTTCGTTCGGGAAAGCACGGGGCGACGTCGCGTGACCAAGTAGCTCTTTGAGAAAGTGGACGCACAAAGTCGTCCAGTTCGGCGAGGCCCGAGCGCTTAAGGCGTGCGAGAATTGCGCGGTAGGCGGCGGGCCGTCAACAGCGGTCCTGCAACTGCGAGATAGGCAATTAAAGTGACTCGGATTCGATCCTGACTGAACGGCAGGCTCCGGTATCGCTTACTCTCGCGGTCTCCCCGATAGGGATGTACGTCGCGAGTCTTTCTAGCAACTCAGCGAAATTGATTGGCTTCGCGAGGTAATCGTCGGCACGCTCCTGCGACGCTTGCCGTTGGATAGCCCGCGCATCTCCGCCGGTCAGCATCAATACTGGGATGTCGCGAGTCTGCGGATCGCAGCGCAAACAGCGGAGTACTTGGTGGCCATCTTCATGCGACATGCAGACATCCAGCAGGATCACATCGGGCTTTTTTCCCCGAGCCACGGCAAACCCGTCCGCACCATTCGCCGCGCACAAGACTGCAATCCCGTGCCGCGCTAGCCGAATCTGCCAAATTCTCGCGATTTCTGGGTCATCGTCGACGCAGAGGATCGTGGGCCATGGGCGTCGCGAGCCGCCGTCAAATGGCACCGAATCGCGGACCTGATCGGTACTGAGGTGCATTCTTTCGATCCTTGTCTTCTCGTGTTGTCACCGCCAAAGCCGAACGGACGAGCATCTCCGTGACGGCGCTACAGGGACACGCAGACCAGAAAGGGCAATTCGGCGCGCCCGCTCAACCGCATGCGTGAAACTGGGGTCGGCAAGCACTTTCGCCACTTTCGTTTGGTAGCCCCAGGATTTCGATCAAGAGCGGTTCAAGCCGGGTCCAGACATCCGGGCACTTCTCGATGTAGTAGGCACACATGTTGTGGCAACGGATGATCGTGTCCGGATCGGTTCGTCCCGTCATGATGGCGACTGGAATCGAGCGGCACGCTTCGTCGGAAGTGAGCATCTCGCAAACACTCAACCCGTTGCCGGCGGGCATCTCGACGTCGAGGCAGACCATATCCGGCATTTCGGATTTGACTAACGATAGAGCCGTGAAAGCGTCGTGTGCGCAGAACACTCTCAGTCCGAGGCGGCGGCAACGCAACGCAATCGCGTCGAGCAGTTCCCGGTCATCGTCGGCAATCAGCACCGTTTTTGGCATCGCGAATAACCCCGATTCAGTCCGCGCACGCACCGGCCGGTACACGCTGTTCGCTTCGACGTTCGAGCGTTGCCACAATTCCGGCGACGTCGATCGGAATGAGCCAAGAACCGAGCGATTGCAGCGAGATTTGCGGCAATGGCCGACCCAAGCGTGTGCGGTTGAAGGCTTCACGCCGGCGTTCGATACGCCGCCGAAGGGCCTCGGTGCGGACGCGCCGGCGGACAACCGCCAGGAGCCAGTGAGTGCTGTCGAATTCGACGGCCAGATCGTCCCTGCCGACACTTGAGTTGAGGAGGCTGCAGACGTCGCGGGACGATTGCTTGTCAACTGTCTCGAAGGCGACAGCCCTGAACAGTGACGTCCGCTCCACGCGTGGGTGGTGTTGTGTGACGCGGGCCAGGTGTCGACGCAAGATCTCAAACGGATCGGCGATGGGAAGTCCAATCCACAAGGCCGCCGCACTTCCGTCGAGAGGTGCCATGGTCAGACTTCCGAGATTGCGATCGATGAGTTCAGCGGCGAGGCTCGCTCCGCAAAGCTGACTCGCCCAGTTTTCTCGCGTGGACGGTTCGACCTTCGCCAAGTCTCGAAACAGCGTGGCAATCGCGTCTACTCCGGCGCCCTCGACTGTTACGCGAATACCGGCCTCTCTGAGGCCTGGATCCAGTTCTTCCGAAATCGACATCCGGCAACCGTCGCGGGAGAGATTGAGAGCGGCCGCGACGATGTTGGCAATCGCACGCCCGACCTCCTCCTCGTCGCAATGGATGTCGGGTCCCTTCGAACTCATTCGGAATTTGAGATCCACTCTCCGGACCGCAGCTTTTCGCTCAAGTTGCAGACGGATCCGAGCCACAATGTCGTGCAGGCTGCACGGTCGGCCCCAGATGCGATGTGATTTTGCCGCCAACTTGGCGGCATCCATTGCATTGTCAACCATGCGATTCAAGTCATAGACCCGATCGGAGATTACATCGAGAACGCCCTGCTGCTCGTCATTCAAATCGCCTACGAGTCCTTCGCGCATCAGCGCGGCGTATTCCTGAATCACGGTGAGCGGGGTGCGCAAATCGTGGGCCAGTCTTTCGGTAAAGGCCACAGTCCTGCTCGATCCTGGGCGCCCGGGAGCTGTGCGGCTTCCGCGCCGTTCGCTGAGGGCCCGACCGGCTACGCTTCGCGTCGGGCTCGATTGATCAGGCATTCGTGAGGCTCGCGCCGGCAGGGCCAGCAGACTTGGGTATGTCCCCACTCAAATCTAGGCCGCTCCGAGAGATTGTCCAAGGAAATCGAACCGAAGCACGTTGCACTTTCGCAACACCGCCCCCTCACCTTGTTTTGGGGTGAGGGCTGGCTTCGCTCGCTCGATCATTGTTGTTGCGAGTCGCAGACTTCGCGGACCTTGCGAGCGAGCTCGTACGTGGAAAATGGCTTTTGCAGATAGGCAGCGCCGTTGGTGAGGAGATCGGACGGATGGACCTCCTCTGCGCCGTAGCCGGAAACATAGAGCACGCGGATCGACGAATTGAGTGCGGCGACGCGTAATGCAAGCTCTTGGCCGTTGATTGTGGGCAACATAACGTCCGCGATGAGCAGATCGATCTGTGCGGCTTTTGCCTTGCATAGTTCGAGGGCTTGCGTCGGGTCTCCTGCCGCGAAGACTCGATATCCTTGCGCGGTCAAGCCGCGCATCATGAGCTGGCGGACGCGATCGTCGTCCTCGACCAGAAGGATGGTTTCGTCGCCGCGAGGCACCGCAACGGGGCGCGAGTCGACCTGCCAAGGCTCAAGGTCCTGCGCGAGAGAGGGGAACAAGATGTGGAAAGTCGTTCCGCTGCCCGGCGTGCTTTCGACATCGACCTGTCCGTCATACTGCCGGATGATCTCGAAGACCGTCGCAAGTCCCATCCCCGTACCCTTGCCGCTCCCTTTCGTTGTGAAAAACGGCTCAAAAATGCGTTTGCGAGTCGCCTCGTCCATGCCAGAGCCAGTGTCTCTCACTGACAGCAACACGTAACGTCCAGGAGTTGTGCGCGCGAATTTCGGCAATCCGCTATCGCCCGAGTTCACGCCTCGCGTTTCAACGGAAAGCGTTCCACCGTTTGGCATCGCATCGCGCGCGTTGACGGCCAGGTTCATCACCACCTGCTCGATGTGCGCCGGATCGGCCTGCACGAATCCCGCGTTCGGTGCCAGTGATGTTGTGAGCGTGATGTGTTCGCCAATCAGGCGACTGATCATCTTCTGCATTTCTGCGATGTGCGCATTGAGATCGACAGCGGTCGGTTCAGCCGCCTCTTTGCGGCAGAAACCCAACAATTGCTTTGTCAGCCCGGCAGCGCGCTTCCCGGCATCCAAAACTTCGCCGATCAGTTCACGATTCGAGACGCTGCCCTCGCAGTCATCGAGCACAATCTCGCCGTAGCCGAGGATAATCGTGAGGAGATTGTTGAAATCGTGGGCGACTCCGCCTACGAGGCGACCGATCGCATCCATCTTTTTGGCTTGGAGCAAATCTTGCCGCGCGTCGTTCAACGATTGTTGTGTTCGGTGGAATTCCAAGAACTGGCCCAACTGCTCGGAGATCGTGGTCAGGAAGTTGAGCAGCGAAGTCTGTGGCTCATCGATCTCGCCCGCGAAGAACAACAAGACGCCACGCCCGGATTCCCCCATCGCAATCGGAACGGCAATCGCGTCGTGCAGACCGCAGCGGGCGGCGAGCTCAGAACGTGCCAGGTCGCGCATTGAGGAGAACGCAGACAGCCAGCGCGGCACGTTGGCGTCGACATGCTGCTGGGCCAGCTCCGGGACGTCATCAGAATTGTCCCGCTGGCTCGACAGGTCGAATTCGCGCGCATTGGGGTCCGCAGAGTGCCAGCTCGCGGTTCGCCGCAGCGCTCCGCCTGCCGCTTCTGGCTTCCAGAGCTCGGCGACCTCCCAACCCAACCTTGTGCAAACGGCACCGAGAACCGCCCGCGTTGCCTCATCGACCGAGGGGCTGTGGCCGAAGTCCTCAGTGATCTTGCTTTGGAGGGCCAGCAGGTGTTCGCAGCGTTTCCGTTCGGTCAGGTCGCCCACTGTTAGCCACGCGCCGTTGACGTTTCCAGCGAGATTGAAGAGAGGGACTATCGCCAGGGCGACTTCGACGGTCCGGCCGCTTTGAGTGCGCAGTTTCGTTTCCACTCTTTCGGTAGAGCGGCCGAGCAGGGCACCGCTCAGGCATGCCTCAAGCAGCGCGCGGCTTTCGTCCGTGGCGATCGGCAATTGCAGGCCAAGCACGTCCGTCGCATTCCAGCCCAGGATTCGTTCGGCCCCTTCGTTCCAAGCCACGACCTTTTGTTCCGCATCGATTCGGCAAAAGCCGACAAATGTCGTGCCGAGTAAACGGTCGCGGTCCCGCCTATTCTCCTGCAGTTCTTCTTCTCTGAGGAGCCTCGCGAGCGCGTTGCCGATCTCGGCAGCAATGGTTTCGATCAAGGCCGCTTCCTGCGCTCCGCAAGCCTTGGCGAAGAAAACGACTAGGATCGCGAGCACGTGCTCGGCAGTGCGCACAGGATGCAGAATCACTCCCCGGATCGCCCGCTCTTGGAAGCGCTCGAGACGCGATGCGAACTGGGTTGCACAGGCGACGTCTGGAATGACAAGCGGGGCGTCGGTTTCACCGACTTGCCGGACTTCCGTCTTCAAAAGCTCCAAAACGGCGCAACTTTCGCCGGCCGACTTTGCCCCAGTCCTGGCATGCAGAATCAGAGCGCTGCCGGAGGGCGCGCGGGTCCAAATTTGGACTTCCGGAACATCGAGATGACGCTGGACAAGGTCGGTCCAGATACCAAGGATCTGATCCGATGAGGCACCGCCGCCAAAAGCACCCCAGATGTCCGCCTTGAGGGACACGGCCGCCACCCGCCTCTTCGCGACGTCTTCCGCCTCTTTACGCTCGGTGATATCCGCGCCGACGATCATGAAGACTTTTTGTTCAATGATCGGCTTGGTCTCGCAGTGGAACCATCTAAAGCGCCCGTCGCCGCAGCGAAACTGTGCCTCGAACGCCTCGCGAGAGCCCTCGCAATTCGGGTCGCACAGTTGCCGGACGAGCAGCTGCGCATCGTCGGGATGGATGAAGCGAGCGAATGACTTCCCAACGAAGCCTTGGGGCCGCTGACCTAAGAGTCGGCACCAAGCTGCGTTGACCCGCTGAAATCGACCGTCGAAACCGATTAGGCAGAACGGGGTCGGAAGTTCGTCGAGAATACAGTCCCCAACCCGCGAGATTGGGTTGGGCCGGCGCGATGAGTCCGTCGCGGCGAAGTCCAACGGGTCGTCCATTTCAGAACTCCTCCACGGATCGCGGGCCGATCGGTTTGCTCATTCGACGAGATAGACGTCCTGCGCCGGCGGTAACGGTTGGGTCGGAGCAAGCACGGTTTGCAGAATATTGGCAAAGCGGATCGAGCCGCCGACCAGGGACAAATCGAATGTCCCGTTCGCCGCGAAGACGATTTGCGCATACTTCCCGTAAACAGTTCCTTGTAGAGTGCCCGCCAGCAGGAGCTGCTGATCGGCGAGCACAATCGGCCTTCGGTCCAGACGCCGCTGGTAGATCAAGAGCCCATTGAAGGGGCTGGCCGGGGAATTGAGCCCGCTGTAGCTGCTCCCAAGCAACGAAGCAATCACAACGCTGGGGATCAGCTGCATCGCCGTGGGCGGTGACGCCACTGAGTTGCCGTCCGAGGCGTCGGGCGCGCCGGAGGCCGGTGAGTAGGTCGTCGTGTTCGTGACGTAAAACATCACGCCTTTCGCAGTCACCGTACCGGCCACAACGCTCAACGCGACCTGCGTGACCGGATTAACGCTGCGGATGACATAAACCCCGGGATTAAAGACGACCGTCCCGCTAACGATCTCAATCCAGTCATATACGCCCGGATTCAGGACCGTCGGCGGCCCGATCAAAGGCAATCCCGTTACTTGCACGCCGCCGAAGGTCGTCGCGCTGACATTGACCGGATCGCTGGCAACCGTCGGTGCCGGGAGATTGGCGTACGGATCGGGGACAGGGAGTTGGTTGGCGCGCAAAGGGCTTGCTTGGCCCGATGCGAAGTTGCCATAGTTCGCCGGGTTATCGACGCCACCGACCACGCGTATGTTTCGTGCTAGCAGGCTCGTCAACGAGATCAACGGCATGCACGCGGCCCCGTAGGGCGGAGCGTTCGATTGACCAACCTGGTTGCCCTTCTGGTCGACTCCCCCCCATTGATTGTTGTCGAGAACCGCGCCGTTGACTTGCAGTTGTCCCAATCCCAGGACCTCGAGTCCGCCTAGTTGCAGGGGGGGGAGAGTCTGGGAAAGTGAGACGTAGGGCGCCAGGTTGGCCGTCACACCGGGTGGGTTGGCCTCCAAAACATCAACCGCCGCCCCCGCGGTCGAGGGATGGAATCCAGCCACGGACCGAACTCGGACGGTAGGCGGCGTCAGGGCCCCCAGCACCTGGACGAAATAGGTGGTCTTTTGCTCGCTCGCGATGACTTCCACGTAGCTGGCATTCCCCGCATAGGGGCCTGTAGAAGGAGGAATGTTGACCTGAACGTTGGCGTCCGCAAAGCCGTTCTCTGTCTGGACGCAGGCGATCGCTGCGGCGACGGCGTCGGTGGAATTCCCTCCGTTGATGAGAGTAGTAGCGGCCTCTGTTGCTGCGGCATCGCTCGCGTGCTGAAGGTTTCGGAAATCGGCCATCAACAGGCTGCTGTCGAGGACCAATCCTGCGAAGCCGCAGAGCACCGGGAGCAAGATCGCCAGCATTATGAGAATCTTGCCCGAGCGGACCACGCGCTGCCCACGAAATCCAAAGGAACGGTATTGCTGTTCCGCAAACGGTGTTTGCCTTCTCGGTCGAGTCCGGGGCTGCATAACGACGCCTCGCTAATGTTGGACGGACATGTTCGAGACCGCTTGAATGGGAATGGTTTGGCTTCCCAGCAGAAAGGGGATGATCGGCGGGTACTGATAGGTCACGGTGACTTGGACCGGATCATCAGGCCGATTCGTTCCTGCCGGCCATTGGATCGAGTAATTCACGTTGCTCAGATTGAAAGTGGCAAGTTCCTTGTCGAGCGTCGTTGAATATTCGGTGCCATCAGCCGCTGTTCCGCTGACGGCGGCTGGGCCCCAGACGGTCTGTGCTGGCGCCGCCATTTGGCCATGCACGATCGCCGCTCGCGCGAGTCGTCGGGTCGCCTCGCAGAGCGTGTTGTATTCGAGAAGGAGTAGTCCGAGATCGAGCATCCCCAACAGGATCAGCAGGAACACGCTGAGAACGATCGCTCCTTCGACGGCGGCCACACCGCCCCGCGGATGGTTGTTCGATTGCTGGTTCCGGCGAATTCTTTGCTTGAAGTTCATGCGGTGGCTCGAGGTAAGGACCGGCTCTGATCACCGAAATCGGTCCATAGTGACGGAATGAGTCACCCCAAACTGTGTGGGGAGCCCGGGCACATTTGTGAGCATGTCGAAGCGGTAGCTGGCCACGACCGTCGTTCGATAGAGATTGCCTGTGGTCGGAGTGGCCGTGACGGTGATGGTCAAGCGGTTCGCGTCGAACGACCGTCCCGTTCCTTGCATCTCTTGAGTGGCATTGGCGATCACCTGGTTTTGCCACGATGCGTAGGTCAAGGCCGAATAACCGTGTGTCGCACCGTATTCCGCCCCGACGCGCGCGGCGTTGGAGACGATGATGTAAGCCCCGATCGAGCGCCCCATGTCGACGCAACCGAAGACGAGCAGAACCAGGAGCGGCAGGATGATTGCGAACTCGACGGCCGCAGCACCCTCACGATTAGCCTGACGACGGCGGCTCAAATCGCGTGAAGTCCGCATGGTATTCGCCCCCGGTTTGTTGCTGCCTCTAGTTGCTCCGCGCGGCGGTTGGCTGATCGACCGAGAACTTTTCGTAGAGAAGCACGGCGGCCGGTCCCACCAACACGACGAAAATCGCTGGAAAAATGCAAAGCAGCGTGGGGAATAGGATCTTCACCGACGCCTTTTGAGCTAACTCCTCGGCCCGTTGCTCGCGCTGATAGCGCAGCATTTCTGCCTGTGCTCTCAATGCATCGGTGACACTGGTTCCAAAGCGGCGCGCTTGCTCAATCAAAGTGCTCAAGCTGTAGAGGGGCGAAAGGTCCGAGCGTTCCGCGAAACTGCGCAGGGCGACATCGGGTGTGGCCCCCAGCTCGACCTGGCGCTGTACGATGGCCATTTCACCCGACAACAGCGGATAGGCCAGCGCCAGCTCGTCAGTCACGCGTTGCAGGGCCGCCTCGAGGCTCAATCCGCTTTGCACGCAGGCGACCAGGAGGTCGAGAAAATCCGGGAGCGACCTGCAGAGCGCAGCCTGGCGGCGACTCTTTCGACGCTGCAGCCACAGACTGGGAAGAAGCAGACCAAATCCGCCTCCGATCGCTCCGCACAACAACGCACGATTTGGACTGATGAGCCCGAGTTCCGCGACAACCAGGCCGACAATCGGTGGCGCAGCGATCAGCATGAGTTTGATAAAGAGGAATACGCTCGGTGCCCAGGACGCGTAGACTCCTGCGTGCAGCAACCGCGCTTCCAGGCGCGTGCGCTCACGCTGGTCGTCGGGGATCAGCCGGGCCGCGACGCTGAAGAGCTTTGAGCGAAACCGCCGATCGGTGTTTTCAGCGCCTCTGGTCCGTCTGATGAACCGTTGCGTTGTGCGACCGTGCGGCAGGTCTCGCAGCCGGGCGTCGACTCGTTTGTCGATCGCCCAAATGCGTTGAAAGGCCAAGAACGTGACGCCGCTGACCGCTAGGAACGTACAAGAAAGTAAAACGAGGATCTCCCAGCTCATCGCTGGTTCCTTCAATATTGAAAATTGATGATCCGACGGATCCAAAACACTCCCACCGCTTGCCACGCCACAACCCCAACGAGCAGCTTCGGACGATCGAGCAGGATCTGAGCATACGTTCGGTTCAGGATCAGCAGGGCCACGAAGGCCATCACCGGCAGAACCGAGAGCACGACAGCTTGCATCCGACCTTCGCCGGTGCACGCCTTGACTTTGCCGAGCAAGCGGACTCTCTTGCGAATCACCTCGGAAAGGTTTTCGAGGATCTCGATCGGATTTCCGCCCGCGTTCCGCTGTACGAGCATCGCTACGACGAACAACTGCAGTTCCATCACTCCCGTTCGCCGTGCCAACTCCTGCAACGCAATATCGTGTGACAGCCCCAGGTTCTGCTGTTCGCAGCAGGAGCCGAATTCGAGCGAGATCGGCGGTTTGAGTTGCGTGGCCACGAGGTTCATTGCGCCCGGCATCGTCTGTCCGGCCTTGACCGCGCGGCTCATCAATTCGAATGCCTCGGGAAGCTGCTGGCACAAGGTTTGGATCCGCACCTTGCGCAGAAATGAGACGTAGATCAGCGGCGCGGCAAAACCCGCGACGGCCACGAGCAAACCGACGATCCAAAGTCGCGTCATCGTCAAGCCGAGCACCACACCAACGATCGCGAAGGTGAGGGAAATCTGGAGGATCTTCTCCGGTTCAACCTCCACCCCCGACTGCTCGACAAGCACGACAAATCGAGTCCACAACCCGGTGCGCGGCCGCTGTGATGGCTGCAGACCAAGGTCTTTAAACAAGTCAGACTTGCGGGATCGCGCGCCGGGACCGTGACCAAAATAGTCGCGAAGTCGTTGGCGGATCCGCGATCTATCACGCAGGACCAGATCGGTGATGACCGAGACGACGCCCGCGACCGCCAAAGCGGCCGCCGCAAAAGTCGCCAGCTTGATTGCGGTCGGGTGCATTAATGTCGGCCCGTATAAGGCAACGGATCGAGTCGGGTCTGCTCAAGGCTGCGGCGTTCAAACATTGACGGATCGATGTTGATCCCGGTCGCCGCGAGACGCTCGAGACATCTGGGGCGCACTCCCGTTGCGCGGAAGGTGCCGACGGCCGACTGTTGTTCGTCGACGCCGGTCTGTTCGAAGACAAACAAGTCGTGCATGGAGATCACTTCGCCCTCCGCACCGGTCACTTCAGAGACCTGAATGACCTTTCGCGCGCCGCCGGTTAGACGGGAGCACTGGACGACGATGTTGATTGCCGAGGCGATATGCCGATGGATAAACCACATCGGAAAATCGAATCCAGCCATGCCGATCAACATTTCCAAGCGGCCGATCGCCTCGCGGGAATTGTTCGCGTGAATCGTGGTCAAACTGCCGTCGTGCCCCGTGGTCATCGCTTGGAGCATGTCGAAGGCTTCGGCGCCGCGGCACTCGCCGACGATGATGCGATCGGGCCGCATCCGCAGCGCGTTGCGTACCAGGTCGCGCGTGGTGATCTCGCCTTTGCCTTCTAGGTTTGCCGGACGAGTTTCGAGGCGGGCGACGTGGCGCTGCTGAAGCTGGAGTTCAGCGGCATCTTCGATCGTCGCGATCCGCTCGGTGTTCGGGATGTATCCGGAGAGCATATTGAGAAACGTCGTCTTGCCGCTGCCTGTTCCGCCCGAAATGAGGATGTTCAACCGCGCCCGCACGCAGCCCGCCAGAAAGTCGATGATCTCGGGCGTCACCGACTTTCGGGCAATCAAGTCACTGGCAAGCAGCGGCCGCGCTCCAAATCGGCGGATCGAGACCAGTGCGCCATCTAGAGCGAGGGGCCGAATGACGGCGTTGACCCGGCTGCCATCCGGCAACCGCGCATCGACCATAGGGCTGGATTCATCGAGCCTGCGGCCCACGCGGTTCGCGATCCGCTGCACGATCTCGAGCAGATGCTGCTCGTCGTGAAAAACGACCGAAGCCTCTTCGAGCCGTCCGCGACGCTCGACGTAGACGATGCGCGGTCCGTTAATGAGAATGTCGGTAATGGTGGGATCGCGCAGTAACGGATCGATCGGCCCCAGCCCGAGCGTTTCGTCGATAATTTCGTTGATGACCTGTTCGCGCTCCTCCTGACTCATGAGCTCGACGCGATCGTTGCAAAGCTGTTCGATCCCCCGCCGCAGCTCGCGCCGCAGTTCGTAATCGTCGACGTTGCCCATCGCGGGGATGCGCAAGCCCGTAACGAGCTGTTTGTGGATTTCCTTTTTTAAGCGAACGAGCCGCTCGTTGCCGATCGCATGACCATTCGTCGAAGGGGCGGTGCGGTGTGCGATGGGCTCAAACACGAGATTCTCCTGGGGTTTTCATCAAATGGGATGCGGTAGCGCAGGACTCAATCCGAGAAACGATTTCAGCCGCTCCGTGACCGCGGATTTGCGGCCATTGCAGCCCGGCGCGCCGGCACAGTTGTGTCCCGATGTCTGGTCGCAAAGCGTAGCGGCGACCGACGCGATGGCTTTGCTGATCGCGCTACTAGGCGACTCCAACATCACCGAGACGCCGCAATTGATGCACGAGTTGACTGTATGCGAGTCTTCGGGAAGGTAGTGCTGGATCTTCATCCCGAGCACAGATTCGACTTGCGAGCCGCTGATTTCCTTGGGCCTGCCGTGTCGAGCAGCGACCAGTTGCAATTTGCTAGGGTCGACGCCGGCTCGATCCATTGCGCTTAAGCACCTATGGGCATTGCGGATCCCAGGGAAGTCGAGACGCAAAAGAATTAGAACCGTCGTGCTCTGCTGCAGCACGGGGGCATTTCCGCTCAGCCATGGAGCATTGAGGTCAACGACGACGGACGGAAAAAATGCCTTGCCGAATCGCAGAACCTTTTGCAGTCCTTCGGCCGAGATGAAGCGCGCTTGTTCCCACTCCTCCGGAGCCGCAAGGACGAAGACACCGCTTTCGTGTTCAACCATCGACTGCTCGAACATCTTTTGGTCAAGCTTGTCGATGTTGTGGCACAAGTCGGCGACGCTGTGTGGCGGCTTCAGGTTGAGATAAGTCGCGACGTCCGCACCGGCGACGTCGAGATCGAACAGGCCACATCTCCCCTGAATCTGAGCAAGCTGAACGGCCAGGTTTGTCGCAAAAAACGTCCGTCCGCACCCTCCGTTGGCTGCCACAATCGTGGTGAGACGTCCCGCCGCAGAGCGCTTGGAAGCCGATTCGAGCACCCGGCTCAGCGCCGAGGTGAGGTCATTATGAAAATCGCTGGATTCGTCGAGATAGTCGTTCGCGCCGGCGTGCAAGGTACCCAGAATCAGGTTCGGATCCCGTGGGCCGACCGCCAAGATTGGTGTCTCGACGGCGTCGCGCAGCTGGCGTAGAAGGGCCAAAGCGCGGTCGTCATCCTGAGAAAAGACAAAGACGATCAGCTCGGGCTGCGGTTCAGTGGTCGCCGCCTGCCTCGCAGCATCGATCGTGACCACATTTGTGAACGGGCAATCGTGGCCGTTCTGCGTCAAGTGATGACGAAGTCGAGTCGCTTTTGTGTTGCAGTCGCTGGCGATCAGAATTGCCATGGCGTACCCCTGAGAGGGTGGGCCATGGTACGTCCATGAGTTTGCACTGGTGCGGCGTGTGTGCAATCAGAGCGAAGCAGTCGGTGAACAGAACTGCGAAGAGCACGCTTCTCTAGAGGGCATGGCGTCAGCTTGACTGACGCCCCAAGACGAGGTCTTAGTGATCGAGATAGCATGGCGCACCGACTGGTACTTTGTGATTGCAGCGCAAGGCCTCGACCGCGCTCGAGGCGTTGCCCCGCAGTTTCGTCTCCTCGATCGGGAGATGATGTGAGATGGTCCGACTTGGCAAGTCGAAGCCGCGGTGCTCGAATGAACGTACATCAATCTTCGGGCCAGACAGCCTCTCGCGATTGATAAAAAGTGGAAAGGTCGGCGACTTTGTGTAAGGTTTTGTCCTACATCGTAAGACAGCATAAGAAGCGACTAGACCGCTCCTACCTAAGGTATCGGGCATATCGGATAATAGTTTTCCAAACCAATTGCGACTTATGGCCTCACGATCCACTTCGGTCGCCCGCGCCCACCAACTCGTGAAGCGCAGATTCGGGCTGGCAGACATCGGGATGCTTCTCAGACACGTCACGAAACTCGTCTAGGACCGTGAAGAAGTCTGTCATCAGGGTGGGGTCGAATTGTCGGCCATTTTCGGCTGACATGATCCTGAGAACGTCTTGCTCTACTAGTGCGCGGCGATAGATCCGATCGTGAATGAGGGCGTCGTAGACGTCCGCAATCGCCAAAATCCGGGCTGCTTCAGGGATTGCCGCCGCTACGAGGCCGTGTGGATAGCCACTTCCATCCCAGTGCTCGTGATGGCACATCGCAATCTCTCGCGCCATGCACAGCACCGGTGAGTTCGACCCGGCCAAGAGCGCGGCTCCCGTGATCGTGTGGCGCTGCATCACGCTTCTTTCATCGGGCGTCAGGCCGCCTTGCTTGCGCAAGATTGCGTCTGGCAACCCGATCTTTCCGATGTCATGCATCGGAGCAGCCAGCCGGATGCGCTCGGTCTCGGCCGGGGACCAGCCCGCGGCCCGCGCCAGGATTTCGCTATAAAGGCCGGTTCGCACAAGGTGCTCTCCGGTCTCGAGATCGCGAGAGGCCGCTGCGGCAACGAGCCGATGAATGGTCTCTTCATGTGCCCACTGAATGGTCTGCGTCTGCTCGCGAATCCGCTGCTCCAGCAATTCGGTGTACTGTCTTCGTTCGACCTGGAACCGATGCCATTCCAATCCATGCTCGACCTGCGCTAAGAATTCCTTGGCGCGTACGGGCTTGATGAGATAGCCATAGGCCCCGGCGGTAAGAGCTTCGATCGCCTTGGCTGTCGTTTGGAGTCCCGTCAACATGAGTACCGCGGTATCGGGATATACTTGCCGGATCTGGCGCAAGAGTTCGATTCCGGAAACGTGGGGCATCGCGATGTCCAGCGTCACCAGATCAACTGGCTCGGACTCCAAGTATCGCAATGCGGTCGCCGCACTCTCAGCAGAAACCACCCGAAACCCGCGCGTCGTCAGCCATCGCGACAGCAACTCTCGGATTTGAAACTCGTCATCAACCACGAGTATTGCGGGCGGCGCATGTTGAATCGACGGTGTTGCGATGTCTTGCATGAGCGCTCCAGGCCTATTGGGCCCGTCGGGGAGTCCCTTGCAGTGGACGCAGATCCCGCGACCGACCGCGGGTTCTGACGCCGTCGTCGCGAGGCTGCGCCCAAGCCTAGGGCGCGGGAGCCCCATTTCAACCAGTCTTTGGCGGGATCCCGGCTCGATTGCCGATTTGACGTCGGCATCGTGTCCTGATTAATCCCTACATTCCCGACAACCGAGCTGAGTCGCTGCCGGAACACTCCCCGCTATCAGCCGCCGTGCTACGGTTGAGGAGTTCCAAAACACAACCGTGGGCAGCAACAAGTCATGTCTAAGCGTCGACTGAAAGCGTTAGTGGTCGATGATGAGAAGAACGTTCGTTCTTTGCTCATCGGATGGCTTTTCCGTGAAGGCTTCCTGTGTAACGAAGTGGATGACGGGACCAAGGCGCTGCGAGAAATTGAGCAAACGCACTATGATCTCGTCGTAACTGACCTGCGCATGCCGAATCGTCACGGCCACTCACTCTGTCAAGAGATTCTGGGGCAAGATCGGCGCCCGCGGCTCGTGGTCGTGACAGGTGTCGACGACCCCAGACTCCTGCGTGATCTCCAATCGCGGGGCGTCGACCATGTTTTCCAAAAGCCGGTCGACGCGTCGGAGTTCGTCTCTCGAATTCGCGAACTGACGCAGTCCCCCGGCTCTTCACTCAACGTCAGCGGTAGTGGAATGCGCGCTGCGGGCCGGTCGAGTCCAGACAAGCCAGCTCCGGCCGACAATTGCCAAATGCCGGCTGTGGCCCTGCTCATGCACGATCTGAGTCGGGCCCACGAGCTTGCTGCACAGCTAAGACGTCAATCGTTACTCCCATTTGTTCCCGAAAGCACCGATGCTCTTTGCCGTCTGGCCGAGAGTCGCCATTTGGAAGTGCTCGTGTTAGAAAACTCGCGATTCGGCTTTCTCCGTCCGCAGGATTTGGTCGGCCACCTCAAATCATCCGCGGCTTTGACGGAGATCATCCTCCTCGGAGACGAAAACGCGCCTTCGGGAGCAGTCACCGGCGGAGCGAACGCTCCGAAGGTGATGTCGCGTAGTTCAAGCGATGCCGAAGTTGTTCAAGCCGTTCGAGGCAAGATCGCGGCGATGAATCGGACTCGCGGAACCGTTTCGCCGCAGGCCCGCGACCTGGTGCGCCCGTTTGCAACTTTATCGAGTGCACAGCAGCCGCTGCTGAAACTAGCAAAGTTCCTGACGGTGCCCGAGTCAGAGCTGAAGCCCGACCGCCTTGCAGGCGATGTGATGGCGGACGCTGATGCGACAGCGGAGATTCTGCGACTGGCGAAGGGCGCGAGCGCCGGCTTGCGCGGCCAGATCGCCAGCGTCACAGACGCCATCACTCGAGTCGGAGTCATGCGCTCGGCGGCCCTACTTGTCTGTTCCGGAATTAAGGCGGCCGAAAAGCCTCTGCTGCGCCGAATGTCGATGCCGCTACGAGAATGGTATCAGCGCCGCAGCTCATTGAACGCAGCTTTCGCATCGGCCTTTGCCCAAAGGTATTTTGGTCTTTCCGGCGACGTAGCGTTCGTCCTGGGGCTGTTGCAAGACATCGGGATTGCCGCATTGGGAGCCACGTTTGAGGATCGTTACGTCCGATTGGCTTCTCGCGCACGGTCGTGCGGCCCCACCCACCTGCATGTTGTCGAACGTGAAGATCTACGAATCGAACATTCGGAGATTTCGGCTGCACTGATGGAACAATGGGGCCTCCCCGACGAATTCGTACGCACAGTGCGCTTCCACCACACGCCGACTTCTGGCGGAGCTGAAACTCTTCGGTTTATCGATCCGATGCGCCTTGCAGAAAGCATTGCCGATCTTTGCGACAACCGTCATGCGTTTCGGCGACAGGACTTCCTTCAGCAGTTGGCTTCATGTTGCAACGTGGGACTGGAAGAGAGCCATCGCGGGCTTGAAGGAGCCGCGTCTCTTGCTTCCGAAATCACAAAGCAATTCCGGTTTCCGCTACTCGACGAAACGTTGATCCGAGGCATCTTTCGCGAGTTGCGGGATCCTGTTCCCTCGACGGCGAATTGAGCCTGGGCCTTTAGTGCCACGCGAACACCCTGCTGCTAGCCCGTGTTAACCAGCCGGCTGTGTCTTCGCCGAAGCCCGAACTGCACCAGAACGCCTCGAATCTTGGATGAGACTCGCGGGTGTGGTGAGAGCTAGGCCCTCGGCACCTACGGCATTTTGGATGCGAGTCGCTGTGGCAGTGGCGCATATTTGTGGTGCGCTACTGTTCGCAGGTAATCACGGTTGCGATTCACATTCAGAGTGTGGAAAGTCAGGGGCGATTGGATTGAACTCGCCCTCAACAAGTCGCGCCCGGACGTGACAAATCATGACGCTGCCTCTTTTCAATTGTAGGCCCGCCGCTGCCAGCGTTGCGACTCAACGCGGCGAAAGCGACCGCCTCAGCAGTGATCGAACGCCGACCAAGCCAGTTGCGACAAAATGTTCGAATTCTGCTGCCGATTTGAGGGCATTTGATCCGCTCTCGCAGTCCGAGCCCGGATTCCGCCAAAACGTATGGCAATCTGGTTTCTTAAAAGCGTCCCGAGAATCGCATGAGTTTGGCTCGGCTCACCAGTGCGCCAGAGTCAAGGAAGGTGATTCCGCGACCGAATCACCCGCCCTGTCGCGATCTCCACATAACGGTACAGAGTGGTCTTCGAAATCCTTAAAGTCGCGCAGATGTCTTCCACATCCACCGACTTGTCGGCGAAGAGTTTATTGGCCAGCGCCACTTTGGCGTTGTTTGGAGTCAGCGGGGGTCGACCACCTCGGCGGCCCCTCGCACGAGCGGCAGCAAGACCGGCTTTGGTCCGCTCCTGGATGAGCCGACGTTCGAATTGCGCGAGCGAGGAGAAGATATGGAAGATTAACTCACCCGAGGGCGTTGTTGTGTCGAGCGCGCCGTCGCAGACGGACCGGAACCCGACGCCAAGGTCGCGAAGCTGATCGATCAAGGTGACCAGGTGGCGGACCGATCTTCTCAGTCGGTCGAGACGCCAAACTAGCAAGACGTCGCCGGAGCGAAGCTCGCGGAAGCAGGCTTCGAGCCCTGGTCGGTCACGCTTTGCGCCCGACGCCTTGTCGGTGAAAATCAGGTCGTTCGCGACTCCGAGACTTCGCAGGGCATCGAGTTGGAGAGCCAGCTCTTGGCCTTCCGTGCTGACCCGAGCGTATCGACAAGGCGAGCGCCGTCGGAAGAGGCGATCACGGAATTGCTCTGTTGTCAGACTTGATATGCGTCTTGATATTGGACGTCGAGGAGCCTCTCAGCGTTCCCATATATCTTGCACAACGAGTTTCAGAAACACGGTCCATTTCTGATGTTGTGCGAAATCGTATGAGAGTGTGGGGTGGCTCGGCTGCTCAACGTGTGTTTGGCCGAAGACATCGACCAGGAGCCGCACGGAAGGACACGGAAATGCGGCATCGACTCGATCAAACTGCAACTGGACGTGCTAAAGCGTTCCCGCGGTTGATTTTAGAGGTGGTGGCCGCGCGTCGCAGTAGAATTGCCGAAGGAGTGGCGAAAGCAATACATGGCGGCGGCACAATCTACCGAAGGCGCTCTCTCCAGGAACTCTCTCATGCACCGGCGTGATTTCCTGCAAATCACCTGCCTCGGCGCGGCAGGGCTAAACCATGTCCTTAGCTCAAATGCGACGGCAGCCGAACACGTCCCCCTGATCGGAGATGCCCCTCAGCTTTTCGTGGATTTGGACCACGTTGAGTTCCTGAGCAATGTTCGACAGGTCTTCCACGCCGCTGAGAAGTATCCACACAACCCCGTATTGCGAAAGGTCAAGCCCTGGGAGAACGACCGCGGTACGTGGGGTTCGGTCCTCTACGACGAACAGGAGAAAATCTTCAAATGCTGGTACGGGGGCAAATCAGGACGGCAAAAAGAGTTTCGACCCGGCTCGCTCTCCGACTGCAACGTGCTGTGCTATGCCACGAGCCGGGACGGCGTCCATTGGGACCGTCCTGCGTTGGGCCTGCACGAGGTAATGGGCACGCGGGAAAACAACGTCGTCGTCGGTGACGACCATCACAACGGCCTTGGGCACTGGGAATCGACTCTCAAGGATCCTTTGGAAATCGACTCTCGGCGGCGCTACAAGGCGCTGGGCTGGTCGAGCTATGATTGGGACGGGCCTCTCAGCGGCATCTATTCAATGACCTCGCCGGACGGCCTCTGCTGGACTCACACACCCGAGCCAGTCTTCCACTTTCACATTCGAAAGGGGACCAACGACCTCGGCCCCGTCGGCGACGCGCAGAGCTTGATGATCGACACACTCCGCCACCGCTACGTGGCCTGCCTGCGCAGTTCGCCGCATCGCGCCCAAAGCGTCAGCCAGGACTTCGTCACCTGGACGCCGCCCAGTATTCACCTCCGAGGCCGTCCGGGCGAAATCGCGAATACGATCTATAACCACATGGGATTCGTCTACGGCGATCGTTACCTGGGCTTGCTCACCTATTTCGCACGTGAGCCGAAAGACCCAGTGCTGACCCTGCAGTTGCTGACGAGCAGAGACGGCGAGACCTGGCAGCGGCCAGACACGGCCAAGCCACTCATTGACGTGGGCACGATCGGCGAATGGGATCGCTTCATCATCATGCTCACCGGCGCGCCACCGATCCGGGTCGGCGACAAGCTCTACATCTACTACCGCGGGATGGCCGCTCGGCACAAACCGTACGAAGGCAAGGACGACGCACTCCACCAAGGTGGGGGTTTAGGTTTAGCCACTCTGCGAGTGGACGGGTTTGCCTCGCTGGACGCCAGCTACGACGGCGGCCGTGTCACTACAAAGCCATTTCGGACGCATGGCCGCCAGCTGCGCGTTAATGCTAAGGCCGACTGCGGACGCTTGCGGGCCGAGGTGCTGGATGGCTCCGGCCACCTGCTTCCCGGCTTTGGCCGCGACGATTGCCGAGTAATGCAGGTCGACTGCGTGGATGAGCCGATAGTTTGGAAGGAAGTCGCCTCGCTGGACACGCTGAAAGATCGGCCGATCCAGCTGCGATTCCATCTCGAAAACGTCCGGTTGTATTCATACCGAATCGCGTAACGAATTTCTGTTTCAGTTTGAGAAACGACAACATGGACTGGCGCCAAAGGATGAATTCCGTGAAACACGCTTCTTGATGCGCTACATTTAGGCCACTTTGGCGGTCATCGTTCAGGCGAGAGCGATTCCACAAAACGTTTGAGTTCTCGGTACGAAACTCGGCCATCAACAACGTACGAGAATCCGGGACGAGCCAGGCCGCAGCTCTCAGCTAACGGTGGTTTTTTGAAGCTCGCAGAAACCGTTTGGGTTTCTGAAAAACTCCCACCCCGCGAAGGGGGGAGCGAGAACCGTCACGATGGCCGCCTACGCTGATCAATTATGGTCGCTCGCTGGAAATTCGTTGACGTGGCTACGCGGGATCGAATCATCTGCGCAGGCAGCTTACGTGAGCCCTCGCCAATTGGCCATCACGGTGTCGAGGACGTTCTTGATTCTTTTTTCGAAACCAAGTCGTTCCTCCGGGGTCAGGATGTCATCCGGCGCTTCGACCACTGCCGCGAGAAGTTCGGCAAGGGCCGCTCGTTTTTCGAGCTTGCACTTCATCCGACGTAGCTCGGCAAGCGTGGGCATCGAATTCGTTGTATCGTGGCACGCGAGGCGGACGCTCTCCCGATAGGTCGCATCGTCGGCCTCGTCGGGCTGTTCGTCGAGCACATCGTGCCTTTGCCAGAGCGAGGTGCGACGCCGCTTGTCGAGCACGGTCTTTCGTGGGTTGGGTGCCGTGCCGATGCGGACAGGCACCGCACCAGGTGGAGCCGCACGGTTGATGCGGACCCGCTCGGCACCCGCTGGACTCGCCTGCGTGCTTCGCCGAACTTGATCGAGAAAATAGCCCATCGCTCAGGTCTCCTGTTGTTGGACGTTGGACGTCTCACCGTTGGCCGGCCCCAGAATCGCGAGCAACCTCTTCCGCTCGGCCTCGCGCTTCTCATCGCGGGTCTTCGTTTCGGCCAGCCGTTCGGCCTCTTGTTTTTCCTCTCGCTCGACCAGCCACTCGGCCGCGAGCTTCGTTGCTTCTGCGATTTGCAGGAGGTCAACGACGGCATCGAGACGGTTGTCGGCGGGAATGAAAAAGGTGCTTTCCGGAAGGCAGACGAATTTGTAGACATTGCTCTCGCTGATCGGCTCGACGCCACAGTTCCCGAGTGTCGAAATAATCCGCTCGCCGACCACATTGCCGTGCAAACGCTCAGTGCGGACCGCGAAGGCTGAGAGATACGGGCCGAATTTGCGGAGGGCCGACCTATCTCGCATAAAAATTTCAACGTCGCGGTACAACGCACTCGGCTCCAGGATGCTGTAGAGCCCCTGAGCCTTCGCGGAATCGATGCGGGCGTTCAATGTGTCGACCCGATCTTGAGCTTCGCCACACGCGGCCCTGGGCACGCGACCATCGGCAATCTCATCGCGAATCTGGTTGCGAAGGACGAGTGACACGCTCAGGTCAGAGTTGCTGCCAATTCTCGGTTGGGCGATTGCCGCCAACCGAGACTGAGACGACTCGAATTTCGAACGCGAATCCGCATACGACGCTAAGGCCGCTCGGAGAGGGGCCGCGTACGATCGGGCAGCTTCCGTGATCTCCGGATCGATCGTTGCGAGCGGACGGAGAGGCTCGGGCTGAGAGGTAACGTAGCTAGTGATCGGTTCCGGTTCGGGCACCGGCTGAAGGTTCTCTTGCGCCCATTTCACGGTGGCACGGAAGCGAGCCAGGCCGGCATCTCGCTCGGCGTCTGTCGGTGGTTGCCAATCGCGAAGTCTCTCACGCACAAACTGTTTGATTTCTGCTTGGTCAACTTCCATTTGAGTAGCTCCTAAAGTCGATCCCGAAATGATTTCGCACGAGACCGTAAAGTGTTATGGCGTGTGGCTTCCGGATCACCGCGTTGGCCCGAAAACGAAACTGAAAAATTCGCATCACCGCGTCCGTACATGCATCTCGTCGATAGGGGGTACCCTTTCAAGTGCTCCGAAAAATATCTGGCCATCGGGTCACTCGTCCTTCGATCCCTTCACTTGCTTGGCTGCCCTGATGCAGATCGATCGGATCGTGGCAGCGCTCCAGGGCTTGCCGTATCGAGTCGACTAGGACGCCCAGGCTCGATGCGTCGGCAACCTCGACACATGAACTGCACTGACCGTCACGATGCCTACGACTCGTGCTGAGTGTGTGTGCCACGGCTATTCCTATCGGGAAAGTCGAAAAGGTTCCCAACCGCCTCGTCGTCGTCCGTGACTGCATGCAGGTAGATGCTCGTCGTCGAGATGTTCGCGTGGCCCGCAGCGTCGCGCACGTCGGCAATTGTCCGACCGCCAGCCAATGCGTGCGAACAGAACGAGTGCCGTCCGCAGTGAATTGAGAGCACCTTCACACGCTCCGGTCCCAACACCTTGATCGCATTGCGCCAGCGGTTCTGAAGATTGCGAGTGATCAGTGGTTTGCCCGTGGTGGCCTTGGACTGGCTGCACACGAACGGATCGGCCTGCTTTGCGCCCTGTTTGGTTCGCTCAGCCTTCCACGTTTGCAGGTCGGCCAGCGTCGCAGCATCCCACCACAACGGCACTGTGCGAGCCTTGCCGCGCTTGGCGATTGCCTTGGGCACCTTAATGTGAGGCTTGCGACCCGTGACCTGGACGTCACACAGCCGGACCCCGGCGATCTCGCTTACGCGCAGACCACAGCAGGCCGCCAAGCGAAACACCACGAGGTTCTGCCGCGTGTTGATCGACCGCTTCTTACGGCGCAAATCGGAGATGACATCGGCAACCTCCGAACGGGCCAGAATCCGTGTCTTATCAATTGGTTTTAGTTGCGCGTTCATTCCCAAACCCCGTGCGAAAACGTACAGAAAACTCGATTCTGCACTGATCGTACGGGGAATCGACCAAAACGCAAGCGAAATCATACATGAAATAACAATAAGATGTATGATTTCGCAATAACCATGTGCAGACAACGTGAGCACGTAGGCTGACAATTTTGGCGTCCTGCCCATGATGGGCGAACGTCCAACCAACCCCCACGGGTGTGTCAGGTTCATCACGGCTTGAGACTCCAAATGTTGTCCCCACCGCTCCACACAACCCCCGGGGGCGCGAGATGAAAGCATGGCTGTTCGGGCGTGTCGATGGCCCGGTCTTCCGCCGCCATGAGACTGCTGGCCAGCCGCCTGAGTGTCATCGCATAGCCCACGTGATCGCGCTGGGCGAGCGTGTCCAGCTCCAGCCGGTTGTAGATCGTTTCGGCCAACGCGTGGGCGTCGTCCTGAGTGAGCACGTCCAGCTCCAGTCTTCGCCAAAGGGCCGTCAGAGATGGGCTGTCATGAGCCCCGATTGTGTCCGAAGCACGGGCAACCAAGGCCGAGCCGTACGTGATTGAGAGTTGTGCCGCGTTGGCTGGCGTGCCGTCGTAGGCGACGACCACCGCTCCATTGGCCGGCGCGTGCGGCACTTCGATGATGAGTGAGAGTGCGTTGCCGCTCACCCAGCCGACCCTATTTACGATCTCTTGGATGATGCTGCTGAGGTCCGGCGACGTCGCATTGCCGGTCGTGATCGACCCCATGTTCCAGGTCGCTGACGCGCTCGTTTGGCTCCGACCGCTGATATTGTTTGTCGCTGTCGTAAACGTCGCGGAGTTGTCCGCGGCCTCACCCACGACAGAGTTAGACGGCGAGCCAGAGCGCGATGCGAAATCGAGCGTCAGGCTGGCCGCGGTAATCGTTGCGCCTTGTGGGATTGTCACGCCTTGAAAACGAAAACCGGCCTGCCCGACGAGCGAACCGATCGACTCGCCGCCGACTTGGATTGACGCGTTGTTGATGATGACAGCGGTCCCGGCTTGCCCCGCGTCGTCTGACGATTGGCTGATCTGACCAGAGAAGACCGTCATGGCCGGCTCCGATCGATGCCCCGATCAATCCGGAGATGCTCAGCCAAGTCGTTCAAATGCTGCTGGCCCTCGCGATCCAGCGCCTTGATGATCTCGCGCTGTTCCCGCATGCACGCAAGCAAACCACGCATGCAATCCTCGAAAAACTCCAAGCTGCCGCCGTAATCGTCGTCGGAGTTGTCGTCAGGATCGGGCTCGGACGCCCGCTTGAAGAGCTTTTCGGGTGTTGGATCGAACGGATCGATTCGCTCGATGCGCTGAATCCGGCTGAGTCGGTTGCTTGAAATCATGGCCCACCTCGATGTGCGATGTTGCGTTTTCCTGCCCTGGAAATGTCCGCGAGTTGAAACCTGCCACCCTGGGCGTGTGGCCTTCAAAAAAAACGAGTCAGTTCGGATTCACTGCGTGCGAAACGCGCTTCCGAGATGCACCCAAGTTGTTGCTGTCTCTGGGCTCCGGATCACCGCGTTGGCATATCGCGAGACGGATCGACGTCCTTTCGCAGTTGCGTCTCGACAGGTGCACCAGCGAGTTTTTCTTGCTGAAAAGCACCCGTCGTCGGCTGTCGCTTCGCTGCTTCAGTCGCGGCCTGCATCTTTTTGTACTCGGCGTCAGGGCTGCATTCGGGCATCAGAGAGTTCCTTTCACGAGGCGGGATCGGTCACAGAATCGGAGTCGTTCGGGCCGGCATTTACGGCGGGCTCATCGCCATCGAGAACCCCGCGAGACGCGGCTTGGCGTTTGTGCTTTAGGTCGGCCAACATGTCGCTCTGCACCCGCTGCAACTCTGGAGGAATCTGCCGCTTGAGCGCTGGCGAGCGCTGGGCTTCGGCGATCAGTGCCCGCAACTCGTTGATGATTTCAGAGCGGGGAATCAAGTCTGAGGTGCCGCCGTTGGCTTTCGCCGGGTTCTTGTACGCGTATGCCTGCTTAACCCGGTCATCACGCCGGGCGAACGCATCGTCTCGTCTCTTGCGCAGGTCGTCGATCTTCAGCAGGTCGTCCACACTCAGGAGCGAACGCGATTCAAGCTGGCGTATCCCGTCCTCGACGTGCAGGGCTCGTTGCAAGCTGCCACTGGCGGACTGGACCATGCAGGCCAGATTCACATCGAGTCGGCCGTGCAGAGCGATCAGGTCGGCCTCCAGGTGATTCCTGAAGATTGTGAGCGTTCGCCGGATGTAATTGCTCTGCGACAGGCTTTGCCTCAGGCCATGCCTGCGCTCGCGCTTTACGGCTGCCGGGGTGATTAGAGTTCCAGTTGACTGATTGGCCATAGTCTCGCTCGCATCGTTCCTAGAGCGTTTGTGGCGATTCTAGCGGGGTTTGCGTGATCCGCCGCATCGAATCCGGTCCGCGAGCGGGCTCGGCCCCGGCTCCGGCGGGTGTTCCCTAGTCGCTATCATTGGTTTCCGTTTTCATACTACCCGTTGGTAAATCTTCCAGGCTTGGCAGTGTTTCAGCGTCGAGCATATCCCGTCCGGCGCTGACCTTTGACCAATACGTATCGGGTTCCCATTAAGGCAAAGATTGGGGATAAGGCGCTGGAACCACTGGAACCGGTGGAACCGGTAATTCCTTTTTATTGCACATACGAGAGAGTGAGTTGATGTATATAGAATAAAAAGGAAACAGTGGTTCCAGTGGTGCCACCGGTTCCAGAAAGGTCCGCGAGTTCGCATGTAGATTCTCGATCTTTTTGTGAAACCACTGGTGCCACTGGTTCCAGACCAGACTCATCAAAAGCCCTCCGGTTCATCGGCCGGCTCACTGTCCTTCGAGGGGTCCGGCCCGTTGCCCAGTTCGAAGTAGAAGCGGGGGCGATGGCCGCCCAACTCTCGCGGTCCCTGTTTGCGTATCGCGCTTGGAAACAGTCTCCGGATTTCCTTACCAAACTGGTCATCGCCCAGCGCCTTGTGGCCCGTAGCGTCGCACCAATCTCGGTATCCGCGATAGGCGTCGGCGCACTTCACTGCGCTGCCTTTCCTGGCGTGATGGTTCTCCCTCAGGTAGTTTCTGACCGGGTTGACTTCGTCGCGGTACTTTTCCTTGGCCTCGTTGCAGAGCGTCGATTCGGTGAAATGACCCTGCTGTCGCAGCCGCCGCCGCCCTTCGATCGCCCAGTTGAGCACCCCTGGGAATTCGTCGGACCAATACTTGGGCCGGTCCATTCCGATGATCTTCTCCTCTTCGCCGATCTCGACGTTGCACGGCATCAGGATGATCCGCCGCCACAGTCCCTGCGAACGATCCGAGATTCTCGGCAGCGTGTTGCAGGCGACCACAAGTTTGGCGGTCGGCCTGGCGACGATCGGTTCCCGATGCTTCCGGTCGAAGGTCATCGGGTCGCCGCTCACAAAGGCTTTGATGTGGCCCTCCGCTGCCTTGTCGATCTCGCCAACTTCAGCGCAGATGTTGGCCAGCTTCCCCAGCGTCGCGTTGAGCTGGAACCGCTCGCCAAAAACTTCCAACGGCACGCTCGACACGTTGTCGTCGCCGAGCATCCCGCTGAGCACGGTGCAGAACACGGATTTTCCATTGCTCCCTTCCCCTGTCAGCAGCAGGAACTTGTGAAAGGTCGTGTCCCCGAGCAGGCAATACCCGAAGAATTCCTGGATGGCTGCGATCCGCTCTGCATCGCCTTCAAAGTTGCGTTCCAGAAATTTGTGCCACATCGGGCAGGTAGCGTTCGGGATGAAGCAGTACGGAATCCTGACGAGCGTAAAAAAACTGTCGCTGGGCTTCGCCAAGGGCTGGGGGTCTCCGTCGATCAGACGATCAACGTCGAGAATTCCGTTGGCCATCGAAAGGCAATTTTGCGAGTAGCTCGACGGTTCCAACCACACGGGCGGCCCATTTTCAACCGGCGAAATCATCGACTTGATCGCGTCGATGGTATTGTCCACCATCCCCTTCGTGACGTCGTGGAGCTTCGGCCCGCTCCTCTTGTCGCTTGCTGTAGGCTGTTTGATGGCCAGCTCGTTGAGCTTCTCGGCGTGGGCCGCGATCGCGTCCCGGACACTCGCGCGGAAATGAGGTTCCAGGGGGGCGACGTATCGGCCGCCGTCATAGGTATGAACCGCCCCCCACGAAAGTGCATGCCGAGCGCGGTCCCGCAGATACATCGACGCCAAGGCTTCGCCAGCGAGCGGGCCGAAGAATTCGCCACTTCGCAGAACGCCTCTGCGCCGGGGCTGGCCGTTTATGCCACCCTCAGCGCCCTGGGCCGGTGCGGGGCGATGATCGCCTTCGGGCAGATCGTCGCAACTCGGATCATCCAGCTCATCAGGCGGGCGATGCTCGCCATATTTCTCGGCCGCGAGCACGCCCAGATCATCGCAGTCTGCGTGCCGCTGCCCGTTGCCCGCGACGCGAATCTTTTCGATCGGTGCAGTGTGATTGGTAGGCGGCTCGCCTTGCTGATCGTCGGGACTTTTTCTATCGTTGAACATGAGCTGACTTTCAAATCGAGAGCCTGGACGTGCGTGCTGACGCGTTCCAGGCTCTCACGCTTTGGTGGATCACCTCCGTACCCCGTGACGCCGGGGCCAGCGTGCCTTGCAAGTGGGTGGTTGGGATGTGCCGCTGCTATCGCGATGCCGGTTGCTTCCGTGGACGGCCGCGGCGCTTGATTGGTTCGAGCAAGTCGGCCGCCGCGAGCTTCCGGTGTGTTTCAGCAGTGTGCTCGGCGGTGACAGGGGTCGAAGCGTGCGTTTCGCGGGCCTGAGTGACGCGCTCGATAAAGGCGTCAATTTCCCGACGCTCGCAAAATCTTCGGCCCCCGACCAACAGTGTTTTCAGCCGGATACCGTAGCAGCCGACCTTGTGCCATCTCCACAAGGTTGCCGGATTCGGCTTCGATGGCAGCAGTCTGGACACTTCAGAAAGAGAAAGCAGTTCGGAGTAATCGGTTGTCATGCCTAAGGGCTCCTTTCGGCCTATTCAAGTATTCCGAAGGAGTTGTGAGCTTTTCAATGGCGACATCGGAGAGTTTGTGAAAATAGTCAATTGCCACACCTGGATCATTTAGACATCATGTGTCAGCACGATGTCAGCACGTTGTTAATACATTTATAAGTATCACGGCGACAAAAATAGCTCCGGAAGGAAGTCCCCCGGAGCTATGAAGCGGGCTGTCTTTTTTCGGGTGCGGTTTAACCGATCTGTTGAATCACGTCGGACGCCAGTTTGAAATCCCGTTCAGCATAAATCGCAGTGACGCGAGGATCACTGTGGCCCAAGACGGTCGATGCGGCTTCCATTCCATAACGTTCGCGGATCAGCGTCGCGGCGGTGTGCCGCAGTTGGTTCGGCTTCCACTCCGCGACGCCGGCTCTTTCGCAAGCCCGCGCGATCGCCCTTCGATAGCTCGCGGTGGCGTATCGGCTCCCCGGTCGCCGCTTCGCGGTGGCCCTCACGGATCGGCCAACCGACTCTCGCGGACAGAAGCAAAAATGATCCGGGTCGCGGTCGAGAAACGGACGCAGGACACCCTGCCCTTCGGGACCAATGAAGATTCGCCGCTCGCGCCCTTTGTGCTCGGTCTTATGGGTCGCCGGACGGTAGGTCCAGGTCCTGCCCTTGCTAATCGTGATATCACACGGCCGCATGCAGCAGACTTCAGCTGGGCGCATGCCCGTCAGCAATTGCAGTCTCACCATCGACGCGACGACTGTCGACAGGTGGGAGATCGTGGCTGAAACGGTCCCCTCCTCGACGGGACGAATCGGATCGGTTTCTCTTGCTCCCGATCGCCCTCGCTTTAATCCGCCGACCGCACGAAGGCTGTTGGACACGGACTCGGGGATCAGCTCCTCGCTTGCCGCCCACTTGAAGGCCCTCTTTATTGCCGCGGTGAATTCGTTAATCGTGCCGCGAGCGAGATCCTTGCCGATCAGGTGCTGCTGAACGTTCTTGAATTTCAGCGGCCCGAATTCCGCCGCCTGTTCGCTCTGGTACAAGGCCACGAGCGCCCGCAGGCCGCTACGTTCGATGTAAACCTGAGACGTCGTCGTCCCATTCTTCACGTAATAACCTTTGGCGAAACCAAGGTAAGCCAACGCGAGATCGGCGATCGTGAAGGACGCCGCTGACTTCGCTGAGCGGGGCTCAGGCGTGGCGGTTCTCTGCCACTCGGCGATCAACGCGGCGTATCGGGCGTGACTCTCAGTTGAGCCAAACACCCCGAGGTAACGGTTGCGGCCATCGATCGTGACGACGGCCAGCCCGCGAGCTTTGTGGAGACGATAGGAGGGGACACGAGAAGATCGACGCACGGCAAGTGCTCCAAGGTTGGACGGTTTGAACCGTGGAAAAACGGTACATGTACCGTCGTTTTTCCAACCTCTTTGCCGCACTGCCGACCATCGACAGGTGACTTAACTCCAAGTCCAGCTTTGTGGTTGTGATTAGTCGGGGCGACAGGATTTGAACCTGCGACCTCTTGGTCCCGAACCAAGCGCTCTAGCCAGGCTGAGCCACGCCCCGCAGTTTCTTTTTGGCCGTGATAACTGCTCTCGGTTTGCCAGCTGAGGCGCGCGTGGCCACCGGCTGACGGCGTGCATTCTAGCAGGATGACTGATTGGGTCAATGTGGTCGCAAGGGGGGATCT
>DASRXU010000061.1:0-2460 GCA_035687365.1 Planctomycetaceae bacterium | reverse complement strand
ATCAAAATGTTCCACATGCCGCCGCGCGAGCGGCTGGTGATTGCGCTAGTCGAAATCGGGGCCAAGTTTGGCGTGCGTGACTCGAGAGGGCTGATCTTGAATCTGCCGATGACTCAGAAAGATCTCGCCGACCTGTTGGGTGCCTCGCGGCAGAAGGTCAACGAATATTGGGGCGAGCTGGTACAATTGGGCGCCGTGATCAGTCTGGGGCGGCAGCTGATTCTGGTTCCGGAAAAGCTGGTCGCGCTGATCGGCAATCCAGGGCTGCGTCCTCATACGGATTCAAGGGCGCAGTCCTCAGCGAAGTCACACAACGGCTCCGCTCATTCCAGGCGCGAACACATGCATTCGTGAAAATGTTGCTGAAAATCACAGTTGCTATCTGCGCCGTCATCGCACTCGCATGGGCGGGATACTACGCCTTCGGACAAACGCAATTGCAGGCGAAAGAGGAGCCGCAGGATCAGAGCGTGCACCATCCCGATTTGGACAATCGCGCCGATCTGCTCGGCGTGGAACTGGGCTTCATGCGCGGCGCCACGAACTTCATGGACCCCGGCTACAGAGACTTTCCGAACGCCGCGCAGATGCAATTGCAGCCTTCCGCCGAAAACGATCACCGGGCAGCGATCGGCGACCAACCCTGAAATTTTCTGTGTGCCGCGCGATGTCGATCCGGCACTGCCGATGAGATCGCCAAAATTCCCGCTTCTGCGCGCCATCGAGCGGGACCGCTGAGCCACCGCTGTCTCATTTGTTAGAAATTCACCAACGCTGCGTTCTACTTGCCCGCGCTATGCTCGATCGGCGAACCAGTCAATTTTTTCAGTGTCAACCCCGCGACACTTTTCTGCTTTTCTTTCACGAATCAATTGAATCGGTTGGTATTGATGTGTACCTCTTACCCGAGACTTTTCGTCGAGAAATCGAACGACAGAATTTCCGTCCTGACGCGTTGCCTGGAAAGCCAGCATTAGTTTAGCCGGACGGGGGAGCTTTCTGTATGGTAGATCGATCGCGATGGCAGAGGTGTGCTATTGCAGCGCGGACGGTGTCGGGCCTGGGGAGGCTCGCGATCGTCTCCGTGGTGGTTTTGATTTTCGCTCTGCTCGGCCAGGGCCAAGCTCGCGCGGCAAGTCCGATAAAGATCCATTCGCCGGCGCCGGATGCGATCGTCTCTAACTCCGTTACCACTTCGGTGAAGATCAAGCCGGCCGTCGCTCGCGTGGCGTTCCTGCTTGATGGCACCCTGATGGCGTCATCTTCGTCCACCAGCTATGTGTGGAATTCGACCGTCGTACCAAACGGTACGCATACCATCTCGGCCCAAGCGTATTCGTCATCGAATCAGCTGCTGCGTACGGTTTCTGAAAAGGTCAGAGTCTCGAACAAACACAATCCTTCGCCTACTGCCACCCCGACGCCGACCGCTCCTCCGGTTTCGTTCGTCTCGCCAGTTAGCGGGCAGAAGCTGAGCGGAACGATTACCGTAGCGCTGTCTTTCTCGGCCCCGCCTTCAACCACCAATCCAAATGCGGTCTGGTGGACGCAGCTGTCGGTCGACGGCACAACAATAACCGACGGCTACAACAATTTGCCCTGGACTACGACCACGGTTGCAAACGGATCGCATTCGTTGCGGATCGACGGCTATGCGTACAATGGGACGACCTCGATCGGTAGCTCGACCATCAGCGTGACGGTCAGCAATACGGGTGCGACTCCAACGGTCACCGCGACTCCGACGGGTACCTCGACATCGACGACCAGGCCCACTGCGACTGCGACGACTTCATCGACGCCGACAGCCAAGCCCACCGCGACTCCGACTCTCGCGAGGACTCCAACTCCCACCTCGACTTCGACGCCGAGCGGCTCGACCTTCTACGTATCGCCCACTGGCAGCGACTCGGCGGCAGGAAGTTCCAGCGCACCGTGGCGGACGATTCAGAAGGCGGCCGGCACACTGAAAGCTGGGCAGACCGCGATCGTTTCGGCGGGCAACTACGGTGAGCGCGTCTCGATTGCAAACTCGGGAACGCAAACCGCTCCGATCACTTTGCAAGTCGCCAGCGGCGCCGACGTTCAGTTGCTTGGCTTCGACCTGACGGGGAGCAACTGGGTCCTGAACGGGTTTGATATCTCGACCCAGACCAACGGCAGCGAAGGCTACGGCATCTACGTGACCGGTTCGGCCTCCTACGACACGATCGAGAACAACTACATTCACGAACTCTGCCATGAGGGCATTTTCATGGACCCGACCGTCTCGCACATCTCGATCCTTACCAACCGCATGTGGCGGGCGGAGATGGCGGGCGCGCAGGTCGATGGCACCTACGAGCTGGTCCAGGGAAATGAGGTCTGGGGCACCCAGCAATATCCGGCGTCCGCGGGCGGAATCTATTCGGGATGCACAATTGCTGGCGGCGCCGATGCGGACGCGTTCCGCTTCTTCGG
>DASRXU010000060.1:0-12216 GCA_035687365.1 Planctomycetaceae bacterium | reverse complement strand
AGCCAGTCCGAAAATCAGTCCGCTATCGAGTCCGACTCGCTCCAGGACCTGGAAGCCGGCGACGTGGGGCAGCCACGCCGAGGCCACCACCAGTCCGGCCAGCGCCGCTGTTTGGGGAAAGTTCGGCTCAAACGAGCGCGTGCGAAACAGGCCGACCAATTCCCACGCGGACCGCACGGCAATGAGCACCGCGAGCCCCAGCAGCATCGGTGCTGACGAACCAAGCCGTGCGTCGAGATAGCAGAGGCCGACGAAGGCGGGGATGAGCACCGCCGAGACCAAGAGCCGCCAACCCAGCATCGGCGGTCAGTCCTTCAGGCCGCCAAAGCGGCGATCTCGCACGGCAAAATCACGGAGCGCCTGAATCAGTTCCTTCCGGCGGAAGTCGGGCCAGCAAGTTTCCGTCACCCACAATTCGGCGTAGCTGATCTGCCACAGCAAAAAATTGCTCACCCGCATTTCGCCCGCCGTGCGGATGACGAGATCGGGATCGACGATGCCTGCTGTATACAGATACGAGCTGACCGTTTCCTCAGTCACGTCGTCCGGATCGAGCATGCCGCACTCGACCTTCCGCGCGATCTCACGGACGGCATCGACAATTTCTGCGCGAGCGCCGTAATTGAGCGCGAGGCAAAGGCCCATCCCCGTGTTCGGCCGACTGAACTCGATCGTGCGATCGACCTCGCGCAGCACGCCCGCGCCAAGGCCGTCGCGACGCCCGATCGTCGTGAATCGAATTTGCTGCCGCATGATCTCGGAGCGTTCCTCGATCACATACTGCTCGAGCAGATGCATCAGCAAACTGAGTTCGTGGCGGGGACGCTTCCAGTTCTCGCTGCTGAAGCAATACAGCGTGAGTTGCTCGATGCCCAAGCGGCAACATTCCTCGACGAGCAGGCGGACGCTCTTCACTCCGCGGCGGTGCCCCTCGATCCGTGGTAGACCGCGGGCCTTCGCCCACCGACCGTTGCCGTCCATGATGACTGCGATGTGACGCGGCAGCCGATCGGGACGCAATCCCTCCGCGGCAAGCTCATCGGTCGTGTAGGCGACTACGGTCGGCACGTGGGGCGCTTCGCTGGCAAAATGCGGAATTTCCATCCCCCCCATTGTGCGCTCGGGAAGAGCGCTCGCCAAGACCAGCACGTCACGCCGACAACTTTCTCGGCACGCCGACACGTGGGTCGCGAACGCCAACCGCCAAGAGGCTCGTTACTAAACAGTCGAATCCTACTGCAAAAGCAGCGGTTCGGCGGTTTCTCGCTCCTCGTGGAACTCTTCCTGTTGCTCCTCCTGAGCCTCGCCGAGATAGAGGGTTTGCTCCCAGTACTGGGGAAACGCTTCGGGAGACGAGATGGCCAACCGCACACAGTCTTTGCAAATGTCCAAAACCGTCACGTGAATGTCGCTGCCGATTACCAAGCTCTCGTTCACTCGACGGGTAATCATTTGCATTTGGCCGCCTCTTGATTTCTGAATGACCTTAGGGGAACCTGAAACCGCTGGGGCAACTCCGTTACAAGTCGGCCGCGTAATTTGTCGCCGGCACAAAATAAAAAGAAGGCCACGCGCTGAGCCACGGCCCGCGCTGCCAAGATGTCGACACGACTTGTAAAATTTGGAAGCTGCTTTGCGACGGCGGTCATTCTGCCGCGCGCTCGCGACGAGAACAAGCATCAGCTTCTTTGATTTTTTTAAATCGACGAAGCAGCAAATCGCCACTTGACAGTTCGCACGCAAACAGTCTTGTGAGTCTTATGAAGCTGTTAGTGTTTCCCCCAGTCGAAGCAGAACGGTTGTCGCAAATCGTTGGCGCAGCCGGTCCGATGTCCGTCGTCAATGCGCGCGATCAAGCCGAGGCGCTCGCGCAAATTGTCGACGCCGACGCGTTCTTCGGAAAGATCACGCCGACGTTGCTCGAGCGCGCGAGCCGTCTGCGTTGGGTTCAATCGCCGACAGCGAGCCTCGAGCATTACATCTTCGATGCGCTCGTCGAGCATCCTTGCGTGTTGAGCAACATGCGCGGCTTGTTCTCCGACGTGATCGCCGATCACGTGATGGGCTTTGTGCTTTCGTTCGCGCGAAACCTCCATCTGTACCGCGACCTGCAACGTGGCCGCCGTTGGGCACCGCTCGGCGGAGAAACGGGACGCTCGGACTTCGTCGCGGGACCAGCCTTTGTCAGCTCGATCGATCGGCGTCATTTGCACCTAGCCGACTGCACGCTCGGCGTGGTCGGCGTCGGCAATATTGGCTCGGAGATCTGCCGCCGGGCCGCCGCGTTCGGCATGAAACTGCTGGGCGTGGATCCTAACTGCCGAACAGTTCCCGGCGTGCTGGCCGAAGTCTGGCCCGCCGAGAAACTGCCCGATTTGCTGCGAGAAAGCGATTTTGTCGTGATCGCGGCACCGCACACGCCCGAGACTTATAAGCTGTTTCGCCGTGACCAGTTGGAAGCGATGAAGCCGAGCGCCTACCTCATCAACATCGGCCGCGGAGCCATCGTCGACCTGGCCGATCTGGTCGCCGTCCTGCGGGCGAAGCGAATTGCGGGGGCCGCGCTCGACGTGTTTGAAACCGAGCCGCTGCCTCCCGACTCGCCCTTGTGGACGATGCCCAACGTAATCATCACGCCGCACATCGCGGCGGCGTCAGTCCACATCGCCGAACGGCACTTGCAAACGCTGCTGGAGAATATACGCCGCTTCGTCGCCGGACAGGAACCGCTGACGCGCGTCGACAAGCGACAGTGGTTCTGACCTTCTCACCCATCCGACAGACCTCGTTCAGCCCCGGCCGAGATAGACCTGATCCTTGGGCAGCACGATCGCTTCGAGGAAATTGACGTCCTCGGGTAAAGTCACCATCGCCAGCGCTGCTTGAGCAATGGTCTCGGTCTCCATCATGGGTTCCTGGTTCACCGGCGCGCGTGGGTCGGCTCGCCATTCGACGCGGACGTTTCCCGGATGCAGGCAGCTGCACAGAATTCCGTGCGCGCGTCCATCGAGAGCCGTCGCGTTCGTGAGTCCCCACAATCCGAACTTGGCCGACGTGTAGGGTGCGCTGCCTTCGCGCGGCCGCTGGGCCGAGATCGAACCGATATTCAGAATCCGTCCGCCGCCCTGCGGCAGCATGATGCGAAACGCGGCGCGGCTGCACAAAAACGCTCCCGTGAGGCAAGCGCCCAGCACGTTGTTCCAGGCGGCCAGCGACAACTGATCGATTCGCCCGCCATCAAAGTTGCCCGCATTGTTGACCAGAATGTCGACGCGGCCAAAGCGCTCCATCACTTCTTTAAAGAACGATTCGACGTCCGCCTCCTGCCCGACGTCGACGGGACGATCGAAAACGTCGACCCCGGCGGTCCGCAGTTCGTCCGCAGTGGCGGTCAACTTCGCCGCATTTCGCGCGCAGAGGGCCAGCCGCGCCCCTTCCTCTGCAAACAGCTTGGCAATCCCCTTGCCGATGCCCTGATTTCCACCGGTGATGACGGCAACCTTCCCGTCGAGTCGACGCATGAGATTTCCTCGCTGCAGCATTTCGGAGTGACGCGAGCGGCCGGCCGTCGCGCAGGATGGCAAGTTTTGAAGACGCGGGGGCGACCTGATTGACGCCGTTTTGCGTCGCGACTTCAAGGGCCAGCGGCCAGAATCTCGGGAAGCTGGCTCAGGTTGAGATTGCCGCCCGAAATGATGCAAACGACCGTCTGGCCCGCCCAGCGTTCGCGGGTCTTGAACGCGGCGGCCATGGCGGCGGCACCCGCTCCTTCCGCGATGTTATGCGTCTGTTCGAGAATCAGACGGCACGCGCGGCGCAGCTCGTTATCCGTGACCAGCACCACGTCATCCACGACGCTGCGCATCAGTTCCAGGGTCAGTGCCGCCGGACGTCGGGTGGCAACTCCCTCGGCCCAGGTGGCGGCTTCGGCCGTCTCGCGCCACTCACCGGTCCGCCACGACTGGCTCACGGCGTCGGCACCTTCCGCCTGCACGCCGATGACTTTCGTGCGTGGCCCGCGCGCTCGCGCGACGATTCCCGTGCCGCACACGCCGCTGCCCAAACCGATGGGGACAAAGATCACGTCGGGCGCCGGAAGCGCGTCAAAGATTTCGACCGACATCGAGCCGACACCGGCGATCAGTTGCGGCTCGTTGGCCGAATGAACGTAGCGCCCGCCGCGAGGCGCGACGACTTTTTCCAGATAGTCGCGGGCCTCGTCAAAATCGCGACCGCGCTCGATCAGCTCGGCCCCGAAGAGTCGGATGGCCCGATTCTTGTCCGGATTGTTTCCTTGTGGTACGATGATCGTACAGCGAACGCCGAAACGACGAGCCGCAAATGCCAGCGACTGTCCATGATTACCTGTCGAGCAGCCGAGAATTCCCACCTCGCGCTCCGACTCTGACAGCGAGCCGACGAGATTGATGCCGCCGCGAACCTTGAACGCGCCGGTCGGCTGATGATTCTCGTGCTTGAGGTACAGTCGGCAGCCAAGCAACTCTGAGAGTCCCGGCCACTCGAGCAACGCAGTCGGATTGAGCTCGGCCCTCACCCGCGGGAGCGCTTCGACAACATCGTCGTAAGTCACAGATGGCATGCAGGCTCTCTGGCAGGAAAGAACGAACTCGTCAGGAACTCGGCATCGAGTTCCCTGACTGCACAAAGTGTCGTACTTTGCCGGCCCCGTTTCAAACCCGCCGCCAAGACGAGCCCAAGGACAGGCGGCCACAGCCGCGCGGCCTCGAATCGGCGAGTACGCTCTCTGAGCTGTCGATGACACTCAGCCATCGATGACACAGAGTGCCGCGACCGGGTTCGCGATGCCGGATATCCGAGATCGGCTCAGGCGGCGCCGAAATAATTTTCGGCAGCCTCGTCGATGTACTCGGTCTTCAATTCGAGTGGCAGGCCGCAAAACGCACAGTGATGCCTTACCTGCGCCAGGATGTCCCGCACGTGGCAATAACGAAAGTGGCGGTCGACCGCGCGGAAATAGGTCTCGATCAGATACTCGAGGACGACTTCGTCGGTCTGAATCCCCATCTTCGTGCAAGTGGCATCGAAGAGCTTGCGGAACTCCGACTCGGACGGACCGCGCACGTCGATCTTGTAGGGAATTCGGCGGAGGAACGCTTCGTCGACCAGGCCCTTCGGATCGAGGTTTGTGGAAAACACGACGAGTTGGTCAAAGGGAGCCTGCAGCTTCTTGCCGCTTGGCAAGCTCAGGTAGTCGTAGCGACGTTCCAGCGGCACGATCCAGCGGTTGAGCAGTTGGTCGACCGAGATCCGCTGCCGCCCAAAGTCGTCGATCACGAGGGTGCCGCAGTTGCTCTTGAGCTGCAGCGGCGCTTCCAGAATTCCGAGGGCTTTGTTTGTCTGGACCTCGAGGTGCTCCATCGTCAGTTCGCCGCCGACAACAACCGTAGGCCGGACGATGCAGACCCAACGGTGATCGATTTGGCGAAGGTGTTCGTCGTCACCGATTCGCTCGGTCGCAATCGGGTAGTGCACGCACGGATCGAAGACGCGAATGATCTCTCCATCACAATCGATCGCGCGGGGGATCCAAATGGAATCGCCGTAAGTGGCCGTCAGTCGCTCGGCAATGCTCGTCTTGCCGTTGCCGGGCGCTCCATAGATGAACATCGCCTTCGCTTCGACCAAGGCCTTGCCGATGCGCGTACAGAGCGCCGTCGGCACGGAAAGATCCGACAGCGCGGCTTCGACCTGCGCTAGCGTGATGCGCGAGCGCGTCATCGACTGAGCTTTGACCGCGGCGACGTAATCGGCGAACGGCACCGGGGCAGCTCCAAAGTACGTGCAGCGCTCGTTGCACTGTTTGGCCGCCTCGATGCCCTTGCCGGTAATCGAGTATTCGTAATCAGAGACCGAGGCATTGCGGGCAATCACGATCCGCTGCGAAGTCTTCATCGCCTGAAAAATCGGCTGCACGATCCCAAAGGGAAGGTGCAGCTGCTCGGCGATGGCCCGGCCCGATTGCACGCCCCGCCGCAACAGGAATTTCAGAATCAGGTCTTCGACCTCGGTCTCGGTGAGACCCGCGTCGTCCAGCGACTTGGGGGCGGGCGGCAAAAACTCCTTGGGGGGACTCGTTGCAGCGCGACGCGGATCGACTGACGATGTCTCGCGACTCGTACTGCGGCGTTCCGCAGGCCGCGTCGGCGGACCACTGAAAATCGAATCCAGCAGTGAGGTCGTTGATCCGCCGGCGTCGTTCAAAAACGTGGCCTCGACGGCCGACCCCGACGTTGAGCCTAATTGAGACATTGGCACGATCATTCTATTTTGAGTGCGGGCATGCTATTTGAGCGCGGCGGCGAGCACGTGCGACGCAGACGCGTCGACGGCACGAATCCGTCCGCTGAGGTCCGGCTCGCCTCGTTCCATTTGGGGTACGAGTTTCTCGTACATTCTTAGCCCTGTAAAAATGGGTCGGAAAATGGCCAGTGCCATGCGAAAGATGCCAAGTCTGTAACGAAATGAGGCCCCCGTTGAATCGGCATTCGGCAAATCTGCTTCAACCGGTTTATGCGGGCGCGGATCGCTCTGAGTGTGCAGGATGCGCGCATCAGATTTTTGCCAGAGCCCGTGCTGCAACGCGGAGCTGTTTCGCCGCGCGGGCAGGCTTTGAAGCCGCGCCGCAATCCCGCCCGGCAGCAGCCGAATCGACTGGAAGCAAACCAATCTGCGGAGTATGATTCGCGAGCACCGTTACCCGGAGAGGTGACAGAGTGGCCGATTGTGCTGGTCTCGAAAACCAGTGTGCCTGAAAGGGTACCCAGGGTTCGAATCCCTGCCTCTCCGCTTTTTAGGAATCACTATTCGCAAATGAGTGCAGCAAAGCACTTTGCGAAGAGCTTTCGCCTCTGTCCCAGTAACTGGGACAGGCACTGGGACAGAACCCCTCACCCTCGCGTCTCGCTCGCGGCAGACACCTCGCTTTCTTAAGTTTCCGAAGCAATCGGATTATCGACCGACTTCCCAACGACCGAACAGTTCGAGTCGTCTTGATCTCCGAGAAAGTCGATCTGCTGCATCTTGAGCTTGCTGTCTTGCTCGCGCAGATGACGGTAGAGTTCTACCATCCGCGTGTCGCGATGCCCGACCCAATCCTTCACCTCGCCCTCCGAGGCCCCACCAAGGAACGCCTGTGACACAAAAAAATGCCGGAATCCGTGGAGGCGCCCGCGTTCGAAGCCGATGTCCCCAGCGGGTGTTGGAAACTGTGGGCTCAGCGGGGCAATGACCTCTTTGACGAAGACTCTTCGGACTGTGTCCGCCTTCAGTTTTCCACCTTGTGAGCCCATGAAAAGGCGACCCGTGGAGCGATTTAGAAGTTCTCGGAAAACCGCATTGAGGCCTTCGTGGATCGGCACTCGACGGCCGCGTCGCCCCTTGGTCGTCCGCAAGTCACCGAGGTTCTGACGCGCCACGCTGGATCGCTCGTCTGCAATATGCAAAGTCCCCGAATCCAGATCGACGTCGCGCGCCCGTAAGCCAAGCAACTCTGAAATCCGCAGGCCAGTCAGCGCCAAGATCCTAATGATGTTCGCTAGCCACGCGAGATTCGGATGGCTGTGGCAATGGAAAAGCATGGCGCGCACCTGCTCGGGCGTGTAGCAGTAGGTGTCGCTGCCGAGGGGTTTCCGCAAAGTCAGCTCGAACCGACATGACTCGGGGACCATCCGCTTGCCGACGAGCCATTTCATTACGCTCTTAATCAGCGTGAGTTCGAGGTAGATCGAGCGGTCAGCGTATGCCCTACCTTTTAGATATCTCCCATAGCCTTCGGCATGCGCTTGGTCGACTTGGTTCCAGTTTTGCACTCCGACTTTCGAGCAAAAGTTCGAATGCTTGTCACAAACGGCCCTGTACCGTTTCTTCGTGGCAGCCGACACGCCTCCCAACACATCGGGTCGCTCGCAGTGCGCCAGGAACCGGCTCCATCCGTCCGCAACTGACAGTTCGACATGCGATCCAAGCGGCTCGGCAGGTGCTCGACCGAGCTTGACAGCCATGCGCACATCCAGCTTATTTAGCCGCTCCATGGCCTCTCGGCGATCGCGTGTGCCCAGGGAGTGCTTTCCGAGGCCTGGTGTGTTGGTCCGCCCATCGGCGTAGTAGACACCATCGCGCGCAAACAGACGCCATAGGAAGTGCTGACAGCGAATGGGTTCACTATCACGCGTTTTCATATTTGATTCCAGGTTTAGGGATTGTTGTCCATCCACGTTGGGCGTCTCCCCGCAAGGCGAGCGGATGCGACCGAACCCGCGCCCTGCGCGCGAGATGTCCGCTCGATTGCGTCGCGCGGAAATAGCAACTTTCCGCCCTTGCCCGAGGGCTGGAGATGAGGTATCCGTTCGTCACGGACTAGGCGGCGAATCGTACTGGCGGAGAGTCCACTCGCCTGACTTAGTTCGGCGAGCGTGACGAACGACTTGTCGGGCATTACGACTTCCCTGGTTCGCTGGCGATCGATCATTCGCCCCCCTGTCAGTCGGGGCGCGGAGATCATTACAGCGAACCGGGAATCGAAACACGGAAAACGCTTAGTTGCGCTTTAGCAGGTTTGGAATGCAGAAAAGTTAGGCTAAACCGGTGGCGGACCGCTCTTCCCAGCCACGGCCGAGCCGCTGCCCGATAAACTCGATATCCTTGCGGATCGAGTCATCGCTCACGTCGAAATACGTCGCGAAGGCGGCCCTCAGACGCGCGGCATTTCGCCTTAGGGCCGCAGCATGGCGCTGGTGAACTGTGCGCCAATAGTGCTGTAGACCCATCAATCGCGCGTAACGAGAGATTGTGTTCTTCGCGACATTATGTTGGCCAACGATGTGATGCCACTCCGCAAGGTGAGTTGCTTTTTCGCCATGATTGACTCCACTTTCGATCGCTTCGGCGAGGGCACGGTGACTTGGGGCAGGGACGATGTCCGGCAGAAAAACAAATGCACTGCCCTCAGCAGCAGTTAGGTTCTTGGCCATTGCGGGAGGTATGGGTAACCCCACCGGGAGCGGTCGCGGCAGATTCGGACCTGCAAGTGACTGCAGCTGCCACCTTCCGTAGAACCGACTAAAGGCACCTACCCAACTCTCGTCTGGCGAAGATTGCGGCAAGGTCCCAGGGCCTGACAGCAAGACGGGTTTGGGAAAATCGTGCCTTCGGAGGAAGTCGCCGTATTCGCGCAGCAACTGGTCGTGCTCTTCAAGAAAGGTCGAATTCGTCATCAACCAGCCAGAGTACCCGCGCAGGGGCTCGCCAATTGTCTGAAGCCGAGAGTTCTCGGTCCGCACGAACTCTCGCAACTCCGATTCGGTCTTTCCCCAATTGAGGTTCTTCACGTCTTCATATCGAATGGCCAATGTCTGCGGTGGTTCAATAAGGTCGTAGGGGATCGGCGCGCGGGCTCGAATGCCGACATAGACAGAGTGCTTTCCAACAAGGCTCGAAAGCTCGCTCTCCATTTGCACTGATTGGGCGTCGAAACGGTCTGGCCCGACCGATTCGAAAATCAAACCCAGCAACCGTTGTGGAATTGTGTAGAAGCATCCATCGGTGAGCAGTGGGCTCTGAGCCCAGGCGTCGGGAATCACAAACGGCAGTAGGTTACCGGAGAGGATTTGTAAGGGGGGTGGCAGCGGAAGGCGATACCCCTCCACTAGGCGCGGCGCTTCCAAGCCCGATACGTTCGCCTGCGAGCCATCTCGCATCATATGTCTCCCTTCAGACGCTAAGGCTCGGCCGTGACTGCCGGAAAGCTAGGCGACCTGACTCGCCTCGTCCAGATCGGATGGTTTTTCGTCTTCGGGCGACGCCATAAGCTCCTTCAAGAACTTGGCCATTTCGCGCTCAAGGACTTGCTTAAAGCCGGTGATTTTGGCGACAGAATTGAGTCGTTGCCATTTGACAGCTGTTAGGCCATTGGCGGAGCGGAGTCGAGATGGGAGAAGGACGCCTCACCAGAATTGACTGTATGCGGCGAGGAAGTTCCATTGGCGCAAATGGAATCTGTCACAAGCACGGCGGATCCATCCAATGCGCCAGCCAGCAGGCCGAGCATCGTCTGGCCTGCGCTTCGGATTCTGCAAGAACGTCCGCGCGTAGTGACGACGAGTCACATCGTCAGTTGCACTGAGCACGCGAATTGTCTCTCCAATCTTCCGCCGCTTTCGGTGAGCGGACGGGCGGCTGCGATGAACCACGCCGTTTTCCTAGCGACCCACGTTAGGCAACAAACCATCATTCCGGTGCAACCAGATCACAGCGACGATTTGGAAAACGATCTCGAACAGCCAAAGCAGCCCCATCAGGCTCTCAGCCGCCGATTGCACTGCCGGCGTCGACGGCGCTGCGGTTCCGGATGCGTTTGCCTGATTCGCAGCCGCGACCGCGAACACTACGAGGATGAAGAAGAGCGTCAGTCCCAAGGCGACCCACAGCGTGACCTTAACAATCGTCGCGCCGTGCCTTCGTCCATTACGCAGGAGAACACCCCCGATCAAGAATGACGTGGTGAGAAAAATGGACGTCGAGGGAACGACGAACCAGCTTGCCGGTGCGTCGAAAGTGTTCAGCAGTCCGAAAACCGAGACTACCGGCCGCCAGAGGAGACAATAGACGCAGAGCCAGTTAGCCATCGACGGGAGAGCGGGATTCGTGAAGGGATTGCCGCTGATCGTGGCCGGGCGCGATTGCGGTGGAATGGGCGGTGGCTGCGGTGCGGGAGTGTAGCCGAAATCGGGCCAATCGGTCAGCGGTTTCCATTCTTGTGCGCCGACCAGGCAAGCCAGCGTCTCCGGTGCAAGAGTCTTCGTTCGAAGAGAGGCGGTGATGTAGGCGCACGAGTGGGGACCGTCCGCGACCCCTTGTCTCGCGAGCCACCATTGCTTCTCGGCTGCAGAATCTGATGGTCCTGTAGACTCTAGGGCAGCATTAGACATTGTGAATTCCTCAAGTTTTTGTCTGAGGTCGATCGTCCGTGCGAGTTGACGACGGAGGTTGTGAAGTCAGTGCCCATCGTGCGCCGAGCAGACCTCCAAAGATCCCACCGCAAGTTGCGAAGAGCCCTGTGCCAAGCCAGCGCGAGAGGACGAACCCCCCAGCTCCTGCGACGACGGCGATCAGGAGAATCCAGATCCCCGTTGGAATGCCGCTCAGCATCTGCGGCGCAGAAGCAGGGATGGCAGGTGGAGGCGGAAGGATGCACAGCCCGTCTACCTCGCGCGCACTGATCCAGCGATCCGGTTCTCGGGACACGGGAGTCTCGGCATTAAGACCTCCCTGCTCCGCCAGTTTCCTGAGTTCAGAGTCGCTCAGAGGTCCAATCGTCTCGTTGCCTAGCCGAATCAACCACTTGCTAGTCATGAGGTCCTTTCGAAAAAGCCGTAGTGAATCGATTCAGTAAGCAGGCGACGGCGTCGACAAATGCCTGCCGGATTTCACAAAGGAACGCTGCGATGACATTCCTCGAAAGCCGCCGGTAAGGAGGCGATCGCATCGACTTCCAGAGATCGTCACAGGGCAGCGACGCAGCCAAGTTCCGTAGTGTCGACTATAGTCCACAGACGGGGCGAGTGGGTGTCAATACGCTCGCGGCATGCTCGGGGACATCTTACGGGAGGCGCGAGAAAAGGCTGGACTTACGCAAGAACAGCTTGCATTTCAGGCCGGCGTCGATCGCACGTACGTCTCACAGCTGGAGAACGACAAGAAATCCCCGACAGTGGCAACGCTGTTACTGCTCTGTTCGGCGATGAAGGTTTTGCCCTCCAAATTACTTGCTCGCTTGGAGCGACGCCTTAAGGGCCGGTAGCAAGTGCTTTCGTGGCGCGCGCCTTTTCCAGCCATGCTGTTGCAATGGCTCGTCCCACGACTGCCGCGAAGGCTTGCTGTTCCCGGCTGAGGCCTTTGTCCATCCGCAGAGACGCTTCAGGAGGTGGCGACACCGGGCAAGTCGACTTGCGTTCGTTTGCGATCAAGGGAAACTCCTTATACGAAACAGTTCCACACCAGTAGTGAGTTTGGAGATGGTGGAGGTCACAAATCGGTGTCGCGCGACGACGCCCACTCGGTGGCTAGGAGATCAACGGTCGAATCGACCTCGATCGGCAGATGCCTCAGCCAGCGCGAGAATTGGTGGACCATCAGACCGGCCGCGATGCTCGCCGCGTAGATCGTGCTCCGCGACGT
>DASRXU010000059.1:0-24791 GCA_035687365.1 Planctomycetaceae bacterium | reverse complement strand
CCTTGTGATCGATGGCGAGCGCCCTGCGGTATGCCGATTCGGCCCGGACATAGTCGTGGATCGTCTCGTAGAGGTATCCCAGATTTTCGTAACTCATTGCCGTGTTGGGATGAAATTCCCCGTAGCCCTTTGTGTGCAGCTCGATCGCCTGCTTCAACAGAGGCTCGGCCTTCGCCGTGTCGCCGACGGCCGTGTAAAGGCTCGCCAAATTGTTGGTCGTGGTACCGGTGAGCGGGTGCTGTTCACCGAGAAATTCCTTTTCCATCCTCAGGGCTTCGAGAAACAAAGGCTCGGCCTTGGCGTACTCTCCCATGTCGCGATAGAGCTCGCCGAAGTTATTCATCGTGACAGCTGTGTCGCGATGCTCCAGACCCCGGTTTTCCTTCTGGACCTTCAGTGCTTTCTTCAGAAACTCTTCGGCTTTGGCATACTGGCCCATCGACTTATAAAGGAGGGCCGTGTCGTTCATGCAGACCGCCGTATTGGGATGCGCTTCGCCCAAGGCCTTCGTCCAGATGCTCAGCGCTTCCAGGTGCAACGGCTCGGCCTTGGCGTATTCATCCATGTCCTCATACAGCCCGGCGAGGTTGTTGAGGTTCTGCGCGGTGTCGGGGTGCGCGTTCCCCTTCAGCTTTCGCGAAACGACCAGAGCATCGAGCGAGAACTTTTCGGCCTTCGCGTACTCGCCCGTCCAGGAGTAAAGCGTCGCCAGTTTGAGGCGGCTGTTGGCCGTGTTGACGTTCCCCTGACCGAGGATCCGCTGGCGAATCTCGAGCGCCTGCCCTTCCAGCTTGATCGCCTGCGAAAATTCTCCCTTGCGAAAGGAGATCAGCGCCTGGCCGTCGACTTGTTCCGCGAGCGCCAGCTCCTTCCGCGCAGCCGGGGTGAGATGTTCATGGATCTGGACATCTTCCAGATCCAGCCGGACGTCGACGAGGTGCCAGTCGTTCTTATCGTGGAGTTTGAGCAGGATCGACTGCATCCGCTCGAAGGCTTTGCGAGCGGCCGCGAAATCATCGCGATCCACCTGGTAACCTCCGATCAGGTCGAGCGACTTCGCGACTTCGTCGGAAACTTCGCCGAAGACGCTACGCTCGATGGCCATTGCCTGCTCGACGGCCGCGATCGCTTCCGCGAATTTGCCCTTCCCCCGGAAGGCCCGCGACTTGTTCTCCCAAGAATCCCGTTCCGCCAGCAGCTTCTTCCGCTCCGCCGGCGCGAGCACAAGGGGTTTTTTGACGTCTTTCGGCGGATCGCCGAGCAGGCCCGCTCGGGCGACACACAGCAGGCAACCAAGAGTCACAAAAACTCGCGTCGTCACTTTGCGCCTTGACCTGACGGACGTTGTTAGCCTGATGTTGGACAGCATGATCAACCCCGCGAGGATCCCCGATTGGAAAGACACACGGCTCGATACAGCGAAAGGTGCAACGGCTTCAGGCGATCCGCGCGCACCAAACTCGGACGCACATGAAGTATGGCAAGTATTGCCAGCGAATCGAGCCGACGGAATCGCAATCAGCGACGTTCCCGGCGGATTCTCGAAAGCAACAGGGACGGGGCGGCAGGTCGTTAGTGCGTAACCAGGAGCGGCCGGATGTCCTTGGCGCGATTCTGAAGCCGCTGGCGTTACGCACTACCAAGTGACACTGATGAAGCCAGATGGCGAGATCGATCGCCGTCCTTGATGGACTGAAATCGAACTCCGAGAAATCGTTCCTTTTCGCGGTTTGACCGCTACCATTCACTTCCTGCGGAGAACGTGGACCACGACGATGGCGGCGATCACCGGGACCCAGTGCCACCACTCTGCGAGCGCGAGCGTAATCATGGCCGACACGACGAGAGCCGAGACTTCGAGGCTCGGACTTTTCATGTAAGACTCCTGGTGCCTGATTGAGTGTCTGCGGGGAGGAACGGAAGGGCACGCGATTGCGAGGGCGTGGAGATACGTGGACTTCGGCCTTGTAGGGAAGGCACCAAGTCCACCATGCACCGAGCATGATGGACTCGGCGCCAGCCGGGACTCGAGCCTTGGCAGCTCAGCAGCGAGCGAGGCTCACTGACGGCGAATCGCCGTGAAAACGCTGCCAACTCTCTCGGAACCAGACCCGAATCTGGCTGATCCGAGCTGAGCTGAGACGGAACTTGCGGGCAGCAACTCCGGTCGTTTCCCCGGCCGCGAGGACCGAGGCGATCTTGCGATGACGTGGAGACAGAGAGCCCAGCCAAGCGGCGCAGTCGATTCGTGCCGCTGCGATTTCTGCGGGACCCGCAGTTCGGTCCTCAACCAGAACGTCGCGCCACTGCCCGGTCCGCTGATTGAATCGGTCGAGGCGCTCGATCCTGAATGCCCTCGTCACAGCCGGACGCGGTGAGGTGATGTCGCGGATGTTGGCCCGCGAGCCAATTCGCCGACCCGCGCGGACCTTCCGGATCGCGAACTGGGCGAGCGGCGTTGAGTAGACGAGCCCCGTCTTGCCCCTCTGGCACAGCCGCACGAACAGAGCGTAGGCCTGCGCGACGACCTCTTGGATCAGCTCCTCGCGGGCGTCGACCGGGACCTGGCGAAACGCAAAGTTGGTCTGCTTGCGGATCTCAGGCAGCATGCTGACGAACTTGTCGTTTCGGCGGCGTGACGCAGTCTTTCGTTTCGAACTTCTTGCGATTGCGAGCATCGGGCGACCCTTCAAAAAAAGGACCGCCCTCGTGCCGGGGCAGTCCTGTTCCTAAGAACAAAACCGCCCCGGCGACACACCAGGGCTCAGATCGAGAACACAGTCAGATCAATCAGCGGCAAGATGCTGATCGAGCCGCTCAAAAACAAAACGACCCGCCGACTGCCGGGCATGGCCGATCAACGGGTCGAAATCGACAGTCGGAGCGGGATGTCAAAGCTACGACGGCCTCACGTCACTTTAACGCGCACCACGGCTGAATTTAGGGACGTGCCGAAGTGCCGCGCCGACGTGATTGCAATTGATTGTTCAACGACGCGTGGGCTCAATCGCCTGACAGAACGGCCCGGCCAGAACGAGCAGAGCGCGGATGGCGGCGGAACGCCTCGCGTCCGGCGGAACGGTCAGGCAGTCGAACCGATCGGTATAAACGCAGCCGGATTGGCTGCCGGAGTGGACGGAGCAGCCAATTTTCAGGCGGTCACGGTTTCGCTCGGTCCGGGTGATCTCGTCACGCTCTTCACCGACGGCCTCACCGAGGCAATGCGAACTGGCACGGAGCCCTTCGGCCTCGAGCGGCTCAAGCGATTCGTCGCCGAACAAACCGGCGATGCGCGGCAGATCGTGTGAACAGCTGGTTGCTTGCGTTAGCGGTACGAACGATCTCGATGATCGGCCGGCCTTGGGTGCCCTGCTGGACCGGCTCGAAAACAACGGCATCAAGGTGGTGATCGTCGAGGACGTAACCCGCTTGGCACGCCGCCTGATGGTGCAGGAGTGCATCCTGGAAGACTGCCGCAAGCTAGGGATCAAGTGCATCTCGGCGACCAGCGGAACCGATCTGACGGCGGACGATGACGATAACCCTGAAGCCACGGCGATGCGTCAGATGCTCGGGGTGTTCAGCCAATACAACAAGGCTGTCATTGTCCACAAGCTGAGGGCTGGACGTGAACGACAGCGCCGCACGACTGGCCGCCGTGAAGGCCGCAAGCCCTACGGTCACCGTCCAGGCGAAGGATTGGTCGTGGACCGGATCGTCGCTCTGCGTCGCAAGCCACGTGGTGGTGAGCGTGCGTCGTTCGCTGAGATCGCCGATCTGCTGAACACTGATGGCGTGCCGACTCGATATGGCAAGCCCTGGAACGCTGCCGTGATTCGTTCGATCTGTCTGCGGGCAGCCAAGCAATCGAAGGGAGCGAAGAGCGGCGAGCGGATTCTGACGACACTCGCGGACTGTGGCGTCGAGCCGATCAGCGCGCCCAACAATGGCACCACTGTCTGCATTCCGAACAGCAGCCTTTCATTCCCGCCGACAACCGTCTCGATGCCGTCGTTGACCTTCTGCAAATCGCAGAAGCAACGAAGTGCGCGGCCGAGTGGCGAGCCGCGGAAGAGGAAAAACGTGCTGCCGAAGCCGCTGCCGAAGCGAAGGCCCGCGATGAGAAGCGTGCGGCCGAACAAAGGCGGTTGCGTGAGTTGCTGGACTTGCCCACCGAATCGGCGCTGGCACAGAACGAACGGAGACCTGAGCATGGGCCGCTATCTTGACCAAGTTCTGCGATCCACGCGTCGCGCGAGTCCCGTGCCCGCAACCGCGTCGCGAATGCGATCTAGTTGCCAAGGTTCCAGATCGTCGGAGTCCATTCCGCCAAGCATGAACCGGGATTGGAAGCTAAGGGCTAGTCGGCTGGCGGGTCGGGTGGCGTTGTTCGGGTCGACTCAGGCGTGACTCTCAACTGGACAGCCCAAGATAGGTCCGCGGGGACGTTGTTTCGCGCTGCCCGAACGCGACTCCGGTTTTAGGATGCGATGATTTCAGGGCGCCTCATCCTTCGGAAGGTATTCGAGCACCACGTGCGAGAGCGCGTCGCACAGCGTCGTGTTACCCGACGCTTCCCGCAAAGGCTTTTCGAGTGCGGAAACAAGATCCGCCACGGCAGCTCGAAGGCTGGTTATGTTTACGGTCTTTTCGGCAAGATGGAGTTCGATTTGCGTTAGCTCATTCGGCAACTCGGCGGGAAGCTCGACGACGCTTGCAGGATCAAGGTTCCGAACTCGTCCAGGGCTAAAAATCGACGCCGCGAACGTTCGCTTCTCGATATCAATCGGAACGAGCCAGCTAAGTGATCCGAGCACTGGCACGTCGGCCTTCGTCAGCGCCGGCAAGTCTCCTACCAAGTGTTGGAATATGTTGCGCAATTCTTCGACACCGGCGGTTCGCTTGAGGAACAGCTGTTTGCTGGGGGCGCGATTCTTATAACCAGGAAAGTGAGACACCAATGCCCGAAGGCGATGAACCGTATCAACGATTTCCCACGAATCCATCACGGCAGACGGACCGACTGCCAAAGCCCGGTCGTGACTGGGAGTGGCGCGACTTAACGCGTCTTGGATCCGTCTATAGGCGAAATCGACGGCCTGCGCGCATAGCCGCATCGCGTCGATAAAACTTGCTTGAATAGGCGAGACTGTTTCCGGTAGCCGGATGAGTGGCGAGTCCGGAGCGACTATTGGTTGCATGGATGGTCTTAATTAACCGGCTGATGTCTAAATTCCAGAGACTTACGAATGCCTAGTGTGCCGGCAATGCGGTGTTCATTGAGCCCCTTTTTTCTTGAGGCTGAACAGCTCAGCTAGAATCTCTACCTTGCGAAAGAGTTCGTCATATGTCAGCAGCTCGACGTCCGACAGCCCCGCCCGATACAACTCAAACGAACGTCTGTCGCGGGCGTCCTTGATTTGTTCCTGGGCATTTCCGGCGATGAGGGCACACCTCGGAATAAACGAAGCGATTTCGTGACCCGTCCCCTCAGTGACGCTGCGAAGGTTTCTGGTCAATTCGCCGCGATAGTTTGACACCTGTAGCACCGATCCACTGAGTTCTCGCGACGGGGGCCTCAAATCTCTGTATTCGCTTGCGAACAATGGCGTTGTCGGGGTCTTAATTTCAATCAGAATTGCTTCGCGGGAAGATTCTGCCGAAAAGAGGTAGTCAACAAAACGAGCATCCGAGCGTTCAATGTTCATTCCTCCTACGTATGCCTTGTCCTTAATGAAAATCATTGGGACAGCAAACACCTGCGATAGAACGTAGGCGTTCTCCTTGAAGGTGCGTTGCCAGAACTCCTCATCGGAGTTGTTCCGATTTGCGTCCCAAAGTCTCAAGATGTCGAGAATCCGACGGACGGATTGGCCCATCCACACAGGCTCCTCAAGCTCGCGTTTGAACAACATCACCGCACGGAATCTTTCCGCACAACCCGTTGCCCATGCGGCTCCGGCGGCGTCGCCGGCTTGGATCGCAGCCCTCGCCATCGCTAAGAATTGTCCCGTCAAGAATGCCCAAAACTCAGGCGTCTCGCCGTGCGCCTGCATGATCTCCCAAATCTTGGTGCCGTCGGCCGGATCGTTGATGTCGAATCCGCTCAAAGGTGGGAAAGCATTCACGATTTGATCTAGACGGTGCTCAAGCTCCTTCGCAACTTCCATGTATTGTCCGTCTTTCTCGACCAAGCCGTCGATGAAGAGCGACTTGACGATCATGTCAATTCCGGGTCTAAACAGGTGCGCACGACTCAGAATTGGATTGAGCGAAAGCGTTAGCCACCCGCTCGGTACCACAAATCGGTCGCCTTCAAGGATCTCCATCCCCTTTCCATCTTTATCGAATTCGGCCACGTGCATTTCCCGGCCACATTCGGGGCATTTCCGGATCATGTGCGGGATGTCGGATCGTTCGACAACACCGGAGCACTTTGGGCATTGCTGCATAAGTCGACTCTGGCCTCAGAGAGGGAGCCGGGATGAGCTGCAGCTGCCGGACCGGAGAAGCGCATCGGCTTTTCGCGCGACTGGCGTACCGTCTTTGTACCGTTCCGGTGCCTGCGTACCGCCCCTGTACCGCAACATTCTGTACCGTTCTGCAAGCCCGTGCAATTCCTTGCAACGGTGGCAGATTCGAAGTAAGCTCCGGTGCAGCAACAACTTCTTTGCTGGAACTCTTCAGGGCGAGCTTCTGCTTGGGGTGCAAGAGGTCGCAGGTTCGAATCCTGTCGTCCCGACTGACACAACCTTCTGCTGATTCGCGAGTTGTGATTACCTGTCATCCGCCAGTGCGGCATCAAAGAGCTGGTAACTGTCCAGCGCTTTGTCCAGACCGAAAAAGTGCCGCACATGCCGAACGCTCACTTCCGCAGCTACGCGCGCCGTCCCCACTCGACCGGACAAGCTCGCATCTGCCTCGACGACCGACGGATGTACCTTAGGGAAGCATCAATCGCCGGAGTCGATCGCCCGCTACGATGCGCTCCGCGACGATTGGCTGCGCTGCAAAGCCGTTGATCGATCAACACGGACAATCGATGAGCTGTCCCTTCATTTTCTCGAGCGCGCGATCGCGTGCTACTCGAAAGACGGGGAACCACATCGGAAGTGGCCTGCATCCGATCGGCCCTTCGATCGCTGGTGAAGCTTCTTGGACCGACCTTGGCTGCTAGTTTCGGGCCACTGAGCCTTGAAACTGTGCGAGACGAGATGATCCGCCCGGGACAGAAGCGGAAGTCGATCAATCGGCAAGCGCTTCCCCTCGCGACGCGAGCTTGTGCCTCCGCCTCCTGCTGAGATTTCCGGAAGCGACGAGGATCAATCAGGTGTCGGGGGGGAAGGTACCAGCCGCTGGAGGAGCGCCTGGCATCGTCGCGTCATCGAGCAACCGACTTGATGATCCCCCTCGGTGGCAAACAAGTCGGCCAGAGACTACGGACACCGAAGGCGTACGCGAATCTGCCGATGTCCGAGCAGGGTGTTGGTTCGGTGATGCCAAAACCTCACGGAGTGGGCTGTCCGTGTCGTCAGCTTGCAATTACATTCGCCACTTAGCCGTCGAGGGTCTGCCGAACCTTCGTGGCCAGGTCGAATGTGGTAAAGGGCTTTTGCAGGAGGCGCGGACCGAGGTCCGGCAGCCCGAGTCGACACAGTTCGCCGTCCCGATAGCCGGAAGCAAAAAGCACCTCGAGCTTGGGGTGGGCCGCCTGAGCTTTTTCGGCCAACGCCACGCCGTTCATGTCGGGCAGAACGACGTCGGTTAGCAACAGGTCAATTTTTTTGGGTTGGCTGCGGAGCACATCAAGCGCTTCGATCGCGTTGGCCGCCTCGTGTACTTGATAGCCTTGCACCCGCAGCAAGCGGGCGATGAGGCGTCGCACGGGAGCTTCGTCTTCCACGATCAGAATCGTTTCGCACCCTCGCGGAATGGCTTCCGGTGCGCAATCGACTTCCCACGCCGTGAGTCCCGCGGTGACCGGCGGCAGGAACACTTGGAATGTTGAGCCTTCGCCGGGCCGGCTTTCGACCGCAATCTGTCCGCCGCATTGCTGGACGATTTCCTGCACGGTGGCCAGGCCCATGCCCGTCCCTTTGCCCACTCCCTTGGTGGTGAAGAACGGCTCGAAGATCCGCGCGCGAGTCGCCTCATCCATCCCGCAGCCGGTGTCGCAGACCGAGATCAACACGTAATTCCCGGGCGTCGCCTGGGGCGAGACCTTTTGCCCGCGGGCGAGTTGGACCATTTTCGTTTCGATCGTGATTTGCCCGCCCGCAGGCATCGCGTCGCGCGCGTTGACGACCAGGTTCATCACGATCTGTTCAATCTGCGCGGGATCCGCATGCACGTGCCCCAGTCCGGGGGCCAGCGTCGTGTGCAGGGAGATCGCTTCGCCGACGAGCCGCCGCAACATTTTCTCCATTCCCTCGACGTGCGCGTTCAGGTCGAGCACGACGGGGTTGTAGATTTCCTTACGGCAAAACGCCAAGAGTTGCCGCGTGAGGCCCGAGGCGCGCTTGCCCGATTCCACGATTTCAGCCAGCGATTCGCGAATCGGCGCGTCGGCGGCGACTTCTCCCAATAACAGCTCGCCATAACCCAGGATCACGGTCAACAGGTTGTTGAAGTCGTGAGCAACGCCTCCAACGAGACGTCCGACTGACTCCATCTTTTCCGACTGCCGCAGCTTCTCGACCGCCTCGTGCAGCGAGTGTTGAAGCCGCCGGCGCGACCGAAAGGCGCCGATCTGTTCGGCGATCGCTGCCAGACAGGCCAACAATTGTTCATCCGGCTCGGGGATTTGTTCAGCAAAGAAGAGCAGGGCCCCTTCGGTGTTGGAACCCGTGCCCACTGGAATGCCCAACGCGTCCTGCAGCCCACAGCGAGCCGCCAAGCCTGAGCGGTCGATCGATCGGTCGGACGAAAGTTTGGCAAACCACCGCGCTTTGCCCTGACGCAACACCTCTTTAGCGAGATCGACTGGCTCCGATGGGTCCCCGTTCCGTGTTTCATTCTCGAAGTCGGCTGCGTTTGGCGACGCGGAGTTCCAGTTTTCCATCAGTCGAACCGATGAGCTTTCGGCGTCGGTCGCCCAGAGTTCCGCACAGCTCCAGCCGAACTGCGTTCCGATGACCGACAGCACGGCATAGAGCGTCTGATCGTTGGGTTCCCGATCGGTGAGCAACCGCGTGACCGAGTGTTCGAGCGACAGTCGGCGCTCGATTCGTTTGCGCTCGGTCAGGTCAGCCAGAACGACCAGCGCGCCTTCGACGGCTTTATCAGTGCCAAGCAACGGCGACACAGATAGGGTCACGTCGAGCGGTTGCCCATTCGACGATTGGGCTTTGAGTTCGATATGCGCCGTCGCTTGCCCGGCAAGCGCTCCTTGGAATGAGGCTTGAAAGATCTCTCGCTCGGTATTGCGGAAGATCGCCAAGGGTTGGCCGAGTGCCTCGGCGGCGGGGCGGGCGAACAGGCGTTCCGCGGCCGGGTTCCACCGCATTACGTTGCCGTTACGATCCAAATGGCAGATGGCGGTCGGCGCCGATCGCACGAGTGCGTCATGCGCGCCCTTGCTCTCCGCCAGGCGTTCCTGCTGCCGCAGAAACGCGAGCGCCGGTCCCATGTCGGCGGCGGCCTTTTCGAGCGTGAACGTATCGGTTTCCCGGACCGCGCGGCCGAAACAGGCGGCAACGACGGCGACGACGCGACCCTCCGAGACGAACGGAAATACCAGAACACCTGTGATCCCGCGGCCCCGGATCACTCTTTCCAGCAAGTCCTGCCTGTTCGCTTCACCCGTGCAGACAAAAGCACTCGCCGATTTGCGGATGGCGACGCGTCGGACTTCGTCGCCCAACAGTTCGAAGAGCGCATGCGATTGGCTGGCCTGCGCGTTAGTGGAGGAAGCAGCGAATAGAGGCTCGGGCTGTCGCTCGTCGAGCGTCCAAATACCGACTTCGATTGCCTCAAGAGATTTCGCGAGTAGAGCGGCCCAATTCTCGAGGATTGAAGTCGAAGACAAAGCTCGGGCAAACGGGGCCCAGATCTCCGCGCGTAACGAAGTGACGTAAGCCCGCCGTTCGGTTCGAAGCTCTTCGTGCTTGCGGTCGGAAATGTCGCAGGCGATGGCCACCAGTGTGCGCTGGTCGACGTCCCGACGAACCTGCCAGAGAAACCACTTGTGGGCTCCGTCGCGCGATCGTACCGGAACGTCGAGACTGCGAGCGGCGCCCGACGCGGCGATTTCGCTCAGCATCGTGGCGAACGCGGCCGCGTGATCCGGATGGATGAAAGTCTTGATCGGCCGGCCCAACACCGCGTCGCTTGCATGACCCAGCAGGTCGGTCCAAGCCCGGTTGGCCAGGAGAATCCGGCCATCGCCCGATGTCACGACGACCAGCGCCGGCGATCGCTCGAGCAGGCTGCCCGAGTGCGGCAACGGCTGCGCGGCGATTCCATCCTGCGTCGCGGGGCGTTCAAAGGTGGTGGTCATCGAGTTATTGGACGAGGTAAACGTCCATCGCGGGAGGCATCAATTGCGAAGGGCTCAATGTGCATTGCAGAACGTTCAGGCATAGCATTGAGCCGGTTGCGAATTTCAAGTTGTAAGTGCCGCAGGCGGCGAAAATCGTTTGCCCGTACTTCGAGTAAACGGTTCCGCTGAGTGTGCCTCCCAGGATCAGCGTCTGGTCAGCCAGGACAATCGGCCGTCGGTCGACGCGTCGCTGATAAAACAGCAATCCATTAAACGGGCTGCTCGGGTCGTTGAGGCCCGAATAACTGCTGCCGAGCAACGAGGCAATGAGGACGCTGGGAATCAATGTGCCGGATCCCAAAGGAGGGCTGGCGTTGCCGTCCCCGTTGTCGGGCGCACCCGAGGCGGGCGAATAACCTGTGCTGTTGGTGATGTAGAACATCACTCCATTGGCCGTCACCGTTCCCGCGATAACGTTCAAGCCGACATGCGTGATCGGGTTGACCCCGCGGATGATATAAACGCCCGGATTGAACGTCACCGAGCCGCTGACAATTTCGATCCAGTCATAGACGCCCGGATTGAAGACCTTGGCTGGCAGCAGCGGCAATCCGATGACGGTGACACCTCCGAAGTTGGTCGCGCTGACGTTTTTGCTATCGGCGGACGTCGTCGGCGCAGGCACGCTGCTAAACGGATCAGGAACCGGCAACGCGTTGCAGCGCAGCGGACTCGGCTGGCCAGACGAGATACTGCTGAAGTTATTCGGATTGTCGACTCCGCCCACGACGCGAATATCCTGGGCGGCGACATTGGTGAGGCTCACCAGCGGCGTGCCCGAAGCGGCGTACGGAGGCGCGGGACCCGAACCGGCCGCATTTCCGTTTTGGTCGACGCCGCCCCATTGATTGTTGTCGAGTACGGCGCCGTTCACACGCAGCTGACCCAATCCCAGCACCTGCAAGCCACCCAAAATCGGCGGCAACGTCAGTGCGAGCGGGGCCACCGGAGCCAGGTTCACGGTGATGCCCGGCGGATTCGGATCGAGCAGAACGAGAGCGCCCCCCGCTGTAGCCGACTGAGCCCCCGCAGTCGAAGTCGCCTGAATCGTCTGTATCGAGGAGCCACCCAACACTTGGATGAGAAATGTGCTCGCTTTACGGCTGACGACAACCTGCGCATAGCTTGCATTACCTGCATAGGGGCCGCTGGTCGGAGGCACGTTGACCGCGACCGTGGCGCTGGGAAGCGAATTGTCGCTTTGAATTGACGTCGTGGCGGCGGCCGTCGCGTCGGAGACGCTACCGCCCTGGTAGATCGTCATGGCGGCGGTCGTCGCGGCGGCATCGGCCGCGCTCTGCAGGTTGCGGTGGGCCGCGAATAAGATGCTGGTATCGAGCACCAATCCCGCGATGCCGATCAACATCGGCAAAGCGATCGCCAGGATCACGAGCACGCCCGCGGATCGGCGATGTCCGCAGAGAGGCACCACATGTCGCCCCTTACGACAGCCCCCACCGCGATTGACATTTCTGTTGCGAATGTTCGATTTCATTGATTCGTCTCGTAGGAATGTCGCGCCTCAATGATCGACGGCCATAGTGCAGACGCCTTCGAGCGCGATCGGTTTGTTGCCGAAGACAAACGGAATCATGGGGTTGTATTGATAGGTCAGCGTGGCGCGAACCGTATCGTCGGGACGGTTTGTTCCGCCGGGCCATTCGAGTTTGTAGTTCACTTTGCCCAAGGGCAGGGCTGTCAGATCTTTCTGAAAGCTCTGGCTGTATTGGGAGCCGTCGCCGGCATTTCCTTGAACGGTGGTCGGCCCCCACATCGTCTCTTGCGGGGCTGACTTCGAACCGTGAATCATTGCCTGCCGACAGAACTGCTGCGCGCCGTCGCAGAGCAAGTTGTAGTCGAGCACCATCAGCGCCAGATCGATCATCACAAACAAGATCAGCAGGAAGACGCTCAACACGATCGCAGCCTCAACCGCCGCCACTCCGCTACGCCCGGCTTTGGGTGACACTGGTGCTTTGCCCGCCCGTATACTTCTTCGCACTCTGTTTCGACTCATCGGTAACGCCGCATTCCCACCGTGTGGGTGATCGTGAATTGGTGAGGCAGACCCGGCCACTGCGTGATCGTATTGAACTGATAGTTCGCGGTAACCGTCGTCAGGTTGAATCCGCCCGTTTCCGGAGTCGCATTGACGGCCACCGAAAGCTGAGTCGCGTCGAGCGAGGCGTTGCCCTGGACTGAGTTCTGCACTTGCTGCGTCACCTGGGTCTGCCAGGACGAATAGGTGTAAACCGAATAGCCGTGCGTCGCGCCGTACTCGGCGCCCGCCCGTGCCGCACAGGAAACCATCGAGTAAACGGAGACGGCACGACCCAATTCGATGGCGCCGAATGTCAGCAATAGGAGCAACGGCAGCGTGAGCGCCAGCTCGACTGCTGCCGCAGCTCGCCGGACTTTTCTGTAGGTCTTGCGCGGCGCGATGGTTGGCGTTGAGCGGCCGTGCAACTCTCTCGCTGCTTGACGCATTATTTCGTCTCCGCGGCTGCCGCGTTCGGAGCGGAGAACGTGCGGACGATTTGCACCGCGGCCGGTCCCACCAGCACCACGAAGATCGCGGGGAAAATGAGCAGCAACGTCGGGAAAAGAATTTTGACTGCGGCCTTCTGAGCCATTTCCTCGGCCCGCTGCTCGCGCTGCTCGCGAATCGTTTCGGCGTTGGTGCGCAGGGCGTCCGAAATACTTGTTCCGAAGCGCCGCGTTTGCTCGACCAGCGTGCTGAGTGTTGCGATCGCGGACAGGTCGGAACGTTCGGCAAAATTGCGAAGTGCCAGGTCCGGCGAAGCTCCGAGTTCGATCTGACGTTCGACGATTCCCATTTCTCCCGCCAGCACCGGATGCGCGACGGCCAGTTCCTCGGTCACGCGTTGCAGGGCGGCGTTCAGGCTCAGCCCGGCTTGAACACAGGTCACCATCAAATCGAGAAAGTCGGGCAGCGACCTCAACAATTGGGCATGTCGGCGGAGCTTCCGTCGATGTAGCCACAAGGGAGGCAGAATGATGCCAATTCCGCCCGCGATGCCCGCATACAGGAGAATCCGTTGCGGGTGGGCGACGCCCAGCGCGCCTAGAAACAACGCGACGAACACGGGGATCAGGATCAGCGCAACCTTGACGGTCAGAAAGACCCCGGGAGCCCACGTCGCGTAAATCCCGGCTTGCATGAGCCGGGCTTGCAACAGAGTTCGCTCGCGCTTGTCGTTCGGCAAGAGCTGTGCCGCCAGTTTGGCGACTCTCGACCGCACGGACTTGTTAGCGGGCGAATCCGACCGGGCCGACCGCCGCTCCACGAGTGGCCCGTCGCTCGAAAGTTCACCAAGCCGGTCGTCGATGCGTCGGTCGCGCGCCCAGATGGCGTGGAATGCCAGGTAAGTCAGGCCGCTGACCGCAAGGAACGCGCACGTCTGGACGGCGAACGAGCCCCAGCTCAGCGTGGTCAGCAAGTCCCAACTCATTGGTCGTTCCGCCGCGAGATCGAAGTTGTATCCAAACCGGCTGCCGAAACTATTTGCGCAGAGGCAGGTCCCGACGCCTCGGCACGATCAGTACTCAAAGTTCACAATCCGACGAATCCAGAGCGCCCCCAGCGCTTCGGCTGTGAACACCGTGCAGAGAAGGTCCGGGCGATCCAGCAGAATCTGAGCATAGGGGCGATTGATCATCACTAGCCCCAGGAGGGCGGCCAGCGGCAAGACGGACAAGACCCAGGCCTGCAAACGCCCTTCTCCTGTGGCCGCCTTGATCTTGCCGCGGAGACGCGTGCGCTTGCGGATCACCTCCGACAAGCTCTGCAGAATTTCCGACAAGTTGCCTCCCGTGTTGCGATGGACCAGCAAGGCGACGACAAACATTTGCAATTCCATCACGCCGGTGCGACGGGCGAGTTCCTGCATCGCGACGTCGTAAGGCAAACCGAGATTCTGCTGTTCACAGCAAGTGGCAAGCTCGGCGGAAATCGGCGGCTTCAACTGTTCCGCAGCGAGGTGCATGGCTCCCGACATGGTCTGACCGGCCTTGATGGCGCGGCCCATCAAGTCGAATGTTTCCGGAAGCTGCATGCAGATCGTGTGCATTCGCGCGTTGCGGGCTGCGTAGACGTAGCCAAACGGGACGGCAAATCCGACGACCGCGAGAACAACTCCCACCAGCCACAGACCGCCCGTCACCGTCGTGCCGATGACGGCGCCGATAATCGACGCGGTCAGCGCAATTTGGACGACGCGGAAAGGTGTCGTGTTCAGCCCCGAGTGTTCTACGGCTGTGACGAAGCGCGTCCAGAGCACGGGAACGTGCCGCGACGTCTCGGCATGGAACAGCTTGAGGTCCTTGAACAGCTCCGACTTTCGAGCCAGACGCTGTTGCTCGTCGCCGAATTCCTGGTCAAACCGAGCTTTGATGCGGGCCTTGTCCCGCAACACTAAATCGGAAATGACCGAGAATACGCCGACCACCGCGAGCACGGCCGCGACAAAGGTCGAGAGCTTGACGACGATGGGATCCATCAGCGCTTGCTCGCGTGTGTGAATGAGGCCAGGCGCGTTGTTTCCAGGGTGCGTCGTTCGAACAACATCGAATCGAGGCCATTGCCGTGGGCGGCGAGCTTTTCGAGGCAGCTCGGTCGAATTCCCGTCGCGCGGAAATGGCCCTGGGCGACTTTGTTCTCGTCGACGCCCGTCTGTTCAAACACGAACAGGTCTTGCATCGCGATCACTTCTCCCTCGGTTCCGGTGACTTCCGAAACCTGCATGACTCGACGGATGCCGCCACTGAGCCGGGCGCACTGCACCACGATGTCGATGGCGGAGGCGATCTGCCGGCGGATGAACCACATCGACAGCTCGTGCCCTCCCATGCCGATAAGCATCTCCAGACGACTGATGGCCTCGCGCGTATCGTTGGAGTGAATCGTCGTCATGCCCCCTTCGTGGCCCGTCATCATCGCCTGCAACATGTCGAACGCTTCGGCGCCGCGACACTCACCCACGACGATGCGATCGGGTCGCATTCGGAGTGCGTTGCGGACCAGATCCCGGGTGGTGATTTCGCCGCGCCCTTCGAGGTTGGCCGGCCGGGTCTCCATCCGCGCGACGTGCGGTTGCTGGAGCCTTAACTCGGCCGCATCTTCGATGGTGGCCACACGCTCGTCGTCCGGGATGTAGCCCGACAGCATGTTGAGAAAAGTGGTTTTTCCGCTGCCGGTGCCTCCTGAAATCAAGATGTTCATCCGAGCCCGAACGCAGGCTGAGAGAAACTCGATGATCTCGGGCGTGACCGATTTGCGAGCGATGAGGTCGGCGGCGAGCAGCGGCTTTGCGGAGAAGCGGCGGATCGATACGAGTGCTCCGTCCAGGGCGAGCGGACGCAGCACCGCGTTGACGCGGCTTCCGTCGGCCAAGCGGGCGTCGACCATGGGGCTCGATTCGTCGAGCCGCCTGCCGACTTTACTCGCGATTCGCTGGACGATCTCGAGCAAGTGCTGATCGTCGTGAAACACGACGTTGGTCCGCTCGAGCCGACCGCGGCGCTCGACATAAACCGTACGCGGACCGTTGATCAAGATGTCGGTGATCGTCGGATCTCGGAGCAGCGGCTCCAGCGGCCCAAGCCCCAATGTCTCGTCGACGACTTCATTGACGAGACGCATCCGTTCGTCCTGACTCAGCAGTTCCGTGCGGTCCTCGCACAGTTGCTCGATGCCGCGGCGCAATTCCCGGCGCAGCTCATAATCATCGACGGTCCCGACCGACGGCATGTGCAAGCTGCTGACAAGCTGCTTGTGAATCTCTTTCTTGAGGCGCACAAACCGTTCTTCAGTGGTCTCGGTACCGACCCCCAGGCTCGAAGGTCGCAAATCGAGGGATTGAAACATCGATGATTCCTGGATTCAGCAGTCCGCCGGGCGGATCACTTGGCCCGCGCCAGTTCCTGCGCGCTGAGAGAAAAGAATGTTTTGAATTTCTTGGAGAGACTCGCCTTGCCGTTGTCGGCCTTACCGGCCGTACCGCGCGCCATGTCTGATGCGATCGTGGCGGCTAGCGCGACAATCGACTTGCTGAGCACCGACGAAGGCAATTCCAAGACAACCGGCGAGCCGCAGTTCGTCGACGAATTGGCCGCGCCCGGGTCTTCCGGCACGGAATGCCGAATCTTCATGCCCAGCGCAGACTCGATCTGCGCGGCGCCAATTTCCTTGTGTCGGCCAGAGCGGGCGGCGACGAGGAGCACGTTCTCGCGATCGACCCCATTGCGCTCGAAGCACGACAGGGCCCGCCGCGCCTTGCGGACCGCTGCAAAATCGAGACGCACGAGCAAGACCACGGCGGTACTTTGCTGGAGCGGATAGGCGAAGTCCTTCTGCCAGAAAGCATCCAGATCGGCGACGATGTTTGTGAACAAACTTCTGCCGAATCGCAGAGTTTTTTGCAGACCATCGAGTGTGACGTAGCGGGCATCCTCCCAGTTGTCCGGGCCAGCCAGGACCGAAACGCCACACTCATGATCGGCAAGCGACTGCTCGAACATCTTTTGGTCGAGCTTGTCGATGTTACGGCAGAGATCCACGATCGAATGGCGCGGCTTGAGATTCAGCGACGTGGCGAGGTCACCCCCCTGCAGATCCAAGTCGAACAGACCGCAGCGCCCATGCTTCTTCGCCAGCGCCACCGCCAGGTTGGCTGCCACCAGGGTGCGTCCACAGCCTCCGCTGGCGGACACCACCGAAATCAGTTGGCCGGCCGCCGATTTCTCGGGCTCTGCCGTCGAGAGTCGGCCCAGCGTCGCGGCGAGATCGCGTTCCAGGTCGCTCGTCTCATCCAAGTAAGAGGCGGCGCCCGCGTGTAAGGCGCCCAGAATCGAGTTCGGATCACGCGGCCCGACGACCACCACGTCGACGCCCGACAACTCGCGCAGATGTTCCAGCGCGTCGTGGCAGCGTCCGACGTCGTCCGACAGGACGAACAGGATCAAATCGGGCTTCGGATAGAAACAAGAAACTGCGTTGGCAGCGGCTTCAATGGGCAGCACGTTGGCCAGCGGACAGTCGCAGCCGTTTTGGGCGAGGAGATGACGAAGTCGGGTCGCCTTCGTCTGGCAATCGCTTACGACCAAAATGACCATGGATAATCCGCTGCTCACAATCGGTCTGCTCAACCCAACGCGTTACGCAATCTGCGCAAGGCTGCGAAAATCCGCATACAAAGGGTAGAGCGCGGCGCGGTGTGAGGCGATTTTGCAACGCGGCGATAGGCGAAAAACTCGCCCCCCTCTGCGGGAGTTGCCCGCCGGGACGGTCGTGACGCTCGCATCGATCAAAGGCGGGGAAGCGATTGTTCGCGTCGCCGAGCCGTTGCCGCAGCCATCTCAAGAAACGTGCGCCGCTCTAAAGGCTCGCAGCCGGAAGGGCACAGATGCCCACCTCGAGATCGCCATTGCTCGTCTCTGGGTCGTCCGGATGATTGTTCGCGGCGTCCCGAATTTCCTCGAGCACCGTGAAGAATGTGGTAAGCAGCAGAGGATCAAAGTGAGCCCCTTGTTGGGCCAGCATCATTTTGAGGACTTCTTCCTCGGGCATCGCGCGGCGATAAGGGCGATCGCTTGTGAGGGCGTCGTACACGTCGACGATCGACAAGATACGGGCGGCCTCGGGGATCGCATCGCCGGCGGTTCCCGCCGGATAGCCCTTGCCATCCCAGCGTTCGTGGTGGCACAACGCAATTTCGCGAGCCATAGTCAGAATCGACGAATTCGACCGGGCCAGGAGCTTGGCGCCGATCACAGTATGCTGCTTCATCAGGTCGTATTCTTCAGGCGTCAAACCGGCGGGCTTCCGCAGAATGGCGTCTGGCACGCCGATTTTTCCAATGTCGTGCATCGGCGCTGCCATTCGAATGCGCTCGACCTCCGCCGGAGACCAACCGGCCGCGCGGGCCAGAATTTCGCTGAAAACGCCTGTCCGGACGATGTGGGCACCTGTCTCCAAGTCGCGACATGCCGCGGCTTGGACGAGCCGGTGAATCGTCTCCTCATGCGCCTGGCGGATCTCGACGGTCTGTTCCCGCACCCGCTGTTCCAGCCCCTCGGTATAGCGACGGCGTTCGAGCCGCAGGCGATGCAGCTCCAATCCGTGATTGACTTGGGCAAACAATTCGTCCTGGCGCGGCGGCTTTAAGAGGTAGCCAAAGGCGCCGGCGTTCAAGGCCGAAATTGCCGACTCTGTGTCCCGGTTTCCGGTCAGCATCAGGACGGGAAGGTCCGGCTGGCTCGCCATCACGTGCCGCAGCAGATCGATCCCGCTTCCACCCGGCATATTAATGTCGGCCGTGATCAGGTCGATCGACTCGGTCTCCAGGCATCGTCGGGCCGCAGCGGCGCTATCCGCGCGCACGCAACGGTATTTGCGTGCGGCCAGCCAGGTCGCCAACAAGTTGCGCACCGGAGCTTCGTCGTCGACAATGAGAATCGTTGCTTGGCTAGCTCCGCCAGCGGCAGAATCGGAACTCATTCGGGATGTACTTTTTTCTGCAATCGGTTAGCAGGTGAGGGTCAATGTGAGCAAAGCCTAGGTCACGTGAGCTCCGGATCAATCTGCCAGTTCTGTTGGCGAGGACGCTCAAACGGTAAATGGCTGTGATCGAGTGATTTTCCAGGCCAACTAATCGTCACCCTCATCGCGGGGCGTGCAACCGTTAGACTCGCACCTGCGGGCTGGGTCCACGGTCGGACTGACCGGACGCTTGGTTGTACCCATCGGATCTCAAGGTGGAGTCGCGGGCAACCGACCCACAGCCTTGAGTGGCGACGCGTTCAGGTGCCGGTAAGCGTGCGAAATCAGATCCCGTCGGTCCGCCGCAAGTAATCGTAGGCGGCTCTGGGATCCCAGATTCTGGCTTCGACGCCGTCGATCGACGCGATGCGCGATCCATCAGGACTCCAAGCCACGCAGTTGATGTAGCGTCGATGGCCCGGAAGCGTGAGCAATTCGCGACCGTTTTCCGTATCCCAAACTTTGAGTAAGCGATCATAGCCGCCGCTCGCGATTCGCTTTCCATCCGGGCTCCAGGCCAAAGCGCGCACGTGGGACGTGTGCCCCTGCAACGTGCGAATCTCTCGACCGGTCGCGGTGTCCCAAATCAAAATCTCGCCGGTACTGCATCCCGCTGCGAGCTGTCGTCCGTCAGGGCTCCAGCTCACGGAAGGTTGTCCATCAGATTCAAAGGATCCGGGACGCTGAAATTCAAAGACCTTGCGGGCCGTTTCCCACTCCCAGACTTTCACTTCGCGGCTAAAGCTCGCGGATGCAATTCTCTTTCCGTCGGGACTGAAAGCGGCTGAACTAAGAGGAAACTGGTGCCCCCTGAGCGTCTGCAGGAGTTTTCCCGAGTCAACCGACCAGACCTGCGCCAGCCGATCGGCCCCCGCCGAGACAATTAACCGACCGTTGTTGCTCCAGGCGACGTTCCGCGTGCTCTCCGCATGCGCAGCCACCCGCCAAACGCTTTGCCGCGTGGACACGTTCCACACGCCAACACCGCCCGGCTCGCCCAATCCGATTGCCAGGGTGCTCCCGTCGGGACTCCAGGCGACGCTGGAGAAGCCAGACTTCTCCTCGGTGGGGACACGGAAGATCTGCTGACCGGTTGCCGCGTCATATACGTCGATGGTCTTCAAATCACTTTTTCCTGATTTTCCGCCGACGGCCAGCAATCGACTGTCGGGGCTCCACGCGGCGAACCACGCTCCCACCAAGATGCGAGGGCCGGTTTCTGTGTTCACGTCCCATTCTTTGATTGTCTGATCGCGGCTTCCTGAGATCAGCGAGTTGCCGTCTTTGCTCCAGCACACTGCGAAGATCGCGCCGCGATGTCCGCGAAAGGCGCCGATCTCTGTGCCCGAACTCGACTTCCACATTTTCACAAGACCATCTTCGCCGGCCGTCGCGAGCTTGAGACCATCGGGACTAAAGCAAACCGATTGCGTGGGTCCTCGGTGGGGTTCCGGGATCTTGAGCAGGTTCTTCCCCGTCGCCGTTTCCCAAATCCGAACGCTCTGGTCGAGGCTCGCCGTGGCGAAGCGTTGGCTGTCCGGACTGAATGCGATCGAAGGGAGGAAATGGCCGTGGGCTTTGAATGTCCTCACGAGTTTGCCGGAGGCAGGATCCCAAATGTGAACCAGTCCGTTGAAATTCTCACTCGAGACGAGAACGCGACCGTCGGGACTCCAGGCGATCGAACGGACCATCTGGCCCTTCTCGGGGGTTAGTGTTTTCAAAAGCGCCCCAGTTTGGGCGTTCCAGATCAGGACTGTGCCCTCGACGCTGGGGGCTGACTTTCCGCGCGAACCGCCTGCCGCCAGGCTCAGGCCGTCCGGGCTCCAAGTCAGCGCAAAGATCGCGTCGCCGTATTTAAATTCTCGGACCTTTGTCGCGGTATCCGTATTCCAAATGATCACTCGTCCGTCGTACGCGCCTGATGCGACGAAGTGGCCGTCGGGACTCCAGGCGACGCTGGTGACTCCATTCTGGTGACCGCGTAGCACGGCCGTTTCCCGGTCCGATTTGAAATTCCAAAGGCGCACTGTGAAATCCGTCCCGCCGGAAGCCAGTTGCCTACCGTCGGAGCTTTGAGCGACACTCAGCACACCGGCCGTGTGACCGCGGAGTGTGCGGTGGTCACGGTGGCACAACGAAAGCAGGTAATACCATTCCCAGCCGCGCAAATCGGTCTCACTCGGGCCCGGCCGATGCGCGTCGAGCAGCTCGTGCATGCGGTTGATCTGACCTGTCTGCCAATCAGCCTGGGCCAACTGGACGTGCGCGAAATACAAGTTGTCCAACGCCAAGTTACGTTGTTTGAGCGCCAGGGCACGTTCCTGCCTGGCTTGCGTTTCCGCTTCCTTCGCGGCGTTTGCCGCGCCGTCCGCGCGACTGGCTTCCGACCGGGCTTCTGTCGCCGACGCTTCGGAAAAGTCGCGTTCCTTGGCGATCAGCAGCGTGCTCACCGAGAGACCAGAAATGATCAACAATAGAACGGCAGCCGTTGCGGCGAGCGGGATTCGATTGCGGATCGCGAATTTCCGGAGTCGATACAGCGTCGACGGCGGGCTGGCTTCGACCGATTCATCATTCAGATAGCGTTCGATGTCGCGTGCGAAGGCATCGGCCGATTCGTAGCGGCGCGTCCGGTCCTTATCGAGCGCCTTCATCACGATCCAATCGAGCTCACCTCGGACCAGATGCGTCAATCGACGCGAATCGGTGCGACGCAGTTCGGCGACCGTATCGCTCATTGGCCCCTGCGTGCTCAGCCGTTGACTTGGCCGGGGCGGCTCTTCCTCCCGGATGATTCGGCGAAATTCGTCGAACGACAGCGACTCGAGCCGCGTCTTGTCGAGGGGTGTCGTCCCGGTCAATAGTTCGTAGAGCACGACGCCCAGTGAATAAATGTCGCAACGGGTGTCGACTTCGAGCGGTGACAACTCCGCTTGTTCGGGACTCATGTAGAGCGGCGTCCCGACCATGTGCGAGAACAGCGTGTGGATCGTTGCGGCGGTAAGCCGTTGGTTGATCGCCTTCGCAATGCCGAAATCGATGACCTTGGGAACGGGCGCTCCCTCGTGCATGGCGACCAGCACGTTTGACGGCTTGAGATCGCGATGGATGATGCCCTTCTGATGCGCGTGCTGAACGGCGTGACAAACTTTGATGAACAACTCCAGCCGATTCCGAGTCGGCAGGTGGCAACGATCGCAGTATTCAGTGATCGGAACACCCTTGACCAGCTCCATGACGAAGTACGGCCGTCCGTCCTTCGTCGAGCCGGCGTCGAATACGCGAGCGATGTGCGGATGGTCCATCAACGCCAGGGCTTGTCGCTCGGCTTCGAAGCGAGCGACCACTTCGCGCGTATCCATCCCAGGCTTGAGGATCTTCAGCGCGACGAATCGACGGATCGGCTCGAACTGCTCCGCGCGAAAGACGATTCCGAAACTTCCTTCGCCGATCGGCTCTAAGAGCTTGTACCTTCCGGCGATGACTTCGCGTGCCGAGTGCGATTCATCGGGGCCGTCGTCAGATTCGACGAGAACCGTTTGAGTGCGGACGTCTGTGGCGACCGGATTCTGTCGATCAGCAGCCTTGCCGTTGCCGGCGAAGTGAAAAACAATTTGTCGCTCGACCTCGCGGCGCAGCGCGTCGCTTCCTGCACAGGCGGAGTTCACAAAACGTTGCCGCTCGCGAGCTTCGTGAATCGCGATGGCCTCCGAGACGATTTGTTCGATCGATCTAGGATCAGCCATACGCGAGGAACTCCGGATAGACTTGGGCACCGATCGTTATCATTCCATGTCAGGAATTGCGTTGCTACTGCGAGGTTTCGCCAAGCCGAAAACCGGTTCGCTCTTACTCCAGGCGATGGGGCTAAGCGTGCAAACTCGGGCACGAATCGAGACACCTCGCGGCCGCGAATGAGACTTCCTCGATAACCCCACGACGAATTCCTGCTCCGACGTCAGCAGCAAACCTTCTCTTCGGGACTCGGCGCACTAGAACTCGATGTGCCGTCTCAAAATGTCGTCATTGCCGACGGCATTCCGCATCACGTGCACGAGGATGGGAAGTTCGGCTTCAGAAAGTCCGCATGCCTTGCGCCGGTCGATGTAAAGCGCGCATTCGCAGCCGATGTCATCCAAGAGTTCGGTCGCTTCGGTCGCTTCCGCTTCCATTTGTCGCGCTCCGACTTGAGTTCGGACGGTTTCGTCCAATTTGCGTTCCGGCTTGTCCTCGGCGCGCAACAGCAGGAAACTTAATATCGAACGAATCGCACGCCTGCAGGCCGCAATCGTTCCTTCCCTCGATTCCGCGGTTTTGGGAATGACGCCGGTGGGCTTCCGTTGTTCATTGACGATGACGTGATTCAACAAGTCCATAACGAGTCCGACGGCGGCGCGTCTCAATCGCTTCTCCCTCAGATCTTCAAACAAGCGAAACATCTCGTCTTCGAGCCGTTCAGGAGGTGCGTTTGCCATAGTTCCACCCTGTGTCCGTCGGATTGCAGTGCCGTGAAAGTCAAACCGCCAATAAAGCCGCCACGTCAATTCCCATCACCCGTTCGATTATCACCGCGCGAGAATTCGAAAGCCACGAGGTTCCGCCGTCGGGCGATGCCCGTCGCGGCCATTTCCGTGTCCAAATCAGAATTCAGCTGTGCTCTCCGGGTTGAAAGGAATCGAATGCATACGCCAGTTGCACTCCTTCTGGTCGCCAGTCTCTTCGGACAGGAGTCCCTCTCACTCAAAGGCCACACGCGCATCGTGCGGAGCGTGGTGTTCAGCCCGATGGCAAGCGAATTGCCAGCGGAAACTGGGATGGCGCCGTCTATGTGGGGGACGTTTCACGCAGCCCTGGGTGACGCTTCCTCTTCGCCGCAATGGCAGCCACGAATGCGGACTTTCGGCACATTCTGTTTGGCCCTCGGTTGATCCACGCGGGTGGTCCGGTGCGAGATCCGCAAGGAGTCGCTCCTCCCAGGCCGGCAAAATGGTTTTGACAAGTTCGGCAAGTGCGGGTAACGATTGATTGGGTTTGCCGGAGTGCGTCGACGGAACGTCATCGTTCGACCTCACCAGTCGCGAAGGGCCAGATCAACCCGACGTCAGAGAAATCGTTATGGTGCCACGGGACGACTTTGCGCGAATGAAACAGATCGAGGCCGACCTGCGCCGGATGACGAAAGTCTTCATGGATGGCGCCGATTCGATCGTCATCCGCGATCTGCAAGGCCGAATCGTCGATGCCAACCGCGAAGTCGAGCGGGTCTTCGGCTGGAGTCGTCAGGATCTGCTGGGACTTCCTGCCAAGGACCTCCTGCCGCAGGAATGGCATGATCTCGCCGACCAGAATATGGCGCGCTGCCTGGCAGGCGAACCGGTCCGCAATGCCGAAGGCGTCGTCCGCTCAAAGTCGGGTCAGTTGATTCCCATCCTGAGCACGGCGTTTCTGCTGACCGATGAGAACGATCAGCCGGTCGCGATCGCCAACATCGTCAAGGACATTACCGGTTTGAAGCAAGTCAGCGCGAGACTGGAACAGCGCAACCGTGAATTGAAGCAGTTCGTTTCGGCGGTGTCACACGATCTCGGCGAACCATTGCGCGCCATCCGAGGCTTCGTCGAATTGCTGCGAGATGGTTACCAGGATCGGTTGGGAAATGATGCGCGGGAATGGATTCAATTCGTCGTC
>DASRXU010000058.1:0-8726 GCA_035687365.1 Planctomycetaceae bacterium | reverse complement strand
CGAAACGACCACAGTCGGATCCGCACTCGGAATGGGAAGATTGCCCGAGGCCGTTTTTCCCAAATGCCAGGCGGGGACCAGCAGATGCGACGTAGTGCCATACGGCGTCGCGAGTTGCAAATCGACGTAGAGATAGTCGGGCCACACCTGATTGACGGTGATCGCGATACTGATCTTGCAGGTGGCGGGCATCCCCTTACCACTGAATGAGATCGTCAGGGTCTCCGCGCCCGCGAAACCCGCACTTGGAAGGTATGTCATTCCTTCCAGTGCCCGGTTCAGGTCAGGCAATCTCCCCTGAACGGTCAATGAAGGGGCGCCGTTGGCGCCGTCGATAAAGGTCAGCCCTTGGGTGATTCCCAAGGTCAGCGATCCGTGGTTCACCGACAACGTCACGTGTTCGTCGGGCGCATCCTCTTTGGGATCGCTCAAGATAATCGAATTCGCGTGATCTCCATTTGCCGAAAAGGTCAGCATCGACGACCGGCCCAGATTGATTAGCGCGCTGGAGGGGGCGGAGATCGTCGTCGGACTCGTTGCCGTTGCTGTGGCCGCGGGTGGTTGCGTCGAAGCAGTGCTGGAAGAAGCCGCGGACGGCGTTGTTGAATTGGTCCCGGCCGCCTGCGTTCCCGGCGACGTGGGTTGCGCGACGGATGTGTCGGGCATCGACGGAGCACCGACGGGGGCAGTCCGCTGGGCCGAATCGTCACTCAAGGCCGCGGTCACGATTTCCGACTTGGCGACGGCTTTCGTTTGATCTTGAGCCGCATCGTGGCCGGGCAATTGTTGGTTGGGAGTCGTGGGGACCGATTGCGAAACCGTCGTCGCTCCAGGCGCGTTGGCAGCTCGGTCTTCCAGTGTGACGGGGCTCGTCGTTTGCGAACTCGGCAAATTCATCGGTCCAGCCGGCTGTTTCCAGCCGCCGGCGATGTTGCCCGATTTTTCGATCAGTGCGATCGCGTTGGGCGGAATCGTCACTTTCATCACCTGGCGGCTGAGCAGCTCGGTATTGGCGATCTCCTGGCCGCCCACCACCACGCGGGTCTGGTGTACGCTAAAGTGATTGCCGATCAGGAAAATCGTCGTCGGAGCGTCGAGATTGATCGCGGGAGCACCGTACCAACCGAGCAACTCGGGCGCGAGATCGGTCACACCCGTGCTGAACATGGCAAATCCGCCCAGCGTGTTTTCGTAAGGAACTTGGACCGACATCGATTGCAGCGGCAGCCGCGCTTCCAATTGTTCGGATCGGCGAATGAGCCGCTCGAGGTCTCCGTCCCGAGTGCATTGCGCATCGCAAACCGCCTGCGAAGAATTGCGAATAAACTTCAGTTCCTCGCCCAGCCGGATCGCCCGGCGAGAATTCATCAGCTTGCGGCGGGGATTGTCGAGCGCAAACCAGTTGCTGCTGGCATCGAGATCAGCGTACGGCACGAACGACGGCATCAAGACGATGGCGACGCATTCGCGAATTCCCGGCTCGAGCTGGCGCTGTCGCAGCAACTGCTTGCGGGTCGGGCCTCCGCACAGCATGTCCTGGAGCAAGACATGCAGGTTGCTCGGTGTATCGGGCGTTTGATAGCGCGGATAAAACCGCCAGCCGAACGTGTCGGTGCCGTGCGAGAATCCGACCATCGTGTTGTTGAGCGAGATGGCTTCCATGTCCGTTTCGAGTCGACGCGCGTAGCGGAACATATTGCTGGCGCTCAGTTTTCCACTGACGAATGCCAGCGACATGGCCAGCTGCATCTCGCGCCGGCTGCTGTAGCTATCGGCAATGTTCTCTTGATCGAGTTCGGGATCGAGCGCGAAGACGTGCAGCGGCCAACGGCAGTGTACGTATTCGTTGAAGGCCTCGCGCTCGGGTTTCTCCGGGTCGGGCAGATAATAGGCCGGCCATTTGTCGGGGGCACAGTTGGGAGGAGCAAAGTTGCCACCCCGCGCGATGGGCGCTTGCTTCATGTCCTCAATCAATTGCTGATTGAGGAGAGTTGAATCGACCAGAACTGCCCAGGCCAGCGCCGTCGTCACGCCAGATTTGACTGCTGAGCCAGGCGTCGCCGCCACGTTCGAGAGCGCCGATGCGTTCGCTTCAAAGCCACATCGCCGAGTGGAAATTACCCCCATTCGTCGGCTGTGAATGTCGTTGGCAAACTCGGAACTGCAGAGATCCCAAAACGGCCGGGCATCGGGCGTTTTGAGGAAGCTATAGGCGGCGCCAATCTCTTCCTGCAGATAGTTCTGAACGTCCGGATAATGAATGACGTCCTTGTTCGGCACGTCCTTGCTAAACAACTGCCAGGCCGTGCAAACAATTTCGGCCCAGCCGTGAGCACCGTAAATGTCGACCAGTTGCGAAGGCGGAAAAGGCCGATGGGAGGTGCGCAGCCGAGTCGACGACTGCACCGCCAATTGGCCCCGGTGTTGAACATCTCGGTAGTGGGCGAGGGCCTTTGTCATTCGTGCGCTGGACAGCCTGTTGACAGGCGGTGCTGAGGACGAAGGTGCCGCGCCGGGCGCAAAGGACCGAGCGCCCGCCGGCGGCTCGGCCGGTTTGCAGGCGTAATTGACGTCCATGGCTTCGGCGATGCGGTCGATGAACTGCTGTTGCGCGTCCTGATCTTTGTCGCTCAATTCTTGGATAGAACCCCAGACTTCGTTCATCGCGCGTTGCCACTGTTGGTCGTTCAAGGTTTGGGTCAACGGCACGCCGATCTGGTCGATCAAGTCGTTCAGCACCAGATTTCGAAAAGTCATCGGCAGCAATTCGTCGTGCAGGTGGGGCCGCAGGATGAACGTGATTTCGGCGCCGTACCGTTGCTCGGTCTGACGACCGGGCAGCACCGACACGGGAATTCGCACGAGATTGAGCGAGTAGCCGGGCGCGTCGGCGGTGTCGTCTCCGTCGCTCATCCGCCGCAACTCGTGCAAGTGATCGATATACCGTTTCATCTGATCCAGGCAGACGGTGGGCTCGAGACTGATCCCTCCGTTGCCTGACCCCGACGCGCCGGCAAAGCCCAACGGATTCGCGAGGTGCGCCGGATTGCGTTGGACGCTGTTGAAGGCGTCGAACGCTCCGGAAGTGGTCGACGTCCCCGTCGATCCCGACGGACTGGCTGCGGCGCCGCTGCTGCCGCCACTTCCTGCACCGCCACCGCCCGGGCCGCCACCGCCTGTACCGCCACTGCCTGAACCACCGCTTCCTCCTGCGCCGCTCCCGCCGCCTCCTCCGGCGCTGCTCGCTCCGCTACTAACGGACGAGCTGGACGAACTGCTGGCACCGCCCCTGCTGCCGCCGGACGAGCCGCCCGTCGCGGCCATGGCCGTGTACGACAAGGCCAACGCGTCCGCGGCGTAAGCTTGATCGCTCCGCGAGAGAGAACCCTGCAGGGTCGCGTGAAAGGCATTCAACTGCGCCTGCATCGTCTTCTCGAATTCCTCACGGTACATCGTCAGGCGGGCTTGGCCCCAAACCGAGGGCTGCTCGGCGGCAACACTGCCATAGCACTCAATGTCCCGCTCGAGAGAATCGAGATCAGCGGCCAAGTCGCTGGCAGTCATTCTCTCAACGGCAGGCAGCGCTTGCGGCTCGTCACTCTCTGCTGCCAGCGGAAGATCAGTCAGATTCATCTGCTGACACGAGCTGGCCATTAGCGACACGATCATGAGACTGACCACGACGCGCGATGGCTGTGATCGGTAACGATTTGTGTTCATCGCTGCTTCATTCACGAGGGAGGCATTGCGAGCGCATCGACTGGAATCGCGGCTGGAGTGCTTCGCTGGGGGAAGCGACTCCGTAGTGGCGCTCCTCTTATCCATCGTCCGTGGACGACCCGGATGTTTACGCAGAGTTTGCCGGTAGCAATGGATTTGCCGTTTTTGCGGATTGGCGAATGTCATTGCCGCAATTGGACTTACGACATCCAAACCGGGGGCGCCGTCAAAATCGGCAGAATCGTTAAACCCGGCAAGTGGTCGTCGTCGATTCCCCAGATAGGCGGCCGTGTCGCGTGGGTGTTCCCGCGCGCCGTCTTGGGGGGGGCATGCGCCATGCGCGAGAGCGGTGCGACTACACGCGATCCTAAGCCGCGCTTCTTGCGCGTCCTATTGGTCGGGGTGTGTGGAGCGCTCCTGGCGCTTAGGGCGAACGCCGCGGACGATGGGGCTCTTCCGCATGCCCCCGCGCCGCCCACGGCGACGAGCGCGATCTCGCTCGATCCCGTCACGTCGTCAACCGCGGGCACCGATTGGCAAACCATCGATTTGGCTTCCGCGTTGCAACTGGCGGGCGTCCGCAATCTCGCGCTCGTCGTCGCACAACAGCGAGTTGAAGCGACAGTAGCAGTCCAACAGTTGGCTGCGGCTCAAATTCTTCCGACTCTCAATTTGGGTGGGAACTACGAGCAACACACCGGCGTCCTCCAGCAGGATCCCGGGAATATCATCTCCGTTGATCGTAGCGCTCTGTACATCGGCGCGGGGGCCAATGCGGTCGGTTCTGGGACCGTGCAGATTCCCGGCTTGTCCTACAACCTCAACCTTTCGCAAGCGCTCTACGGCTACTTTGTTACGCGACAGAATACACGCCAGGCGCGCTTTGAGCGCGCGGCTGTGGACAATAACGTGCTGCGCGATGTCGCGTTGGCCTACACTGAGCTGCTCCGAACGTCGGCTCTGCGCAGTCTGACCATTCTCGCTCGCAACGACGCGGGAGAGATTGCGCGGCTCACCTCGAACTTTGCGAAAACCGGTGAAGGACGCCAAGCCGACGCGGATCGCGCGGCCACCGAGTTTGCGCGACGCGACGAAGATCTGCTCGAGGCGCAGGCCGCCGAAGCGCAGGCGTCGCACGCATTATGTGAGTTGCTCAACCTTGACCCAACCCTGCGTTTGGTCCCAGTGCAATCACAGGTCGTCCCACAATCGACGGTCCCGACCCAAATGCCGCTCGCGGAACTGCTGGCGGTGGCGGCGCTCGAGCGCCCGGAGCTCTTGGCCCAGCAGTCGGCTCTCCGCGGCGCCATGCTTGAGCTGGATGGCGCTCGGGTCCTGCCTTTTTCTCCCACCGTGCTGATGGGGTTCAGCGGCGGAGCCTTCGGAGGCGGGAGCGATTTGGCTGCCAGTCAAGGGGCACCTCGCTTTGGTGACTTCAGCGATCGCTCGGACCTCGACGTCGTGATGTACTGGTCGCTGCGAAACCTAGGGGTGGGCAACAAGGCGCTGATTGACGCCGCGCGCTCGAGACTGCGCACGTCGCAATTCCAGCAATTGGACGTGCTCGATGCCGTCCGCGAAGAGGTGGTGACAGCGTATGTGCAGGCCCTCTCGTGGTTGGGGCAGTTGAGTCGCCAGGCGAACGGGGTCCGCACGGGGGAGCAGGCACTCAAAGAAGACCTGATTCGCGTGCGAGGTCGCCAGGGTTTGCCCATCGAGCTGCTCGACAGCCTTCGGCAAGTCACCGACGCGCGCCGCGATTATCTCAACGCCATCATCGGCTACAACCGGGCCGAAATCCGGTTGTATGTCGCACTCGGCAACCCGCCGGCCGACATGTTGGCTCGGCCCGTTCCGGATCAATTGTTGCGGCCGCCGGCGCAGACGCTTGATGCCGGTGTCTCGAAAAACACGCGATGAGAAGCAGGATGGGGGGCAACCGGGAAGTCGTGAAGCGGGTCTGCCGCGTGGCAAGAGTGACTTGTGCACTCTGGACATGCCTCGCGGCCTTGAGCCTCACCGCGCGCGCTCAGCCCGGGTCAATCCCGGCTCAAAACGTCCCTCGCCTTCCGACCCTCCCTTCGGCGCCGCCCTCGGAGTCTGTCTCCATTAATGGAACCTCGGCGGGCGAAGGCGAAGCGGCGCTGGCCCAGGTCTTGGGGTCGAACGTGACGCCGATCGATCTGGCGAGTGCATTTCGATTGACCGGAGAAGAGAACCCGCAGGTCCTGATCGCACACGAACGCGTGATCGAGGCGCTGGCTTTGCGACAACTGGCCGCGGCCCAGTTTCTGCCGACCCTCAACGCGGGCTCAGGGGTGAACTCGCATCGGGGCGTGCTGCAGCAGTCGGGGGGCAACATCCTGCAGGTCAACCGTGATTCGCTTTATGCGGGGGCCGGCGCGTTTGCGGTCGGCGGCGGGACCGTCAATATTCCGGGCGTCGTGCTCACGGGAAACGTTGCCCTCTGGGTCTATGACTATCTGGTGGCTGCCCAAGAGGTCGATCGGCGGACTTTCTTGGCAGATAGCGTCGTGCAAGATCGGTTGCTGACAGCGGCGGTCGGTTACGTCGAATTGCTCCGCGCCGAAGAACAGCAAAAAGTGGCGGAGCAGACCCGCGACGACGCTCGCGAAGTCGCACGGCTGACTGCCAACTACGCGCGGACCGGCGAAGGACGCAAGGCCGACGCTGATCGCGCGGCGACCGAGTTGTTTCGACGCGAGGCCGATGTGATTCAAACGCAGGCCGACGTCGGCGCCGCGTCGGCGGCTCTGTGTCGCGTGTTGCATCTCGATCCACTCTTGCGACTTCACGCAGTCGATGAATACGTGCTTCCCAAGTCGATCGTACCGGAGCCAGTTTCATTGCCGGAACTCTTGGCGATAGCGATACTCAATCGGCCCGAACTCAAAGAACGGCACGCCGCCATCTGCCAGGCGATCGCCCGCCTGGACCAGGCGCATTGGCTGCCATTTTCGCCGACCGTGTTTCTCGGCTTCAGTGCAGGCACTTTTGGAGGCGGCAGCAGCCTGGTTGATCAGCCGGTCGGTTCGGGGCCGAATGCGCTGGGTGACCCCCGTTTCGGTCTGTTCAGCTCGCGACAAGATTTCGACGCGGCCGCTTACTGGACGATTCTGAACCTCGGGGTGGGAAACAAAGCCCTGATCGACGCCGCGCGGAGCCGTCTGCGAAGTGCCAATCTCGAGGAAGTGGTCGTCCTCAATCGCATTCGAGCCGAAGTTGCGTCGGCTTATGCGCGGACTCACTCGCGTTACGCGCAAATCCGCATTGGTGAGCTGGCGATTCAAGCGGCCCGGGAAGGCTTCCAAGAAGACATGCGGCGGATCATCGCCCATCAGGGGCTGCCACTGGAGGTGGTCAACAGCCTGCGATTACTGGGCGCCTCTCGCGTGCAATACGTGAACGCGATCCTTGACTACAACCGGGCTCAATTCGAGCTGTATGTGTCGATCGGCAAGCCCCCGGCTGATGTCCTGATCCGGCCGGCCGCTGGAGCGGCGGTGCCGCCGGCGCCCCCCGCTCCAGCACCACCAGACTTCGTGCCACCCCAGGCCCCGGCGACCGCTCCGCTGCGAAATTGATTTCACGCATCGCGACAAGCAAGAACCAGCAATGGTCCAGCAGACTTTCAACTCGATCAAGCAACCGCGCGTGCAACGGCGCGACGCGTTCTCAATGCGTCATCGACCAGGCAACGGGCTTAGGGCTGGTAGTCTCCGTGCGGCAGTCTCGGTCGGAGTTCGCATCGCTCTCTTGGCTGGCATGGCTCTCATCGCACCTTCAGTGGCACGCGCCCAACAGGTTCCATCGAACGCCCCTCCTGTAACGCACAGTTCCGATACGGAACCGCCGATCGCCGAGTTTCTATTCCGCGAGGGCGCGCTCAGCAATTCTGTCGCTCAGGGCCCCGTACCGCCCGATGGAAAAAACCTGAGTAATCCTGCCATTACCAATCCGGAAGAAGGGCTATCGCGGGAAGACGTGATTCCCAGCACGGGTCGGGATTTTGCCGTCGACCTGTCGACGGTTCTCCAACTGGCGGAGACCGAGAATCCCACGATCGCCATCGGTCGCGAGGCGATCCGTGAAGCCCTGGCATTGCAGCTTCAGGCTCGTGGAATGCTCTTGCCGTCGCTGAATGCCGGCACGATGTACCACCTCCATCAGGGCAACCTGCAGGAAGGCAACGGTCAGATCCTCAAGGTCGAGGAGCAGTCGGTTTACTTTGGTGGCGGCGACTGGACGGTCGCAGCTCAAACAGTGGCCGTCCCGGCCGTGCACATTTTCGCCCACGTGGGTGACGCCTATTTCGCGCCCCTGATTGCGACCCAAGTCGTCGCCAGCCGGAATGCCGCGTCGAGAGCCATCGAAAACTCCAATCTGCTCGATATCACCCGCCGCTACCTCGATTTAGTCGAGGCGGAGGGAGAGTTGTACGCGGTCCGGCAATCCGAAGAGGGCTTAATGCAGATCGTGCTGTCGACGTCCGCCTTTGCTCGCACCGGGCAGGGCCGCATCGGCGACGCCAACCGGGCTCGTACACAAGCCCTATTGCTGCATTCGCGCGAGCTGCAGGTCCAGGAAAATCTAGCCGTGGCATCGGCCGAGCTGTCGCGGACGTTGAATCTGGATCCCTCTGTGCGATTGCGCACGGCAGCTGGCATGATCGAAGTTGTGCAGCTGGTCGATCCGAGCCTGCGAGTGGAAGAACTCGTTCCGATGGCCTTAGGAGCCCGGCCCGAAACAGCGTCTGCAGCGGCCGATATTTCCGCCGCCGACTATCGGCTGCGAGCGGAGTGCGCGCGACCGTGGTTGCCAGTCATTTCGGCGGGATTTAGCGCGGGTGGTTTCGGGGGTGGCGGAAATCAGGGGGGCAACGGCGCGCTCTTTCAGACCACGGGGGGACGAACGGATTTCGACGTGTTCGCCGTCTGGACGTTGCAGAATCTGGGCTTCGGCAATGCCGCCTTGCAAAAGGGAGA
>DASRXU010000057.1:0-13972 GCA_035687365.1 Planctomycetaceae bacterium | reverse complement strand
TGACGTTTCTACGCGCGTAGAAAAACAGTCTCGATCGCAATTCCAAATACAGGACAATGAAAGATGGGCGTACCCGATTTTCGCGCTCGGGATCCGCACGGACCTCGAGCAACGCGCCGCCATTCGTCCGTCTGTGCAATTTTTGTCCACCGGGTCGGGCTTTGCTCAGAAAATCGGGTTTGTTCAGAAAAGCGCCGACTTGTTCAGAAAAGCGGGCAGTGGGTCAGTTTGAAAGTTTGTGCCGCTGAGATCGGGCCAGGGACGGATTGACTGGCTTTGCAAAGATGAGCCGGTAACCGAGCCACACGAACAGTGCGCCACAGATTCCCATCACGGGGACTTGGTTTCCCTCGCGCATCAAACCCACATCGATCGATATCCACATGAGCCCGATCAATAGAATCGGAATGCCGAAAAGCAGTCCAAGAATGCGCTTCATGCCGCGATTGTACCGGGAGCGGGGGATAATTTTGGAGGCTTGTTTCTATGCGCGTAGAAACGCGGGCTCCGCCTGATTCGCCGGGCATGGCAGAATGAACGTGTGCGGTGTTTTTCGCCCGGATCATTCGGTTCGGCACGCTTTTTGCGCCCTGCAATCGGTATCGTAGTATTGATCGTCGCAGGCTGACTTTGGCGCATTAAAAATGCCCCGCTTTTTATCGCGGGGCACGTGCGGAATTCCGATAGGCGAGAACGATGACGAGTTTCGAGCCAGTTGAGCCGTTCGGCATTGACGACGGATCACTATCCGGCCTCTCGACCGCCGCCGTTTTTGCCCTCGGTGTCGAGTGGGAGATGTTCAGGCAGAAGCTGCGCCGTGCGGTGCCATTCACTGACCTGTGCCTGAGCGCCAACGCGGCGCGGCTCTCTGCCCTAGCGGAGCGGCAAGGCCGCTTCGTCGAACATCATCCCCAGTGCGATGGCTGGGCCACCATCACTGTCGGCAACCTCATTGAGTGTGAGTCCGGCGAACCAGAGTCCACGTGATTGCACTGTGGCAATGGCCACAGGGCGGAAACCTGTGTCCCTCTGGAATCGCCCGCTCAACGGAGTGGCCGCATTGGCCGCTCGACCTGTAAATGCCTGACACCGTATTGGTGTCACCAGTCTTGGGCATCGTTATGCCCTTTCACAAAAAGAGCCACGAATCGTTCTCAGGGACGACATTCGCCCCCAAGTGTCGCGGCAATTCTAGTCGAGCCAAACGTTAATTCAATATGCTTAGGCGACCAAGAATTGCTTAGGCGAGTAAGGATTGACAATTTGCGACCCGAAGTGTACCGTGGAACTTCCACCGGTACACTTCGATGTAGAAACCCAACCGGGGAGACTTTTGTTAATTTTTCTTTGACTCACAAGGAAGTGCCCCCTAATGGCTAAACACTCAAACACAAAGAACTCTTCGTCCAGCCGGTCGTCGATGACTGAGCAAGAGGCGCGAAGCGCCGCAGCTTCTTTGCTCGGGCGCCTCGGAGGATCGAAGGGCGGCAAAGCCAGAGCGGCCAAACTAAGCAAAGGTCGCAGACGAGAGATTGCGTTGAAAGCGGCCCGCGCGCGGTGGAACAAGGATGTTTAAAGGATCACGAGGCGACGCCCGCGGACAGGCGAAAGAAGCGCCCGATCAGGAAGCTGCGCTGCGCCGGTTCAACGCAATTACGACTCAGATCGCAGCCGAGTCGGAGTGCGACATTCTGGCGTTTGCCGGGGCAATCACCCCCAAGTCGCTCGACAACTTAAAATCCGTGCTGCTGGCGCGGTCGGTTAAGCGAAAGCATCTTCTGTTTATTCTCGCAACAGAGGGGGGAGATGCCCATGCCGCTTATTCAATTGTGAAGCGGCTGCGCGGGGCCTATTCGAATGGCGAGCTGACGCTAATGGTCCATTCAGTGTGCGCGAGTGCAGGCACGTTAATCACGATCGGGGCCGATGCCCTTGTTCTTGCCGATTCGGCGGAACTCGGACCGTTGGACGTCCAGTTGGTGAAGCCGGATGATCTGATCGCCAAGATGTCCGGCCTTACGCCAACGAAGGCGCTCGAAACATTAAACCATCAAGCCTATGCGTGTTTTGAAAGCATGTTCCTGAGGCTGCTGAGGGGCAGCGGCTTTCGAATCACTCTCAAGACTGCGGCCGAAATCGCCACTCGGCTTGCTACGGGTCTTTATGAGCCGATTTATGGCCAAATCGACCCATTCCGGCTCGGTGAGGTCGCCCGAGACAACGCGATTGCTCAGGAATACGGCGAGAGGCTCGACAACGGTAACCTCAAGCCTGGAGCCCTGGAGCGTCTGATTGAGGGCTATCCAGTACACGAATTCGTTATCGACCGCGAAGAGGCGGCACAGCATTTGTTCCATGAGGTTCGTGCTCCGTCCGAAATCGAAAATGAGCTGCTGACGATGCTTGAGCCCCTCTTGGACGGTGCCCTGTTTGACGATAAAATTGCTATCGAATATCTTTGCGAGGAACCGAAAGGAGCGGACAATGACTCAAATCACGCAAAACCGGCAGCCGGCGCAAGCGGCGACGGCAAAAAAGATTCGGTCGCTCCGGGACTGGGTTCGAGCGGCGAGGCGAGTTCGGAATCTTGAAGCACAAAACAATGGCCGCATGGCGATGAATCGCGCCCACTGAAAGCTACGGTCAATGGTTGCAAACCCGCGAATTTCGCGGGTTTTTTAATTGACAATGCTTGGGCGTTCAAGCATAATGAGCGCATGAAAAGACCCGCCGTAGTTCTAGCTACGGCGGGCCGAAGCACTCAGGCGTAGTCGGCCCGAATGCCCCTTGTCGGACATTTTAAGCCAGGCACGCCGCATCCCAAGGGATACGGCCATGTCAGATTGGAAAATGCTGGATCGCGACGGTCGGGCAATGTTGCTCGCGGCGACGGTCAAAATCACACAAAACGCTAACGGGTGGCGCGTTCCGTCTCAGTCGGGCCGGGGACACTCGCCCTACACCGTCAAGATCGACGGTGACACCCCGCATTGCACTTGCCCAGACCACGAATTGCGTGGCTGTGTTTGCAAGCACATCCTCGCGGTTCGGATTGTGAGACAGAGGGAACTGTTTGAAGACGGATCGGAGCGGGTCACAGAATCCCTGACCCTCACGAAGACGGTCTGCAAGTCCTACCCGCAGAATTGGAAGGCGTACAACGCAGCCCAGACGACGGAGAAGGAAAAGTTTCAGGCGTTGCTCCGCGAGTTGTGCGAGGGGATCGAAGAACCGCAGCAGACGCGCGGCCGTCCCCGCATTCCCCAGTCTGACGCAGTGTTCTCTGCCGTGTTCAAGGTCTATTCGACGTTCAGCGGTCGGCGGTTTATGACCGACCTCCGCGCCGCTCACACTGCTGGGCATATCGGCCGCGTTCCGTCGTACGCTTCATTGTTCACGTGCCTTGAATCCGAAGCGGTCACTCCGATCCTGCATCGGCTGATCGTCGAATCAAGCCGCCCCTTGAAAGCGGTCGAAGTGGATTTCGCAGTTGATGCGTCCGGCTTCACGTCGTCACGCTTCACGCGCTGGTACGACCACCGCTATGGCATCGCACGCGCCCACCACGAATGGGTCAAGGTTCACCTGATGTGCGGGGTGAAGACAAATATTGTCACAGCGGTCGAGATTGCCGGGCGCGAGGCTGGCTCGTCCCCGATGCTGCCGGCGTTGCTCGCCACGACGACGCAGACCTTTACCGCTCGCGAAGTCTCAGGCGACAAGGAATTCGGCAGCTTCAAGAACTACGACGCGATTGAGGCGGCGGGCGCGACTCCGTTCATCGCCTTCAAAGCCCGGCACACGGGCAAGGGCGGCGGGTTGTGGTCGAAGATGCACCACTATTTCAATTTCCGCCGTGACGAATTCCTGAGCCATTACCACAAGCGGTCAAATGTCGAGTCGACATTTTCCATGATAAAGGCCAAGTTCAGCGATCACGTCCGCTCGAAAACTGACGTTGCCATGCGGAATGAGGCGCTGTGTAAAATCCTGTGTCACAACATCTGCGTTCTGATTCAGGAAATGTACGAGTTGGGCATCGATCCGATTTTCTGGACAGAATCCCCGTCTGTTCAGAAAATCACGGGTTAAGGCGATTTTCTGAGCAAAGCCACCGGGTCGGGTCACATTGTTTCACTAGGGATCTGACCCACTGAATTGGTGACCCGGTGCTCCTGACGCAGGCAACGGGACGGCTGTGGCGCGGTCAGGACTCAGGTCCGGACACTTTTGTCGATGGGACCGCGGGACGGGGACTTCGCGAAGCGAGCCGTGGGCTCCGGACACCAGGTCCGGACACTTCGGGCTAGGTGCGGGACCGGGACGGGAATCGAACGAGCGGGACGGCTCAAGTCGGTCCGGTCCCAAAGTCCGGTCCACCTTCACAATTGCGAGGTGGTCCGGTCGTATTAGAGGGGAATAACTTAGGGCAGGAAAACTCAGGTCCGGTCCACTTGCTTTGATCGGGACTGATCCGGGACTGGACACGTTTTTCTGCAAATCAGGAGATTTTGAGGACCTCCCGTGTCATTCCGTCGATCGCGACGATGAGTGTTTCCGGCATTCCCAGTGCGTCAGTGTCCCACGAACACCGGAAGTAGATCACCCAGTGACGATCTAGATGAATAGCCCCCGCAATCGGGGGGACGGTTGGATAGTGGCTTCGCACCCACTGAGTGGCGAACTCCACAGCGTCGCTTTCGTTCACTGCTTGGCCTTCCGCGACGGTTCTTCCTTGGCTGTGGGCCGCCGCGGCGAATTGGGAGGAACGTGATACAGGTCGCGGAGCCGCGCGAGTTCCGCCTTCAGATCCGTAACCGTCGCGGCGAAGGCTGGGTCGGCGTAGACGCTGCGCAGTTCGTGCGGGTCGCGTTCGAGGTCGTACAGTTCCCATTCGCCCAGTTCGTAGAAGTGAATCAGCTTGTAGCGTGAGTTCCGCACGCCCTCGTGCTTATTCACCATGTGGACCGCCGGGTACTCGTAGTAGTGGTAGTAGAGACTCTTGCGCCAGTCGGCCGGCGTCTTGCCGTCCAGAAGCGGGACCAGGCTCTGGCCCTGCATGTCGTTTGGCACGGGCAGGCCGGCCAGCTCTAAGAATGTTTCGGCGAAGTCGAGATTCGACACCAGCGACTCGCAAACCGAACCCGGCTGGGTCACGCCCGGCCAGCGGACGAGCAGGGGCATGCGGTACGACTCTTCGTACATGAACCGCTTGTCGAACCAGCCGTGTTCGCCCAAGTAAAAACCTTGGTCGGACGAGTAGACGACGACCGTGTTCTTGGCCAAGCCGCTCTGGTCGAGGTAGTCGAGCAGGCGGCCCACGTTTTCGTCCACCCCCGTCACGCAACGCAGGTAATCCTTGATGTAGCGCTCGTACTTCCAATGGGCCAGCTCCTTGCCGGCGAGGTGGGCTTTGCGGAAGGCTCGATTCTTGGGCTCGTACGCGGCCGTCCATTGGGCGAGCTGCTCGGCGTTCAGGTCTTTGGGCGTGACGAGTTTCAGATCGAGCTTGTTGAGGTCCCGGATGACTTCCATTTGCTGGACGTGGGCCGCGGTGCCGCGGCCGCTGTAGTCGTCAAATAGTGTAGCCGGCTCGGGAATGTCGACGTCTTCGAAGAGGGTCAAATGCCGGAGGGCCGGCTCCCACTCCCGGTGCGGCGCCTTGTGGTGATACATCAGGACGAACGGCTTGTGCGGGTCGCGTCCGGTCTTCAAGAAGTCGAGGGCCACGTCGGTAATGACGTCGGTGACGTAGCCTTCGTGGCGGACCTTGTGGCCGTTCTCGATCAGCACCGGGTTGTAGTACGTCCCTTGGCCGACCAGGATTTTCCAGGTGTCGAATCCGGTTGGGTCGCTGACGAGGTGCCATTTGCCGACGATCGCCGTTTCGTAGCCGGCCCGTTGAAATAATTTGGGAAAGGTTTGTTGCGCGCCGTTGAAGCGCGAGTTGTTGTTGCCCAGAAAGCCGTTGATGTGGCTGTGCTTGCCCGTGAGGACGACGGCCCGGCTCGGCCCGCAGATCGAATTCGTGCAGAAGCAGTTGCGAAAGAGCATTCCGCCGGCCGCGATGCGATCGAGGTTGGGCGTCTTGTTGATCCGAGAACCGTAACAGCTCATCGCCTGAGCGGCGTGATCGTCAGCGAAGATGAAGATGATGTTAGGGCGAGCACCCGCCCGAGCCGACGCCCGCGTGCTCTCGGCCGCGGCGCAAACCGTGGCGCTTGCAGTCAAAACGAGCACAATCTTCATAGACCAAGCGATCGTTTCACGGGCAGCACGTCGCATTTTTTCGACTCAGCGGGTTGCAGAATTGGGCGCGAAGCAGCTGCCTATGATGAAAATCGATCGGTGGCGAATCAAGCTGCCGCCCGTCAAGTGGGCGTCTGCGAATCAAACCGTAGTCGGCGCAGTCCTGCGCTAACAGACGCTCGCACTTCAATTTGCGGGGCCGCTCAATCGCCTTTCAAAGTTGTCACTCAATCAGGATCACAAATGGCAGTCTGCGCCTCGATCCGGCTGCGGGACAGCATCTGATCAGGCGACGGTGGTGTCGCGGCGGCAATGAGATGCGGCGATTCCTACGAACTCTGCTGAACTGGAATGACGTTTGCTTCCTACGTGCTGGAGTGGTGAGACGCAATTTTGACAAGCTTTGGAAAACGATCAAGAAAACGCGTAACAAACGCGAACTCAAACCGCCTCAAAAAAGAGAGGACGAGGGTCCCAAGACAGACTACAGCCACGAGCTGCTGATTTGGCGAGTGCCCCGTCCAGTTTCAGTTCTGGTTTTTTGTGGGCGGCCTAATAGAAACGGTCCTTGCCATGGACGCCAATAAAGTCCCGCGAACAATCCGGCTTCTGCAGCGGGCAGAAGGTTACCTCGAACTGCAACTTCCAGTTCGGGCCATCGCTGAACTCGACGCCATTGCCGACGCGGGTCCTTTTGAACCGGCCGTCGCGCTGCTGCGAGGTGAAGCGCTCAAGAGCCAGGAACGCTACGAAGAGGCGCTCGTTCCGCTCCGCGAGGCGGCGACGCTGATTCCGGCGCCGCTCAACAAACGAGCATGGCGATCGATCTCGGAGTGCTATCGGCACACGGGCCAACCCGATCTGGCGGATATGGCCGACGTCATCGTGAATGCCGAGGACGTTGAGGCCGCCGAGCAACCGAACGTCACGATTTACTTTGCGGTCGTGCCGTTACCCTTGGTTCAGCAGGCACTGAAGCTGATCCTCGGCCATCGCGGCTTGGGAAAAATTGCGAACGAGGAAGAGACGACCGACGAAACGCCCGAAGATCAAACCACGCCCGGCGAATAACGCTGGGAAGCGAATTCGCGGGAGGGCGAAGCTCCTGCTGAGCCTGTCCTGAGGAGGGCTCGGCGCGAGCCTCGCTCTCCCTAAGAACGAAAGAAAGCCGCGAGATCGACTCGCGGCTTTTCGCGTTGACGGGCAATCAGCTGGTTCAGGTGGCCTTCGCCTTCGCCTTGGGGGCGTCGCCGAATTTCTTGCTGTCGGCCTTCATCAGCACCTCGAAGCGTTTGCGAGCTTTTTTCCAAGCGTCCTTGGCCAGAGGCACGTGGCAATCGCCTTTCGCCTTGCACGAATTCTCGCCCGGCATCTCACCGCAGCCACCTTGCCCCTTGCACTCGTTGGCGCCGCCACAGGGATGACTCTTGGCCGTCGCGCACGTCCCCGTTCCGGCACAAGAGTTCTTCTTGTCGGCCCCTTTGCCTTTGCAGGTGTTGAGCCCGCGGCAGACATGCGGATCGCTGAACAGCGGGTTCTTCTCGGATTTTTTTTCGTCCGCTGCGAAAGCGACGCCGCCGACCGAAAGCCCGGCGAGCGCCGCCATCGAGAGCTTGCCAAAATCGCGACGGCTCAAAGTATTTGGATCGTGCATGATGTCTGTTTCCTGGAGTCAGATTAGTGAATCGCAAGGGTGGCCGGAACGGTGGTTAAGAGCAACCTATTCGGATTCAGACTAATCTGTCGCGCGTTGCCTGCAAAGTGCCATGAGCGCGTTCTCTTGGTCAAAGTTCTTACAGGCACTGCAAGAACTGATATCCTATTGGGTCGCGTCCCCGAGTGGTGCAGATGCATTCTGCGTCGGCTTAGCCTAACCAATCGAGAGGTCATGCCCGCCTTCGACCGATCTCGTCCGCGCGATCGTTTGGTGAAGCCGATGGTCTTCACGATTCTCGCCGGCGTGGCCGTATTCGTTCTACTCGAGCGTGGCCCTAACCTCGCCGCCGACAGGGATAAGATCCCTGCACCGCCTGCTCACAGTCGGCCATTTGACGACGTCCGTTCACAGCGAATGATTACTGGGGCCCAGCAGGAACCGGTCTTCATCGACATTGATACAGGTCGCTGGATGACGCTGCCGGCGTCCTTGTTGGCGCAAGAGAACAAGGGGCAATCCATCGAGCATTGGAGTTTCTCCGAGCCGTTGAAACACTGGATTCAGCATAGCGGCATCGATCTTGGCATGCAGACGGACGGAAATAACGTTTCGGTCGTTGGGTTTGACCTTCGCGTGGGAGACCAATTGACGGAGCCGCCCAGGTCCGAAGCCGAAGTTGCCCAGAAGGTTTCTAACGTTCGCCTCGCGGGGGCTGAGTGGATCACGTTACGCCGTTCTGAGGTACCGGTTCACGTGGGCCAAGTGGGGCGCGGGCAACCGATTGTGAAGGCCGCAATTCGATATGGCACCCCCTTTGTGACGCGCGAGGGTGGGCTTGGAACGTTCAACTTCCATCTCACGGATCTGTGGGGGGTGAATTCAATTCAATTCGACTATCAACTGACCCGCCGACCACATGTTCCCCAGCTCACGGGCCAACAAGTCTTTGCCGTTTACGAGCCGCAGATTCTGAGCAGCATGGCTACGTTTCTGATCGCCGATGTGAGCGACCATAAGCTTTGCTTGCGGACGCCGGGGAGTTCGAATCAAATCGAGATCTCCGCGGACGAAGTCGTGGTACGCGAATCGGGCCATCCGGAACTTCGTGCCGCCCGCCTGCATACGGGAACGTTGGGAATCGACGCCCCGACTGGATCTGTGACGGTCAACGGTCGCGGAAAGTCGGCAACGCTGCGACGCGTCGGAGACCATGTTCAAGTCGAGTTCAAAAAGCGAGTCGCCGAGTCGGACGAGATCATCTTGTGGATGCCGGAACTAGAAATCCACGATAGACGACTCAAGTGGGAGCCGGTTAAAGCAGAGCTCCCCCGAAAGCCGCACTAGACGCCTTCGCGAAGATCGCCCGTTTGGTGCTGGGTTTGCCGGTCGTGAGGCCGCGGCAAGGATTGGAGAGCGGGGTCGAAGTGACGATCGTGAATCGAACGCGAAATGCGCGTCCGCTGGCTGTCGTGGCTCTCGTGCTGATGGCCGCTTCGTGCGCCCATTTCTTGGAGACGACGGGCACTGCTCAGGAGAAGCTGCTCAAAACTCCAGCGGCCAGCTCTGCGCCGACGCCGACAGCTGCGGATAAGAAATCCGACAAGGAGGTTCCACGCGATAAGAAAGCCCCAGCGGCCAATCGTCGCGACCCGCCGTTTCAGCGGCTCGGGTTCTTCATCACCGGGGCTGACCGGGAGCCAGTTTTTCTCGATCTCGACACTCACCGTTGGATGACTCCGCCTCCCGACCTCCTGCTTCCAGCGAACAAGGGCAAGCCGATCGATCAGTGGGTTTTCCCGCAGCCGTTGCAGCAATGGATCCACCGCAACGGCATCGACCTCGCTCTGCAAACCGACGGACACAGCCTGACGGTCCTGGGCTTCGACGTGCATGGTGGAGAATCGTTCCCGGCGAACGATCACAAGAACGAAGCCGCGATCGCTCAGTCAGTGGCTCGAGCGCCTGCGGATCCAGCGCACTGGATCACGCTCGACCTGCATCTCGTGTGGAACACGCTCTCTCGGACAACTCGCTTTGTCACGCGCGAAGGCGGCTTTGGGAGTTTTCGCCTCCACGTCTCCGGGGTGCTCGGGCCGAATACGATTCACGTTGATTACGACCTGTCGCGCGGTCCCGAGGTTGCGAAGCTGACCGGCCAACCGGTCATTAACGTCCATGAGCCGCCGATCCCCGGCCGGCTTGCGGGGAACCCCCTCGTCGACGTGAAAGACAACAAACTGCGATTGCGGATGCTCGGCGGCTTGACCCAGATCGAACTGGCCGCCGACCAGGTCATCGTCCGCGAGGCCTCTCATCCAGAACTTCGCGCTACTCGCTTGATCGTAGGCGACTTTGAAATCGACGCGGCGGCGGGAACTCTCGTGGTGCGAGGCAGCAAAAAAGCCACGCTCCGCCGAGTGGGCGACCGCGTCGAGATCTCTTTCGACAAGGTGATTCCTGGCCGCTACCAACGCAATCCAGACAAACGAGTCGCCCAAGCCGAGCAGCTTACGCTGATGCCAGGGCTGACAATCCTCGAGGAGAACAAGCTCGATTGGGCGACCGTCAAACCCTCGCCGGAACTCCTGAAGAAGCAGGCCGACGAACGCCAGAAAAGGTACGCGGCCGGGGAGGCGCTCTATGCCGAACTCGCGGCCAAGCACGGCTATCGGCTGGCACCGGGGCAATATATAAAGCGAATTCCTCCCCCTTTCGCCGAGCCTCGTGACGAATACTGGCGCGTCACGCGCCCCGATCAGTTCTTCTATCTGTCTTCCACCGGTGGGGCGGGACCTACGGCCATCGGCTATCTTTGGGACGGCAAAACGCTTCACGAGGGCCCGGTCGGTTTCCTTGGCGCGTGGAGGGTCATTGATGTATGCCACGTCCTGCACCAACTCAAACCGCAGCAGATTAGTGGGCCCAAGAATCTCCTCGTCACTCCGCTGCCGGGCGACTGGGTCTATCGCGAAGGGATGACCGCTGAGATTCTCGTGGCACAGCTGGAACCGATTTTGCGCCAGGAACTGAAGCTGCCGATTCATCTGGAATTCGGCGAAAAGACGCAGGAGGTCTATGTCGCCCGCGGCACCTGGCACATGACGCCCCTTTCCGACACGCGAGTGCGTTCAGGAGGCGTTCAAATCTACGGGAAGGTGCTGAACTTCAGCCCAATTGGCGGTAGCAGTGGCGGTGGTGGCGGCGGAGGTCTCACAGAACTCCTCGACGCGGTTGGCGAGTGGATCGACGCACGCATCGTCAGAGACAACGTCGCAAACCCACCGCAGCGCGTCACCTGGGACTACCATCTGGCACCTCATCCCGTTGGCCGGGATTCGACCGCAGACGAGCGCCGCGCCGCTCGCGACCCGGCGCTGGTGCTGCACAATATCGAGGTGCAGACAGGCCTGACGTTCACGAAGGAGACGCGGCCGGTCAAGTTGTTGTTCGTGGAGAACAAACCGCTGACGGAGAGCAAGTAGCCCGGACGAGCGTGGTGCCAATGCAGCCAATTGCATGGGGCGGCAGTGTGCATTTTCACCTCGCCCATCAAACACTGGCGGACGAGCCGCCAGTGCCACCCAATCCGGCCTAATACGCCTTCGCGAAGATTGCCCGCTTGGTGCTGGGCTTGCCCGTGAAGATGCACTTGCCCGCTTCTGCGGGCGCGTCGAGCGGCACACAGCGGATGGTGACTTTGAGCTCTTTTAACAGCTCGTGCATTGCGGGATCTTCGGACCAGTGGCACTGAGCGAAGCCGGCGTGGATCTCGGGTTTGGCTTCGTTCTTGGGCGTGAAATAGGCTTTGAATTCGTCGAGGTTGTCGATGTTGCAGGTGTTCGCTTCACGCAGTTTGAGGGCCCGCTGATAGAGCGAGTCTTGGATCTGCGCCAGAATCTGCGGCACAGTTTCGATCAGTTGTTGGCGGCCGATCGGTTCTTTGGTTCCGGTGTCGCGCCGTGCGAGGAACACCGAATCCTTCTCGATGTCGCGGGGGCCGATTTCTGCTCGCAGAGGGACGCCGCGCTTGATGTGTTGCCAGGCCTTTTCGCCGCCGCGTAGATCGCGGTCGTCGATTTGCACGCGGATTTTGTCGCCGGCGTAATCGCGTTGTCCGAGTTCCTTCGCTAGCTGATCGCAGTATTCTTTCACCTTCGCGCGGTCGTCGTCGCCGCGGTAGATCGGCAGAATGACGAGATGCTTGGGCGCGAGCCGCGGAGGGAGAACGAGGCCGTCGTCATCGCTATGAGTCATCAAGAGCGCGCCGACCAGTCGCGTCGAAACGCCCCAAGACGTCGTCCAGGCGAACGACTCGCCGCCGGCCGCATCCTGGAATTTGATCTCTTGGGCTCGCGAGAAATTCTGGCCGAGGAAATGTGAGGTGCCGGCTTGCAGCGCTTTGCGGTCCTGCATCATGGCTTCGATCGAATACGTGGCGACGGCTCCGGGGAACCGCTCGCCGGCCGTCTTTTCACCTTTGATCACGGGCATCGCCATTTCTGTTTCGGCGAAGTCGGCGTAGACGCCGAGCATCTTCATGGTCTCTTCGATCGCTTCGGTGTCGGTGGCGTGGGCCGTGTGCCCCTCTTGCCAGAGGAATTCGGCCGTTCGCAGAAACATCCGCGTCCGCAGTTCCCATCGCACGACGTTGCACCACTGATTGATCAAGATCGGCAAGTCGCGATAGGACTCCACCCACTTCGCATACATGGCACCAATGATCGTCTCGCTGGTCGGCCGCACGATCAGTGGCTCCTCGAGCTTCGCAGACGGGGCCGGCCGCAGCTTCCCGTCGGGCCCCGGCTCGAGCCGATGATGCGTGACGACCGCGCACTCCTTGGCGAACCCCTCGACGTGCTGCGCCTCCTTCTCGAGGAAACTCATCGGAATGAACAGCGGAAAGTAGGCGTTCTCGTGTCCGGTCTCCTTGAACCGGCGATCGAGCCCCTTCTGCATGTTCTCCCAGATGCCCATGCCCCACGGGCGAATCACCATGCAGCCGCGCACGGGCGACACGTCGGCCAGGTCAGCCGCCTTGATCACCTGCTGATACCACTCGGGATAATCTTCCTCGCGCGTGGGCGAGATCGCCGTCTTTGCCGCCTTGGCCATTTTCTGCCTTTCGTTTTCGGCGGACCCATTGTTTTCGGCGGGATTGTAGCAAACGCGCCGACAGGAGTGCAGGGCCGAGTCACGGGGTGCGGTGGCACGCGCGCGGTGGCACGCCCACCTTTACTTGTGGGTGTCGGGCGGACGCGGTTCCTGCCACGACAATTCAGCAGCCTTCATGAACGGTTTACCGGTCGTTGGCTGGCCGGCGCGCGGAATCAGCGCGGCGATGCTCGTCCGCGTTTCGCTCCAGACCATGCGATAGAAAAGATAGTCGGCCGGCTCTTTACGGAGGACTTCGAGGCGAGGACGTTTTTCTGCCAGTAGGACTCCACCACTCGTGACCAGTCCTCCGTTGGCCTCAAACAATTCGTGCCACGAGCTCATGTCGACTTTTCTTTTGCCGGACTTAATCAAGACCGTAATGAACTCCGAGTCCGGCCCCCATTGCGCGTCATTGAGCTTCCCATCGGCGAACAAGCCATCATTTTCAAATCGCGCGATCAGTTTCGCAAATTTCTGGGGATCGAGTTGCGCAGCGTGATAGGGCGGCCCACCCCGGATCCGATCGTCCGACCATACCAGGTGCCCGTCAGGCCAAGCGGCGCAGATGATCTCAGGTTCACGGGCGGACGCGAGCCCCCAGTCTTCGTAATAGACCGCAATGACCGACTGCGCCTCAGTGATGGGGCGAACTAACGGCTTGGGCTCATCAGCACGCCCCAAGGCAGCGATCAGAACAATGACGCCACAGATGATTGCAGTTCTCATCAAGCAACTCCTCATTTGGTGGCCGCCGCTGAAAGTTAGTCTGCACCAACGCCAGAGACAACAGGAATGCTCCTGAGGCTTCCTCTGGCCTCTGGGATTGTCCGAGACGACCTGAAGCCGGCCCGCACAATTTGACAGGCCGAAGGCCTTTCGCCATAGTAGGACGATGGAGCACCTCCTCAATCT